>NZ_LIAC01000007.1:0-330665 GCF_002210235.1 Flavobacterium sp. NLM
TTTGTCATTTCGACGAAGGAGAAATCTCCGTAAGCAACTCCGCCCCCTAGAATCCAATCTTTGTCGAGCTTCTCGTGGAGATTTCTCCTTCGTCGAAATGACATAAAATGAGAAAAATTGGTTAAACCTGTAAAATCCGTGCGCCATCAAAAATTCCTTATCTTTAATCTCAAATAAAATCTCTCATGAAAAAAACAATTCTACTACTTTTATTCGTTGCTTCTTTTGCAAATGCTCAAACCGACAAAGACAAAATCAACCAAACTCTTGATGCGTGGCACAAAGCTGCTGGCGAGGTAAAATTTGATACTTATTTTAGTGCTTTGGCAGATGATGCAATTTACATAGGAACTGACGCAACCGAAAACTGGACGAAAAAAGAATTCTCAATCTGGGCAAAACCGTTTTTTGACAAAGGAACAACCTGGAATTTTAAAGCACTTGAACGTCATATCTTTTTTGACAAATCAGGAAAAATAGCTTGGTTTGATGAATTATTAGATACACAAATGAAAATCTGCCGTGGTTCTGGAGTTTTGGTAAAAGTGGGCAAAGAATGGAAAATTCAACATTATGTATTATCAATGACAATTCCGAATGACGAAGTTGATGCCGTAACCAAAATAAAAGCACCAATTGAAGATGCTTTGATTGCGAAGCTTCAAAAAAAATAAACATTTTTATGCTTTATTCTTATAAACATAACTTTTATAGGACTTTATAAGCATCGGTATCAAATTAATTATAATATAATTGACAATATTGGGTGTGTTTTGGAATAGTAAAATGAAAAACTATTAAAAAAGCGATCGGTATTTTACAAAATCAACTAAAATCAAAACACAACCACTATTTTAACAGCCCCTGAAATCTAAATATTTAATTTTTTTTAACTTTGACCCCAAAAAAAATAGGGTTCAATAAAGTATTTGAAAAAATGAAAATAGAGAAACGCTGGATCATTTCCTTTATCATTATCAGCATCGTTTGTATTATTGGGGCTTTTTGGCCAAATGTTACTGAAAATAGTTATGTATTGTCTGAATTTGGCACAACCGATCACATCGTTCCTGCGGATGTTGCCTGGATGTTAACTTCTTGTTGTCTGGTTTTAATCATGACGCCGGGATTATCTTTCTTTTATGGTGGAATGGTAGGCCGTAAAAATGTGATTTCGACAATGCTGCAAAGTTTTATCTGTCTGGGTGTGGTAACACTTTTATGGGTTGTTGTCGCTTTTAGTCTTGCATTTGGTGAACCTGTAGGTTTTGGTTCTGGAGATCACTTTTATAGTTTCTTCGGAAATCCAACCACTTTTGCCTTTATGGATTATGTAAATATCCTGCCTCATAAAAAATTGGCAAGTACAATTCCTTTTATGTTGTTTGCCTTGTTCCAAATGAAATTTGCTATTATCGCTCCGGCAATTATTACAGGTTCGTTTGCAGAACGTGTTCGTTTTATATCGTATTTATTATTCATCAGTTTGTTTACCATTTTTATTTATGCGCCTTTGTGCCATTCTGTTTGGTATCCAACAGGAGTTTTAGGAAGTTATTTTGGCGTAAAAGATTTCGCAGGAGGAACCGTAGTTCACATGAGTTCTGGTTTTGCAGCTTTGGCGGGCGTTTTAGTTTTAGGAAAAAGAAAAAACAGTCAGCATATTCCAACCAATATTCCGTTTGTATTATTAGGAACTGGAATGTTATGGTTTGGCTGGTTCGGATTCAACGCTGGTTCTGCGCTTGCTGCCAACGGAACTGCTGCTATGGCTTTTGCAACTACTACAACTTCATCGGCGGCAGCCATGTTAACCTGGGTTTTCTTCGATAGAATGAACGGTAGAAAAGTTTCTGCTCTTGGAGCTTGTATCGGAGCTGTTGTTGGTTTAGTTGCCATAACGCCAGCCGCAGGATTTGTTTCAGTTCCAGAAAGTATGTTCTTCGGATTCATTACCGCTTTGGTTTCAAACTCTGTTGTAAATTGTCGTTTATCAAAAAGATTTGATGATACGCTTGATGTTTTTGCCTGTCACGGCGTTGGAGGAATTATGGGAATGATTTTAACTGCGATTTTTGCGCATGGCGAAAATGCAAGTTTATTACACGGAGGCTGGAATGTATTTGCACATCATATGATGGCTTTAGTTCTGGTTTCAATCTTTACTTTCTTTGGGGCTTATTTCTTATTTAAAGTAACGAATTTCATTATTCCGCTTCGTGTTTCTGAAGAAAACGAACACATCGGGCTTGATTTATCGCAGCACGACGAAACATTAGATCCAAAATTAAAACCAATTACAGAACCGCATTACGGTTGAAAATAAAGTTTTGCCACGAATTTCACGAATTTTCACGAATTAATTTAATCAGTATGATCGAAAAAAAATTAGTGGAAATTTGTGTAATTCGTGGCAAACAATCTAAAAAATAAGTCCCTACACGACATTTTTATTACTATCACATTTTTTCTACCAATATAATCTCTCCGAGATATACAAGATTAGTGCTTAGAAAAATCTTTTTAATCCCAATAATCTGTGGCAAAAATTAATTCGTGAAAATTCGTGCAATTCGTGGCAAACAATCTAAAACGTATAGTCCCTACTGGACATTTTTATTGCTATCACATTTTTTCTACCGATATATAATCTCTACGAGATAAAAGATTAATGTTTAGAAAAATCTTTTTAATCCTAATAATCTGTGGCAAAAATTAATTCGTGAAAATTCGTGTAATTCGTGGCAAACAATCTAAAAAACATAAGTCCCTACGGGACATTTTTATTTATATCACATTTTTTCTACCAATATATAATTTCTCCGAGATAAAAGATTAATGTTTAGAAAAATCTTTTTAATCCCAATAATCTGTGGCAAAAATTAATTCGTGAAAATTCGTGCAATTCGTAGCAAACAATCTAAAACATAAATCCCTACGGGACATTTATATTACTATCACATTTTTTCTACCGATATATAATCTCTCCGAGATAAAAGATTAATGTTTAGAAAAATCTTTTTAATCCCAATAATCTGTGGCAAAAATTAATTCGTGAAAATTCGTGTAATTCGTGGCAAACTTATTTTAAACCTAATTCAACTATTTTCATTCGTTTATATTCCTTAATTTTGCTGAAAATTTTTGTAAAAAGTGGGAAGTAAAAATAAACTAAAAAGATTCAGAGAAAACGAAACATTTCAAAACGTTTTTCAACCAACAAGAGAAGAAGTTGTAGGCAATTTAATGCCTTTGAGAGGAAAATGGAATTCGGATTTCTTTAAAAATGATAATCCTCTGGTTTTAGAATTAGGATGCGGAAAAGGTGAATACTCAGTTGGATTAGCAGAAAAATATCCCAACAAAAATTTTATCGGAATTGATATTAAAGGTGCGCGTTTCTGGCGTGGTGCTAAAACTGCTGTTGAAACCGGACTTCATAATGTTGCTTTTGTTCGTACTCAAATCGAACTTATCAATCATATTTTTGCTGAAAATGAAGTGGATGAAATCTGGATTACTTTTCCGGATCCACAGATAAAATACAAGAGAACAAAACACAGAATGACCAATTCTGAGTTCTTGAAATTGTACAAAAAAATCCTTAAAAAAGACGGTGTCGTAAATCTTAAAACCGACAGCGAATTTATGCACGGTTATACGCTTGGACTGCTTCACGGAGAAGGCCACGAAGTTTTGTATGCGAATCATAATGTATACAGAAATGAAGGAAGCCCGGAAGAAGTTACTGCTTTTCAAACATTTTATGAAAAACAATATTTAGAAATTAACAAGGCAATTACGTATATTCGTTTTAAAATTAAAGACTAATTTAATTTTAAAAAAATCTTTTAATCGCTTAAACAACTGAATGGTATATCTTACTCCATTACTTTCAGGCTTTATTGCCGCTGCAATTGGGATTATTCCGCCGGGATTAATCAATATGACGGCAGCCAAAATAAACCTGAAAGAAGGAAAAAAGAATGCTTTATGGTTTGTTATTGGAGCGGTTTTAGTGATTTTTTTTCAGGTTTACGTCGCGGTTTTATTTGCGCAGGTAATCGACAATCGTCCGGATGTTGTTACTTTATTACGTGAAATAGGTTTTGTTATTTTTTCGATCTTAACGATATACTTTTTGTTTATTGCCAAAGAACCAAAAACCAAAAAGAAATCGAAGATTAAAAAGAGTAGTAAAAAAAGCCGTTTCTTTCTTGGAATGCTGCTTTCTGCATTAAACTTTTTCCCTATTCCGTATTATGTTGTCGTAAGTGTGACTTTGGCTTCGTACAATCTTTTTGTGTTTGAAAACAGCATTATTTTTACTTTTGTTTTAGGATCTATTTTGGGTTCATTTGCTGTTTTATACAGTTATATTGGTTTCTTTGAAAAGATCGAAAAGAAAACCGATTACTTAATGCGAAACATGAATACTATTATTGGAAGCATTACGGGATTAGTTGCCGTTGTGACGCTTTTTAATATTTTGAATTACTATTTCGGGTAAAATTTATAGGCCACAGATTTAACGGATTAAAATGATTTTTTTTTACTTTGGGGTTAAATATTTTACACGGATTTATTTAGAAGAACTAAAAGGATTTTAAAAAAAATAATCTGTTTAAATCTGCAAAATCTGCGAGAAACTTAATTTTTTATAGACCAAGAAAAATCATTTTAATCCGTTAAATCTGTGGCAAAAAAAAATTATGGCTGAGGAAAATTTTTTCGAAAGAGTTTATGTGATTGCCAGACAAATTCCGTTTGGGAGAGTAACTTCTTATGGCGCAATTGCAAAGGCTTTGGGAACCGCACGTTCTGCACGAATGGTAGGCTGGGCAATGAATGCGTGCCATAATATGGACGATGTTCCTGCACATAGAGTCGTAAACCAAAAAGGTCTTTTGACAGGAAAACACCATTTTGACGGAACTAATTTAATGCAGCAGCTTTTAGAAAACGAAGGCATTAAAGTGGTAAACAATCAAATTGTCGATTTCGAAAAACACTTTTGGAAACCTGAAGTGCAGTACTAAAATTTTTCACCATATAAGTGATATAAGTTCATTTTAGAGCTTCCTGCAAGGTTTCTAAAACCTTGTAGGTATAAATATCTTTTAACTAATTACCTATAATTGGTAACTATAAAATACCTACAAGGTTTTAGAAACCTTGCAGGAGACGCGAAGGAAACTTTGTCAAAGTTGAATACTAATACTTCTTTTTAAATGAACTTATATCACTTATATGGTTCATATCAAATAAGGCAGATCACAAAGCTGGTTTTATCTTCATCGGTTTGGTAGCTTAGGTAGCCGCCATGCGCTTCGATAATGTTTTTAGAAAGCGTTAAACCAATTCCGGCGCCGTCTTTTCTGGTGGTGAAAAAAGGAAGAAATATTTTGTCCTGAATTTCAGGGTCGATTCCTTTTCCGTTATCCGAAATTGAAATGAAAAAACGATTGTTTTCCGTATAACTCGACAAATACATTTTCTTTTCGTTTTTCTCTTTTAGAGCATAAACACTATTGGTAATCAAATTAATAATTACCTGTTCCATTTGGTTTTTATCAATCATAATAGAACGTGAACTGTGAATATCGTTTATCAATTCGATATTTTCCGCTTTCAAAATCGGACTCATAATTCGGAGGCAGTCTTCAAAAAGAGCATTTATCGGAGTCATTTGTTTCGTCGGTGTTGGCAGCATGGCAAGTTTACGGTAGTTTTCTACAAAAACCTGCAAATGATCGCTTCGGTTTATTATGGTCGAAATACTGCTTTTGATGTCGTCAAAATCATCTTCTTCTAAACTTTCCTGATCGACAATATGGAGTAAATTCTGCGAAAGCGCACGAATTGGCGTTAATGAATTCATTAATTCATGCGAAATAATCTTCATCAAATTAATCCACGCTTCTTTTTCTTTTTTCTCAATAACACGCTGAATACTGTCTAATAAAATGATATAATATTCTTTATTATAAGTTTGTGTTCGCGAAGTCTGTAGCATAAAAGTCTGCAAATCCTGTTCTTCAATTTTAATTGAAATTGCCGATTTTAATTCGCTGAAATCTGTTTTTTCAATTTCATTGCAAAGTGAGGGCAGGTAATTTTTAAGGTATTTCCAATGACTTACTTTTGGAACTTTAAATAAATCTGAGAAACAGTCATTCATCAAAAATATATCCCAGTCTTCGTTTCCTTTTTCAAGAATTAAAGCTGCGGTGTCAATATTATTTAAAAGCGAACGGTAAATCATTTCTTTCGATGTCTGTTCTTGCTGTTGTACTTTTAAATATTCATATAAAAGATACAGGCTTTTAAAATTGTCTTTTTTATTCTCTTCGGGGAAATTGGTAGAAAAATCATTCTGAAGAATCGAAAGCAAAGTTCTGTCGTAAAATTGGAGTTGGTTTTTTACATAAAGATACATTTCGGCTAAAAATATAAAAGCAAAAAAGCCAACCAAAAGTGCATTATAATAGAACATTTTATAGATAAGAAAAACGCAGACAAAAAAGAGAATCATTACAAACAAGACTCTCACAAATAAAGCGTTATAAAATTTCCAGTTTTTCATTGTTTTTTTTTATTTGCCACAGATTAAAAGGATTAAAATGATTTTTTATACTTTATCTTGAAATCTTTAGTTTCCCACAGATTCTGCAGATTTTGGGGATTAATTATAATTCATTTTTATCAGCTAAATCTCCAGAATCTGCGAGAAACTAAAATTTAGGTAAAAGAAAAATCTTTTTAATCTGTAAAATCTGTGGCCAAAATTATCTTAGTTTTTCAAATCGTATTTTTCAATTCTTCTGTACAAAGCGGCTCTTGATAAACCTAATTCTTCGGCGGTTTTTGAGATGTTTCCGTGATGTTTAAAAAGCGCTTTCTCGATTGCTGTTTTTTCCATTTCAGATAACGGATTATCATCATTTTCATGAATTTCTTCAAAATCGAGAATATCTAAATCGGTTACAGAAATCGTGTTGTTTTCGGCTAAAATAAGGGCGCGTTCTATTTTATTTTCCATTTCACGAACATTTCCTTTCCACGGATACTTTTCCAAATATGGCGCGACATTTTCTTCAAAATGCCATCCCGAAGCTTCGGGACCATGATTGTATTTTTCGGCGATATTTTCAAGAATAAAATTTGCCATCGGGACAATATCATCTTTTCTTTCGCGTAACGAAGGCAGATTTATTTCCATTGTATTAATTCTGTACAGTAAATCTTCTCTAAAGGTTTTATTTTTCACCTCAGCTTTAATATCATTATTTGTTGCCGAAATTATTCTGACATTTAAAGGTCTTGGTTTGCTTTCGCCTAAACGTGTAACGGTTTTAGTCTGCAGAACGTGCAATAATTTTGATTGTAAATGAAGCGGAATATTCCCAATTTCATCCAGAAAAATGGTTCCGTTCTGCGCCATTTCAAATCTTCCAGGCGTATCGGTTTTGGCATCTGTAAAAGCGCCTTTTGCGTATCCAAAAAGTTCGCTTTCGAATAAATTATCACTTAAAGATCCTAAATCAACATGAATAAAAGGTTCTTTTTTTCGTACCGAATTTTGGTGGATAAACTCTGCAAAAACATATTTTCCGGTTCCGTTTTCGCCTAAAATCAAAACATTTGCATCTGTTTTAGCTACTTTCTCAGCAATAGAATACGCTTGTTTTATCTTTTGAGATGTACCTACAAAATATCTTTTTTCTGTTTTTTCAACAACTTGTTTTTTGCTGTTTTTTCGGCTTTCGGCAACAGCCTTATCAATTGTTTCGAGTAATTTTTCGTTATGCCAAGGTTTTAAAACATAATCAAAAGCGCCAATTTTTATTCCTTCAACCGCTGTATCAATTTTTCCAAAAGCGGTCATTAAAATGACAATTGTATTTGGTGAAAGGGTTTTTACTTCTTTCAGCCAATGAATTCCTTCTCGTCCGTCTTCAAAACCAATTCTATAATTCATGTCCAGCAAAACGACATTAATTTCGTTTTCGCTCAAAATTGAAATGATTTTTTTGGGATTGTTTGTTGTAAAAATCGTTTCAAAATGTTTTTTAAGAATCATTTTTGCCGAAAAAAGAATTTCTTCCTGATCGTCAACGACTAATATTTGGGCTTGCTTTTTTCTCATACTGATATTTTTTGTCCGATTTTGAACGGTCAACTGTTCATTATCGAACACTTTGTTTTTGGATGTTTTTTAAAGCCTGTTTAAAATCAGGGCTTTGCAAAAAATAAATTTTATGGCACAGTATTTACCTATTGATTATCAGTAAATTATTTAAAAAAATGGACACGATAATTCCTCGTAAAAATAGAAAATTTAGATATCTCACAATAGCAATTGGAGTTTTTTTAGCTTTGGCCGCAATTCTCTTTTTTTCTTTTAATTCAAAAAGAAGTTTAAATGTAAAAGCCGAGGAACTTTCGATTCATAAAGTTGAAAAAGCTTTTTTTGAAGATTTTGTGGTTTTTCAGGCAAAAGTTGAGCCGTTAAATGTAATGCTTGTAAACGTTACAGAAGGAGGATCTGTAAAAGAGATTTTTGTAGAAAACGGCGCAATGGTTACAAAAGGGCAATCGCTTGCTCGTTTATACAATCCAAATACAGAACTGAATTATCTGACTCAGGAAACTGCTATTATCGAGCAAATTAACAATTTAAACACAGGAAAACTAAACATTAGAAATCAGGAATTGAATTTGACTAAAGATTATGTTTTAATCGAACATGATTATAATGATGCTAAAAGATTGTATGATTTAAATGCAAAATTGTTTGCCAAAGATGTGATTTCAAAAAACGACTGGAATACTTTTAAGGAAAGTCTTCGTTTTCAGGAAGAACGCAAAAAAACAATTCAGCAAAGCATTCAAAAAGAAAAACAATCGAATCAATTGCAGATTTCTCAAATTAACCGTTCGATTCAAACAATGGAAATGAGTTTGGAGATTTTAAGAAACAATAAAAAGAATTTTTTGATTACTGCTCCAGAATCTGGCCGACTGACTTCTTTTGAACCGGTTTTAGGAAAAACGTTTCAGGCTGGAGAAAGCATTGGGAAAATTGATTCTAAAAAAGGATATAAATTATCTGCCGATGTTGATGAGTTTTATTTGGAAAAAATTCGCGAAGGTTTAAAAGGTCAGGTTGAATTTAAAGGAAAAACACTGGAAGTTATTGTTACTAAAGTAATTCCGGAAGTTAAAAACGGGCATTTTATTGTAGAATTAGCTTTTACATCTAAAGAAGAGATTGCTTTGCAGGACGGTTTAAGTTTTGGAGTAAAGCTGATTTTATCTGAGAAAAATAAAATTCTGGTTGTACAAAAAGGAAGTTTTAACCAAGAAACTGCAGGAAAATGGATTTTTGTAGTAAAAGGAAATAAAGCCGAAAGAAGAAATATAAAATTAGGAAGAGAAAATCCTTCGTATTATGAAGTTCTGGAGGGTTTGAAAGAAGGCGAATCTGTTGTGATTTCTTCTTATTCAGATTATAAGGATATTGAGGAACTTTCGATTCAGTCGCAGTAATTAGTTTACAGTCGCGGTGTTCAGTCGCAGTTTAGCAAATGTCTGCCACGAATTTACACTAATTATTATACGCATTACGAAAAATTAATTCGTGAAAATTCGTGGAATTCGTGGCGAAACCAAAATATAAAAACATCAATCATCAATCAAAAAACGTAATTAATAACTAATCTTTTAAAATATGATAACGATACAAAATTTAACCAAAGTATTTAGAACAGAAGAAGTTGAAACTGCTGCTTTAAGCGGTATTAATTTAGAAATTAAAAAAGGGGATTTTTTAACTATTATGGGGCCTTCTGGCTGCGGGAAATCTACTTTACTAAATATTATCGGGCTTTTAGACAGTGCAACTGACGGAAGCTACAAATTATTAGATCAGGAAATGATTCATTTAAAAGAGAAAGGAAGAGCTGCTGTTCGTAAAGAAAACATTGGTTTTATTTTTCAAAACTTCAACTTGATCGATGAACTTTCGGTTTATGATAATATCGAACTGCCTTTGCTTTACAACAATGTAAAAGCATCAGACAGAAAACAAAAAATTGAAGCTATTGCTGAGAAACTAAATATTTCACATCGTTTGAAACATTTTCCGCAGCAGCTTTCAGGAGGTCAGCAGCAAAGGGTTGCGGTTGCAAGAGCTTTAGTTAATGATCCTAAAATTATACTTGCCGATGAGCCAACAGGAAATCTGGACAGTAAAAATGGTAATGAGGTAATGGAACTTTTAACTGATTTACATGCTAAAGGTGCTACAATTTTGATGGTTACCCACTCTGATTATGATGCTTCTTTTTCGCAAAGAACGATTCATATGAAAGACGGTGTTATATTCTCTGAAAAATTAAATCAACGCAATGTTGATGTTTTTATGGACGCTAAATAATCGAAAAAATGATAAAATTTGTTATTACTGCAATCTTAGTTCTGGTGGGATTTGTTTGCAAAATTTTTACCCTTCTATAAAAGGCAAAACAGCCTTTAGACCAAAAAATAACTAACGTAATTATAAAACTTATACCATGATTTTTAACTGGTTTAAAATATTTATTTATCATTTAAGGCAAAGCAAATTGTTTTCGCTTTTAAATGTTTTAGGATTGAGCATTGGGGTTGCCAGCGTGATTTTTGCCATTTTATACTGGAATAATGAGCACGCTTACAATCAATGGAATCCGGAGAAAGAAAATGTATATCAGGTTCTGAATAAAATAGGAAGAACCGGAGACACCTGGGCTACAAGTTCAATTCCGTTTGGACAAACCTGCAAGGCAACAATTCCTGAAATTGAGCAGATTTCCTTTATGCATAATTGGTATAACGAAGCTGCTATAAAGTATCAGAACAAAAAAGTAATCGATAAAAAGATAACAGTAACGGATAATAACTTTTTTGATTTTTTTCCTTTTCCAATT
This sequence comes from Flavobacterium sp. NLM, assembly GCF_002210235.1. Classification (NCBI taxonomy): domain Bacteria; kingdom Pseudomonadati; phylum Bacteroidota; class Flavobacteriia; order Flavobacteriales; family Flavobacteriaceae; genus Flavobacterium; species Flavobacterium sp. NLM. Next base: position 10,971 of record NZ_LIAC01000007.1, read on the forward strand.
ATAAAAGGTGCTAAAAAAGATATTTTAAAAGATAAAAACAGCGTTGCTATTTCTGAAGAACAGGCTAAACTGCTTTTTAATAATGAAGATCCTATCGGAAAATCCATTACTTACAATGATAAGTCCTATATCGTAAAATCTGTTTATCGCATTGTGACACCTTCTTCTATTGAACCTAACTATGTTTTTGGTGACATTGTGCGTGAAAGTGATATTAACAGCTGGGGTAATTTTAATTATGGTTTGATGATTAAAATTAAAAAAGGTGCTGATCCTGTTTCGGTTTTGAAGAAAATGCATAACGTAAATTATGTAAACAGAACTCTAAAAGATGCTAAAGAAAGCGGACAGACGGTTGAGCAGTACATCAAAGAAAATGGAGAAATAGAGATTATACTTGACCAGCTGAAAACGCTGCATTTACATGGCACAAAAACTTCGGGATCTGCTACTCCGGAGTTTAAAGGAAACCTACAGCTTATTTATATTATGGCTGGTTTATCAATATTAATTTTAGTTTTATCATTGGTAAACTATATTAATCTTGCCACAGCTTCTGCCATAAAACGTGCTAAGGAAGTTGGTGTTCGTAAAATTGTTGGTGCTTCAAAAAACCAAATTATAGCGCAGTTTATATTCGAAACAACAATAATTGTAATGTTGTCTATTTTGTTTGCTTTGGCAATTGTTGAACTTTCTCTTCCGTATTATAATTCTTTTTTAAGAAAGACTTTGACTATGAATGGCGGTGAATTTTACCTGCAGCTCATTTTGATTTTTGGATTAGTAATCATTCTTGCGGGTATATTCCCTGCCATTTATATCTCAAATTTCGAAACTTTAAAAGTTTTAAAAGGTAATTTCTCCAGAAGTAAAAGCGGTATCTGGATTCGAAATTCGATGCTTATTTTTCAATTCGGAATTGCAACATTTTTTATCATTGGTGCTTTGATCGTAAATTCTCAGGTAGATTATATGATGAATAAAGATCTTGGTTTTAATGGTAATCAGGTTATCAGAGTTCCATTTAATCATAACGATTATAAAACAAAGGGTGAAAAATATCAATTAACAAAACAAGAAGTTCTTAAAATATCAGGCGTTCAGGACGTTTCTACTTTTGCCGGTACATTTGGTAACAGTACTAATTCTAGTTCTGGTTTTACGCACAATGGTGTTTTTGTTCAGCCGCGAAATGTTGAAATGGATTTTGGTTTTCTTGATATGATGAAAATTAAAGTGGTTGAAGGTCGTGATTTATCTCCAAAATTTGCATCAGATACTGTTAGCAACTGGCTTATAAATGAAACACTGGCTAAATCATTAGGACTTAAAAATCCTATAAATACGGTGATCACTTCTGGCTGGGGAGATGAAAAGGGAAATTTAAAGTTTAAAGTTGTTGGAATTGTAAAGGATTTTCACATTACGGGATTGCAGAATAAAGTTCCGCCAATGATTTTTGTTAATCTTAAAACATTGAAATGGAATAACTTTGATAATGTATATATAAAAGTTTCTCCAAATAATTTATCTGAAACATTAGAAAAATTAAAAACATATTGGGAGAAAAATGTAAATCCAGATTATCCTTTTGATTATGAATTTGTAAACAAAGGATTTGCAAAAACTTATGAGCAGCAAGTCAAACAAAAAGATTTGTTTTTTATCCTGAATCTGGTTGTAATCACGATTGCTATTTTTGGACTGTTTGCTTTGGCATCATTTTCGATGGAAAGAAGATTGAAAGAAATTGCGATTAGAAAAACACTTGGCGCAGAAACTGATGTTTTACTGAAAGAATTATCTAAACAATATATTCTTTTCTGTTTAATGGGATTTGGAATTGGAATTGTTCCGGCTTATATTTTATTGCAAAAATGGCTGGAGGATTTTGCTTTCAGAATTAATGTTTCGCCCGTTCCGTTTAGTATTGCGCTTGTTTCGCTGTTAGTTCTTACTTTGCTGATTGTTTTGGCAAAAGCGTATCAGGTAACCAAAATAGACGTTTTAAAATATTTAAAATACGAATAAACTTGTAGACCATTTTTTTAAAAGAATCCCCGTCAGATATTAGAATCTTGACGGGGATTTGTTTTTATTTTAAGGCAACCGGATCAGCATACAGCAGTTTATCTAAACGTTTATCGCGGTCATAAACATCTGGATAGAAGCCAATTTCGCCGTCATCGTTTACCCAGGCGGTAAAATATCCTATATAAATTGGAATTTTATTTTTGAGCATGCAGGTAGTTTCTTTTTCGCCGCTCATCGCCTGATTAATTTTATCAACCGGCCATTCAGGATTGTCTTTTAAAATTTCTAGTGCCAGTTGTTTGGCTTCTTTTACATTAATACAGCCGTGGCTGAAAATTCGTTTTTCAAATTCAAATAAACTTTTTGCAGGTGTATCGTGCAGGTAAATATCATTTGGGTTTGGAAACATAAATTTGACTAATCCCAAAGAATTGTCCGGACCTGGTTTTTGTCTTACATGGCCTCCATTCCATTCCATATTATGATCAGCGAGATAGTTTTTATCTTCGGCTATTTTCAGTTTTAATTCATTTTGAATAATGCTTGTTGGAACATACCAATACGGACTAAAAACAATTCGGTCGATATTACCGCTAAAAATCACCGTTTCTGTCATTCGCGTTCCCACAAAAACATCCGAAACCAAATCATATTTTCCATTCTTTACATAAACCAGTCTAAACGACGGAATATTTACCATTACATATTCATCTGCTTTTGCCAGTTTAGTGGGAATCCATCTGCAGCGTTCCATGTTCAGCATAATGGTGCGGATTCTGTTTCCAATTGGCTCGTTCATCTGATCAATTTGTTCTTTTGTAAAAGTATAATTCAGTTTGAGTCCATATCGTTTTTTGTATTTTAAAACGGCGTCCATCATTTCCTGATCATAATATTGACTTTTAGAATCTTCTTTTAAATCACCAACTACAAACAAACGTTCTCTAATTTGCTGGATAACTTTTCCGCTGTCTAAAGGTTTTAGCTCCTTAAAGTTTGCTTCGTCAATCTCGATTTTTTTCCAAAGACCGTTTTTTTCAATATTTCGATATCTCTGTAAAACATCCTGAAGTTTATAATATTGGCCAAAAAGAAGGTTTTCATCCTTATTCAATCGGTTGGGATCACCCATTAACGAATCTAAAATTCGATCGTACGAAATTGTTTTGGCTGGAAGATACCAGCCAATTTTTTTCAAAGTCTCTGCATCCACTCCGGAATATACATTACTGGCATAAAATACATACATATTTGACAACAGCAGTTCTGTGTCTATTTGCGGCAGTTTATTTGAAACATTTTCATTAAAAACATTGTCAACCAAGTCCATATAAGGCATTTCGGCATTGATTCCCTGCTCTTCTAAAAGGCTTACTTTATGATATAATAAGGCGCCAAATTCGCTGATACTTTTATCATCATGCCAAATAGTGTTATATGCTTTCTTTTTATAAAGATCTTCAACGTCTTTTTGATATTTTTTTAGTTTGGGATACTTCGCATAAAAGTTATTTATTGAAGCGGCATCAATTGTTCCTAAAACGAATTTGTTTTTGAGTTTAAAAATGTTTTCAAACTCAGAATTTTCATTTTTAATTTTCGATGTATGGCTTGCCGCATTAATAGAAAACATTAAAAAACTACAAGCAATAATTACAGTAAGAGAAGTAAAATTTCGCATATTTTTAAGGTTTAAATTTTTAATATTAAATCATTTAAAAAATATCGAAAACTCATAACGAAGCTCCAAAAATAAGTTTTCATACTTTTTTGTACTATTTGGAAATCTTAGATTTAAGGCACTCAAATTTAATCAAGATATTTGACAATTCTTACATTTACTGCTGTAAATTTCATACATTTTAGTATTCGTTATAATTATAAGAAATCATTACAGAATAAGGTTTCAAAACCTATTTTTGAATTTTAATGGTTTTAAATAATCAGGATTCATCATTTTGGCTAATCTCAATATCAATAAATACAATTTAAAAGGGTTTAAATCCGAACTTAATCTGTTATCTTTGCAGTCTGAAATCAGTTTAAATTAATATAGATTTTTAAATCGGTTTCTTTCCATATATAATAGCACAATAAAATGAAATTAGATAGAAAAGAAATTCTTAAAGCTTTAGAAACAATCACTATAGCTGGAGAAGGAAAAAATATGGTCGAAAGCGGTGCGGTTGCTAACGTACTTACTTTTGGCGACGAAGTTGTTGTTGATTTAGTATTGCATACGCCAGCGATGCATATTAAAAAAAGAGCTGAAGACGATATTAAAAAAACGATTCACGAATTAATATCTACCGATGCTAAAATTAAAGTAAATATTAAAGTTGAAACTCCGGAGAAAGCCGAAATTAAAGGTCGTGCTATTCCGGGAATTAAAAATATTATTGCCGTTGCTTCCGGAAAAGGAGGAGTTGGTAAATCAACCGTTACTGCAAATATTGCCGTTACGCTTGCAAAAATGGGTTTTAAAGTTGGAGTTTTAGATGCCGATATTTATGGGCCTTCTATGCCAATTATGTTTGATGTTGAGAATGAAAAACCGGTTTCGATTACTGTTGACGGAAAATCGAAAATGAAACCAATTGAAAGTTATGAAATTAAAATGCTTTCTATTGGATTTTTTACAGCACCAAGCCAGGCAGTAATCTGGAGAGGTCCAATGGCTGCAAAAGCATTAAACCAAATGATCTTTGATGCAGACTGGGGAGAATTAGATTTCATGCTTCTTGATTTACCTCCGGGAACTGGAGATATTCACCTTTCTATCATGCAGTCTTTACCTATTACGGGAGCTGTTGTAGTAAGTACACCGCAGGCTGTAGCTCTTGCCGATGCTAAAAAAGGAGTTTCGATGTTTATGCAGGATAATATTAATGTTCCTGTTTTGGGAATTATCGAAAACATGGCTTACTTTACACCTGAAGAATTGCCAAATAATAAATATTATATCTTTGGACAAGAAGGTGCAAAAAATCTTGCAGCAGATTTAGATGTTCCGTTTTTAGGGGAAGTTCCAATTGTACAGTCTATTCGTGAAGCGGGAGATTACGGACGTCCTGCAGCTTTACAAACTGCATCGCCTATTGAAGCTGTTTTTGAAGAAATCACCAGAAACGTAGTTCAGGAAGTAGTAAACAGAAACGAAAGTCTTCCTGCTACTGAAGCCATTAAAATTACAACTATGGCAGGCTGCTCTGCAGTTAAAAAAAATTAAATAATTAGATAATGAGATAATACGGCAATTAGATAATTATCTAATTGGCACATTTTCACAATTGACACATTAATTATGACAACAGAAGAATTAACAAATAATGTTTTATTGGCCTTAGACGAAATCAGGCCATTCTTAAAGTCTGACGGCGGAGATATTTCGCTAATTTCTATAGATGACGATAAACATGTAAAAGTTCGTCTGGAAGGCGCATGCATAAGCTGCAGCGTAAACCAGATGACACTTAAAGCCGGAGTAGAAACTACTATAAAAAAATATGCACCGCAAATTGAAACTGTGGTAAATATCATGTAACAAAAAACGATATTTTTCCTGTTGTTTTTGATTTGTTGAATTAACAAGAATAATAGGCCTTTAAGTGGAAAGATTTATAAAAATTCAATAAACCAGCTCGATTATTGTGGTTTTTTGAGGATTTCATAAAAAACAATATAAAGATTTAAGAGTTTTAGTTAACTATTTGTTACATTTTTAACTTAAATTTGTGACATAACCCTTAATCTTATATTTTATGAAGAAATTTTACACTCTATTTTTGTTAGTGTTTTTTGCGTCAGGCATTTATGCGCAAAATAAAACAGTTGTTGTTGACAAAGCTTGGATAAGCGAAGCCGAAGAATGGTCAGATTTTACATACTCAGGAAAAATTGTATTTTCAATTAACCCTGCTGATGTACCTGGAACTTTAAGTATTGGGAATTATGATTTCTTGTACGATTTTGTTGATGGAAAAGGAAAATTTTCAAACAAAGCTACTTACAGTTCAGCGCAATTTTCTAATCCGAGAAAGGTTTCTGCAACGACAGACAAACAAGGAGTTTTAAACTCTACTTACGAAGGCACATTAATTTTTCAATCTGACAGAGATTATTATTCAGTAGTTGCTGTTATTACAATTCTTGAGAAAAGCGATACTATTTTAGGCGTAAAAATGCGTCTTAAAGAAAGCAACGGAAAAGAATACGCTTTTAGCACAAAACCTACGAGTTAGTATAAATACGAGGATTTTTTCACGTTATAAAATCCTACCAATAAAATTCCAATAATAAATGGATGTATTAATAAAGATTAAAGATCGAGAAGGAGTTATACACGAATTACAGGCTCCGACTGATATGGCAATGAATATAATGGAGTTATGCAAGGCATACGAACTTCCTGTTGAAGGAACCTGTGGAGGAATGGCCATGTGTGCTTCCTGCCAGTGTTATGTTCTAAATGATGTTGCGTTACCAGAAATGGGAGATGAAGAAGAGGCTATGCTTTCGGAAGCGTTTTATGTTAAATCTAATAGCCGTTTAGGCTGTCAGATCCCAATTACTGAAGAATTAGAAGGACTCGAATTAGAACTGGCTCCTGAATATTAAAAATACAAAAGCGAGAATCAAATTGGTTCTCGCTTTTTTTATCGTTACGATTTAAACCTGACAGGTTTATAAAAACCTGTCGGGTTTCTGTTCTCTATACACAAACAAAAGGCATCAAAAAAGCCGTAATTACATTGCTGCAATTACGGCTTTTTCTTTATAACAATTTTCTTTAATCTCTATTATACCAAACCTGCTGCGATTAAATATTCAGCAATTTGAATCGTGTTTGTTGCAGCACCTTTTCTTAAGTTATCAGCAACGATCCATAGGTTTAATGTGTTTGGCTGGCTTTCATCACGACGGATTCTCCCAACAAATACATCATTTTTACCTTCTGCATATAATGGCATTGGGTAAGTAAATGTATCTAAATTATCCTGCACCACTACTCCATCAGTATTGTGTAGAATTTCACGAACTTCATTTACTTCAAAATCATTTGTAAACTCAACATTTACTGCTTCGCTATGTCCACCCACAACCGGTACACGAACTGCAGTAGCTGTAACTCTGATAGTGTTATCACCAAGAATTTTTTGAGTTTCACGTACTAATTTCATTTCTTCTTTAGTGTATCCGTTATCTTCAAAACTATCGCAGTGAGGAATTGCATTTCTGTGAATTGGATATTTGTAAGCCATTTCACCCTGAATTCCTGCGTACTCGTTTTCTAATTGTTTCACCGCTTTTACACCAGTTCCTGTAATAGATTGGTAAGTAGAAACGATGATTCTTTTAATGTTGTATTTTTTATGCAAAGGAGCCAAAGTCATTACCATTTGAATAGTAGAACAGTTTGGATTTGCAATAATTTTATCTTCTTTTGTTAATATAGATGCATTAATTTCTGGAACTACTAATTTCTTAGTCGGGTCCATTCTCCATGCAGATGAATTGTCAATAACAGTTGTTCCGGCTGCAGCAAATTTTGGAGCCCATTCTAAAGATGTATCACCACCAGCAGAAAAAACTGCGATATCAGCTTTCATATCTACAGCGGTCTGTAAACCAACAACTTTATATTTGGTTCCTTTATATTCAATTTCTTTTCCTACTGATCTTTCAGATGCAACAGGAATTAATTCTGTAACAGGAAAATTTCTTTCTGCTAAAACTTTAAGCATTACTTCGCCAACCATTCCGGTAGCACCTACAACTGCAATTCTCATTATTTATATTTTTAAATAGCTATTAATCTAATTTTACTCTGCAAAAATAGTTATAATAGAAACGAAAACAATACGCTTCACAAAAAATAACAAAATGTTATAAATTAAACAAGGTGTTTTATTTAAGAATAAAAAATTACTATTCCATCCCTAATGTTTTCAATCTTTCTACTTAATTCTACAGCATTAAATAATATAGACTCACTATTACTCACCAACCTTTCATCTTCCATTGCAGAATCAAAATGACTTTCTACAACGTTATTCAATAACTCGTTTTTTTCAAGATTTTCAATAGTAACAATTAATTCATTTTTTTCATCAAGATTATCACATTCATTAAGTTGTATTTTACTATGTAGAAGCATAATATATTCGAGTTCTCGTGTAAACTCGTCTCTTTCTATATTCATCCTATCTCTTTCATCATAATTCCAACTTGAATAATCTACTGATTCAGAATCACCAAGACTTAAAAGAAAAAGACTTGCACAGCCATGTGATATATCATGTATTAATTCGAAACCAAATTCATGCATTTTTTTTACGAATCTCTCGTTTTCTGGATTATAACCCCACCCAACAGATACTTCATAAATATAATTTTTAATATCATTTAATTCATCTCTATTCAATAATAACGTATCCTCTTTAACTTTCTGAATTATAATACTTGCATCAGTTGCAGAATATGTATCCCCTTCCTTAATGTTTTTCTCAATCAAGTAGTTTCTGAAAAAAGCATACTTATCTTCTTCTTTTTCTAGCTCAATAAACTTAGCTTTTAAAATATCTCTTTTTAAAAGATAAAAATCTACATGACAACCCATAAATTAGTTCTTATTTTTTTCTAATCTGAAAGAAAACAGATTAAAAAAACCGCTCCAATCAAGAAGCGGTTAAGTTAGACTTAGTGTAGCGGTATTATATCTTATTTATTTTTTAATAAATCTCTAATTTGAGTAAGCAGTTCTTCCTGAGTTGGTCCGGCTGGTGCAGCGGGAGCAGGATCTTCTTTCTTTTTAAGATTGTTTATTCCTTTAATAATCAAGAATAAAACAAAAGCAACGATTATAAAGTTAATTACTGCCGAAAGAAACAAACCATATTTTACACCTCCAAAAGCCGTCAGTTCTTCAATAGTGGATAAATGTGCCGCATCTAATGCCGGTTTCAATATCAATGGCGTTATTACATTTTCAATTAATGAGCTTACAATTTTACCAAAAGCTGCTCCAATAATCACACCGACAGCCAAATCGACTACGTTGCCTTTCATTGCAAATTCCTTAAATTCTGAAAATACACTCATAATTATTTCTTTTAGTTTATAAATTAATTATACCGAAAATACGTAATTTTCTTTAGAGTTTCCAAAATCTATCTAAAAAATACTCGTTTCACACGCTGCGAAATACTTGTCATTATTTCATAAGGAATGGTTTTTAAAGCTTCGGCCATTTCGATAACGGTTGGGCTTTCGCCGAAAATAATTACCGAATCGCCTTCTTTACAATCAATATGACTTACATCAACCATTAACATATCCATGCAGACACTTCCTACGATATAGGCTTTTTGATTTTTAATGGTTACAAAACCAACCTGATTGCCCCATAATCTCGAAATTCCATCTGCATAACCAATTGGGATTGTGGCAATTTTGGTTTCTTTTTCGGCCATAAAACGACGCCCGTAACCTACGCTGTCGCCAGTTGGAATAGTGCGAACTTGTGAAATAATAGATTTTAATGTACCTACATTTTCCAAATATTTCTGCTCTAACGGATCGTTTGAAACGCCGTATAAACCAATTCCTAAACGAACCATATTATATTGTGCATCTGGGAAATTACTAATTCCGGATGTATTTAAAATATGGCGAATTGGGTTTATGTTTAATTCCGACATTAATTTTGAAGATAATTTCTCAAATAAATTAATCTGTTGAATGACAAAATCATAATGGTTCATGTCGTCACTTGTTGCCAAATGCGATAAAATACTTTGAACACGAACGGTTGAATTTCCTTTTAAAGTTGCAATTAATTCATCGATTGTATTGTCTTCAAAACCTAAACGATGCATTCCGGTGTCGACTTTGATATGAATTGGAAAATCTTTTAAATTCTTTTCTCTGGCAATTTTCAAAAAGGCATTTAATCCTTTTATACTGTAAATTTCAGGTTCTAATTTATATTGAATTATCGACGGAAAACTGGTCGATTCAGGATTCAAAACCATAATTGGCAATTTGATTCCGCCGTTTTTCAGCGAAATTCCTTCATCGGCGAAAGCCACACCTAAATAATTCACTTTATTATGTTCGAGTAATTTTGCAATTTCAAGTCCGCCGTTTCCGTAACCAAAAGCTTTCACCATCACCATGATTTTTATATCGTCGGCTAGTTTTGATTTGAAGTAATTTAAATTATGATTGATGGCGTCAAGGTTAATTTCGAGAACTGTTTCATGCGTTTTTTCTTCTAGCAGCGAAACAATTTCTTCAAACTGAAATGACCTTGCTCCTTTTATTAAAATGGTTTCGTTATTGAAATTCAAGTTTTCAATTTCGGCAATAAATTCTGCCGTATTTCGAAACATCGTGCTGTTTGGGAATTTATCTGCAAAAGATGAAATCGTAGTTCCAATTCCGATAACGCGGTTGATTTTATTATCCGAAATTAACTGTGCAACTTTAGAATAGAGTTCTTCATTTGAAAATCCACTTTGAAAAATATCTGATAATATGACCGCTTTTGAAGCATTTTTTTTCTGGCTTTCTAAAAAGTCTAAAGCAATTTTCAGCGATTGAAAATCCGAGCTGTAACTATCATCAATTAAACTGCAATTGTGAATTCCGTTTTTAACTTCAAGACGCATTTCGACCGGATAAAGCAGTTTTACACGATTTTGAATAACCTCAAAATCATAGTTAAAACGCAGTAAAACCAATAAGCAGGAAATGGTATTTTCTATAGATGCAGAATCACTAAACGGAATCTCTAAATTGTAAACTTCGTCTTTATATTGGTATTTAATGATTGTCGAATCGTTTTTAGTTTCTTTCATCAGAATAAAAACATCGGCAGTAGCGTCTGTAAAACTCCATGAAAATAAAGTTCTGTTTTGAAGTGGATATTCGACAGAAAAATCTAAAAGACACTGATCTACCAATTCATTTTTTTGATAAATGATTACGGCTGATTTTTTGAAAAGCAATAATTTTTCTTTGATTTTTTGTGTCAGATTTTCGAAACCTTCATCGTGTGCAGAACCTATACTGGTTAAAACACCAATATTTGGTTTGATGATTTTTTCGAGGTTAACCATCTCGTTAACTGTCGAAATTCCGGCTTCGAAAATTCCTAAATTATGTTTCTCATTTATGGCAATAACAGAAAGCGGAACGCCAACTTGCGAGTTATAACTTTTTGGGCTTCGGATAATATTATAGTCGGGACTTAAAAGGAAATTCAACCATTCTTTCACGATGGTTTTTCCGTTGCTTCCGGTTAAACCAATTATAGGAAAGTCGAATAAATCACGATAATAACCCGCCAATTCCTGAAGGGCTTTGAGCGTATTTTTTACGACAAAAAAATTGGCTTTTCCTTTTACATTTTCGGGAATATACTGAACGACAAAATTCTGAACGCCTTTTTCTATCAATTCGGAAATATACAAATGAGCATCATTATTGACTCCGGAAAGGGCAATAAACAATGTTTTAGACCCGTTTTGTAAAGAACGGCTGTCGATCGAAATATGATCTACAAAAATATCAGAATCTGAACCTATCCATTCGGCGTTAAAAACTGGGATTAGGCTTTTTAAATTTATGCTCATTTAGTAATTTCTTTTTGTCAAATTTAAAAAAAGGTTTGCCATGAATTCATTTTTAGATGTAAAAAAGAGTTTGCCACGAATTACACTAATTTCCACGAATTATATTATTTGTTGAATGCTCAAATATTAGCCACAGATTAAAAAGATTCTCACAGATTAGAAATCCTTTTAATCCTTTTAATCTGTGGCAAAAAATTAAAAAAATAATTCGTGGAAATTAGTGTAATTCGTGGCAAAAAAATATGCTAATAATTTGTGAAAATTTACGCAGTTAATTGCAAAAAACATTAATTCCTTATATTTGTTCAATACCACAAAATAATACGTTTTGAAAAAAATACTTCCATTATTCTCCTATATACTCCATCCGATTTTTATATCGATGTACGCTACATTATTATACCTTTATTGTAAGGATGATATTTTTACAACGCAGGAAAAATATTTTGTTCTGTTTCAAATTTTGGTTATTACCATTATTGTTCCCATTCTGTTTTTCATGCTGTTACGCTCAACCGGACACGTAAAATCGATGATGCTTCCGGAAAACTCTCAACGTCGCATTCCGCTTATTTTACAATGCTTTTTATATATTTTATTAGTAAAAAGAAGTATTGTAATTATCCGTTATCCTGAATTGCATTTCTTTTTTCTGGGTGCGCTATTTAGTACAATATTAGCCTTGGTATGCTCGCTTTTTAAAATTAAAGCCAGTCTGCATATGACCGCTATTACAGGGTTTACAATCTTTGCAATTGGATTAAATATTCATTTACAAATGCACAATCCGTATTGGGGTGCGTTGTTAATTTTATTGTCGGGAATTGTGGCTTCATCCCGATTAGAAATGAATGCTCATACACCAAAAGAAATATCAATTGGTTTGTTAATTGGTGTTTTGCCTCAGGTATTATTTTTGTATTTGTGGTTATAAAATGTAGAATATCAATCCTGCATTGAGCGTTTTCATGGTTACTTTTTCTCCACTTAATGTGGTAACACCATCTTTAAACAGCGGACTCAAACCATAATACAAATAAACATTCCAGGTATTGTAACCCGCAGAAATATACGGCCCGTATTGGAATTTATTAATGGCATCATTATTATTTATACGATATGTATTTTCGCCATCGTCTAAAATAGAAGTACTAGAAAAGATATAACTTAATTTTACTCCGCCATAAATTCTCCAGAATTTTGTGCTTTCATAAGTCGAATTACGCCATCTAAATTCTATTGGAAGTTCTACAGAATATTGTCTGTATCGATTTGAAGAAATTTCTCCGGCATCTACAACATTATAAACTACGGCTCCGTTTCCATCTTTTGAAATACCAAAATTTTGATAGTAATTTTGATAACTCAATCCTAAACCAGCTGCAATAGAAACTGTTCTGGTTTTATTGATTGGCATGTCGCGCAAAAATCCGCCCGAAAGTCCAAGGGAAAATTTGTTCTGTTTGAATTTTTGAGGAATATCTGTAAACATATTATAGGTTACAGAAAAATAAAACTGATCTTCTCTGTACAAAGAATCTATTTTAACTATAGGTTTTATTTCTGCTTTGACATCTTCTTGCGAAAAAGCATTAAAAAAAGAAACTAAAAACAAACAGCTAAATAGAAATCGCATATAATTTTTTGAGTTTAAAAGAGGTTCTGTAAAATAAACGCTTAATCGAATCGATTTATTTCACTTACAAATATAATATAATGATAGTTCAGGTAGCGATTAGAAAGCAATTATTCTGTTTTTGATGACGAATATTTGTGTTTGCTGAACTTTTTTCAAAGAATCTGCATTAGAATTCAAAAAATGAATTTGATCTTTTATACCTTTGTCCTGTATGAAGAAAAAACAGCTCATATTAAGTTTCTCTTTTGCTGTCACAATATTGTTCTCGATATTGTTTCAGTCTATACACAGTTATGAGCATATTGTAAAACAGCTTTCAGAAAAACAATGTCACCACAATTATAATGATCCAAGTGGCGAAATAACGCATCAGCACCATAATTACGACCTTTGTTATGTTTGTAATTTTGCTTTTGGAAGTTATATTGTTCCTGAAACTTTTTCTTTTCAATTTCATTCTTTCAGCAGTGAAATCCCTTATTTTTTCCCGCTGTCAGAAAAGATTTTCTCCGTTTCAACAACTTCGTATTTATTACGAGGCCCTCCCGCTGCTATAGTTTCTTAATAATTCAACATCTCTTTTTTTAAAATCTAAATTCAAAACAACTTTGAGTTTCCTAATCCTGTTTATTAAATTGGGATTAGAATACTTTACTGTTCGTTTAGGTTTTTCATTTAAAAGAAGAAAATCCATTTAACTATAGCAAAATTTTCAAATGAAAAAATTAATAATTGCCCTTGTTTTAGGGTTTTCGGGCTTGCTTTCTGCCCAAAATTCGGTTTCAGGAACAGTAACTGATAATCAAAACCAGCCATTACCGGGCGTTTCTGTTTACGCTCAGGAATTGCATAAAGGAACAACGACTGATGCAAACGGAAAATACGAATTAAACAATCTTCCAAACGGGAATTTACGCCTGTCTTTTTCTTATGTTGGATATGCTACTCAAAATAAAAACATCTTAAAATTAGTAAAACAAAATACTGTTGACGTAACACTCGAAGAATCTATTTTAGAAATGGATGAAGTTGTGGTTTCTACGCCTTTCAACAAATTGCAATCGCAAAACGTAATGAAAATCGAGCATGAAAGCATTAAAACTTTACAGCAAAAAGGGACTTCAACTTTAATTGAAGGTTTAGCTACAATTCCCGGAGTTTCGCAAATTTCTACCGGAACATCTATTGGTAAACCGGTTATTCGCGGGTTGAGCGGAAACCGTGTTTTAGTATATTCTCAAGGCGTTCGTATCGAAAATCAGCAGTTTGGAGACGAACATGGTTTAGGCTTAAACGACGCCGGAATTGAAAGTGTTGAAGTTATTAAAGGCCCGGCATCGCTATTGTACGGTTCTGATGCTTTAGGAGGAGTTTTATACTTTAATCCTGAAAAATTTGCTGATGCCGGTACTTTTAAAGCTAATTTCAGTCAAAAATATTTTACAAATACGGAAGGAAGTAATTCTTCTATTGGATTAAAAACGTCTACTGATAACTGGAAATTTTTGGCGCGCGGAAGTTACAACACCCATTCTGATTATAAAATTGCTGATGGTGACCGCGTAACAAACTCTCGTTATAATGAAACGGATTTTAAAACTGGGATTGGCTACAGTAATTCAAGTTTCTCAAGTGTTTTAAGATACAATTACAACAAACTGGATATTGGGATTCCTGAAGATGGAATTGCAGAACAATCTTCAAGCAAAGACACGCAGTTTCCGAGACAGGGAATTTTTAATCATTTATTGAGTTTAAACAATGTGATCTTTTTTGAAAACTCGAAACTTGATGTTGATTTAGGTTATATTTCAAATGACAGAAGTGAGTTTGAAGACAGTAACAATGCTTCACTTCACATGAAACTGAATACTTTGAATTACAATTTAAAATATCATTTTCCTAAATTCGGAAAAATTGAAACGATTGTAGGTGTTCAGGGAATGCATCAAACGAATAAAAATTCGGGAGAAGAGTATTTAATTCCTGATGCAACTACGAATGATTTTGGTGTTTTTGGAACTGCAAATTACGAATGGGATAACAGCGTTTTACAAGCCGGATTACGTTTTGACAATAGAAACGTTACTTCTGATGCGCACGGAATTGAAGGCGAAGAAGGTTATTTTTTACCTCTTGACAAATCTTTTGACAGTTTTAATGCTTCTTTAGGATATAAAACAAAACTGGCTGAACCGCTTACACTTCGTTTAAATGTTGCAACCGGATTTAGAGCGCCAAACTTAGCGGAGTTAACTTCAAACGGGGTTCACGAAGGAACAAATCGCTATGAAATTGGAAATGCTGATTTGAAAACGGAACAAAACGTTCAGACTGATTTAAACTTAGAATACAAAAACACGCATTTTGAATTTTTCGTAAACGGATTCTACAATCACGTAAACAATTATATCTACACTTCGCCAACTGGAGAAACGCGTGACGATAATGATGTTTTTGCTTATGTTCAGGATAATGCACAATTGTACGGAGGTGAAGCTGGTATACACTTTCACCCGCATCCTTTAGACTGGCTGCATTTTGAAACTAGTTTTGAAACTGTAACGGGTAAAAAAGATAATAACGATTACCTGCCGTTAATTCCTGCCAACAACTGGAATAATACGCTTAGAACTGAATTTAATATCAAAAACTGGTTAAGTGAAGGTTTTGCTTCATTAAACGTTTCTTCAACTTTCAGCCAGGATAATGTGAGCGGTTTTGAAACGGCTTCTAAAGGGTATACTTTGGTTAATTTAGGTTTTGGAGGAACGATAAAATTGGGTAAAACGGCTTTTGATATCAACCTGAACGGAAACAATTTATTCGACAAAAAATACATTGCGCACCTTTCAAGATTAAAAACAGACGGAATACCAAATATTGGCAGAAACATTGTTCTGGGCGTTAATTTCAATTTATAATTTTATTTAACCGCAAAGAGCGCAAGGAGTTTTCGCAAAGTTCGCAAGGTTTTATTTAAGCTTTGTGATTAGAAAATATCCTATAGTATTTGAAAAATCTCGCAAAGACGCAGAGACGCAAAGTTTTAAAATTCTTTGCGACTTCGCGTCTTTGCGAGATTAAAAACATTGCGTACTTTGCGAAAAGACTTTGTGTCTTTGCGGTTAAAAAATATCTCACAAAAAGTGCTATTTTTGTTACAACTGTTAATCAAAAACTATGAAAAAAACCTTTCTTATAATGGCAATTACAACTGCAGGAATTTCATTTGGACAAAATAAGATTCAATACCCGGAAACTAAAAAAGGAGAAACTTTCGACGTATATTTTGATACCAAAGTAAGCGATCCGTATCGTTGGCTTGAAGATGATAAATCTGCTGAAACCGGGGCTTGGGTAAAGGCTGAAAATGAAGTAACTTATGGATATTTAGATAAAATTCCGTTTCGCGAAGAGCTTAAAAAGCGAATGGAAAAACTTTGGAACTACGAAAAAATAGGCGCTCCGTTTAAAGAAGGAAAATCTACTTATTATTACAAAAATAACGGACTTCAAAATCAATCTGTTGTTTACAGAAAAGATCAAAGCGGAAAAGAAGAAATTTTTCTGGATCCGAATACTTTCTCGAAAGACGGAACTACTTCTCTTGGCGGTTTAGATTTTTCTAAAGGTGGAAACAAAGCGGCTTATTCTATTTCTGAAGGAGGAAGCGACTGGAGAAAAGTGATTATTATTGATGCTTTATCTAAAAAAGTTCTGGAAGATACTCTTGTTGATGTAAAATTCAGCGGTATTTCATGGCTTGGAAATGAAGGTTTTTATTATTCTAGTTATGATAAACCAAAAGGAAGCGAGCTTTCTGCAAAAACAGATCAGCACAAATTGTATTTTCATAAGTTAGGAACTTCTCAAAAAGAAGATAAAGTAATTTTTGGTGCAGATCAAAAAAGAAGATATGTTGGCGGTTATGTGACCGAAGACAATCATTATTTAGTAATTACAGCTGCTAATTCGACTTACGGAAATGAACTTTATATTAAAGATTTAAAAACACCAAACAGTCCGATTATTACCATTGTAGACAACTTCAACAGTGATAATAATATTATCGAAAATGAAGGAAGTAAATTGTTTATACAAACGGATTATAACGCTCCTAACGGCCGTGTGGTTTCGGTAGATTTCAGTAATCCAAAACAGGAAAACTGGAAAGATTTTATTAAAGAAACAGAGAATGTTTTATCTCCATCTACAGGCGGCGGCTATTTCTTTGCCAATTATACAAAAGATGCTGTTTCATTGGTTTTACAATACGATTACAGCGGAAAACTAGTTCGCGAAATTAAACTTCCTGCTGTTGGAACTGCCGGAGGATTTGGCGCAAAAAAGGAAGAAAAGATTTTATACTACAGTTTTACAAACTATACAACTCCGGGAACCATTTTTTCTTTTGAACCAAAATCTGGTAAATCAGAAGTATATCAAAAACCAAAAGTTGATTTTAAAAGTGAAGATTACGAGTCTAAACAAGTTTTCTACACTTCAAAAGATGGTACAAAAGTTCCGATGATTATTACGTATAAAAAAGGAACAAAATTAGACGGTAAAAACCCAACGATTCTTTACGGTTATGGCGGGTTTAATATTAGTTTGACTCCTGCATTTAGTATTTCGAATGCGGTTTGGCTGGAAAACGGAGGCGTTTATGCAGTTGCCAATTTAAGAGGCGGCGGTGAATATGGTAAAAAATGGCACGATGCAGGAACAAAGCTTCAAAAGCAAAATGTATTTGATGATTTTATCGCTGCTGCAGAATATCTAATTGCTCAAAAGTATACTTCATCTGATTATTTAGCGATTCGCGGAGGATCTAATGGTGGTTTATTAGTGGGTGCAACAATGACTCAGCGTCCTGATTTGATGAAAGTAGCTTTGCCTGCGGTTGGTGTTATGGATATGCTTCGTTACCATACTTTTACAGCTGGTGCGGGTTGGGCATACGATTACGGAACGGCTCAGGATAACAAAGAAATGTTTGAATACTTAAAAGGATATTCACCTGTTCAAAACGTTAAAAGCGGTACTAAATATCCGGCAACAATGGTTACAACCGGAGATCATGATGATCGTGTTGTTCCGGCGCACAGTTTTAAATTTGCTGCTGAATTACAGGATAAACAAGCGGGAGAAAATCCTGTTTTAATTAGAATTGATGTAAAAGCGGGTCACGGCGCAGGGAAATCTGTTGCGGCTACAATCCAGGAGAATGTAGACATCCAGGCTTTCACTCTTTATAATATGGGATTTAAAGCTTTACCTAAGAAGTAAGACTTTAAGTTAAAATTTTATAGCCACGAATTTACTTTTGTGAATTCGTGGCTATTTTTTTGCCACAGATTAAAAGGATTAGATGGATTTTTAAAATCTGTGTGAATCTTTTTAATTTGTGGCTTTATTAATTTGTTTCACGCAGATTTTGCAGATTAAGCTGATTCTATGTGTAAAATAAATCTGTGGAATCTGCAAATCTGCGGGAAAAAATAATTCGTGAATTTGTGTCTATTTTTTGCCACAGATTAAAAGAATTAAAATGATTATTATATATGCTTTTATTATTAATCTGTGAAAATCTATTTAATCTGTGGCAAAACTTCAAAAAATAATTCGTGGAAATTAGTGCAATTCGTGGCAAACCTTTTTTTAAATTTGAATAACTAAAATAACCAAACGATGAAAATTATAAAATGGGGAATTATAGGCTGCGGGAACGTAACGGAAGTAAAAAGCGGACCAGCTTTTCAGAGGGCTCCGAATTCTGCTTTGGTTGCTGTGATGCGAAGAGATGCAAAGCTTGCCGAAGATTACGCCAAACGCCATAACGTTCCGAAATGGTATTCGAATGCAGTCGATTTAATAAACGATCCTGAAGTTGATGCGGTTTATATTGCTACGCCGCCATCTTCTCATAAAGAATATACTCTTTTGTGTGCCAAAGCCGGAAAACCTGTTTATGTTGAAAAACCTATGGCTTTGACTTTTGAAGAATGTAATGAAATGATCAGCGCCTGTAAAGAACATAATGTTCCTTTATTTGTTGCTTATTACAGAAGAGGCTTACCACGCTTTTTAAAAATAAAAGAAATAATTGACAAGGGAAAATTAGGAAACATACGTCATGTAAATACTGTTTTATATCATCCTTTTGAAGCTCGTTACGACGACGAAATTAATCTTCCGTGGACAGTTTTACCGCATATTTCAGGTGGTGGGATTTTTGTTGATCTGGCTTGTCATACGTTAGATTTTCTGGATTTTGTTTTAGGTCCGATAAAATCTGTTCGCGGACATGCGACTTCTCAATTGCAGGCTTATCCTGCAGAAGACTCGGTTTCGATGTCGTTTTTATTTGCAAACGGAATTCACGGATCTGGTTTGTGGAATTTCGCCAGTTTTGAGCGTTATGACAATACTGAAATTGTGGGCGATAAAGGTAAAATCTCGTTTTCAACTTTCGGAAATGATCCAATTCATATTCAATATGCAAATGGCAAAAAAGAAAGTATTACAATAGAAAATCCGCTTCATATTCAGCAGCCTTTTATAGAAACTGTAATGGCTGAGCTTTTAGGTAAAGAAGGTGCTTCTCCGTCAAAAGGAATTTCAGGAGCAAGAACGACCTGGGTTATTGATGAAGTTTTAAAGGAGTTTAGGAATTCGAAATAATTTCAATTGCCTCCAGCTTTAGCTGGAGGATAAAAATTAAAACATATTCAAAGGCTTTAGCCAAAAACGTTTGTTTGGCTAAAGCCTTTTTAAATTCAATTCTATCAACCTCCAGCTAAAGCTGGAGGCAATTGAATAAATCTTGTCATTTCGACTAAAAGGAGAAATCGCACTAGAAACTCGACAAAGATTGGCGATTCTCTTTGTGGATTCCCGAGTGCGATTTCTCCTTTCAGTCGAAATGACAAAAAACAAAAAGGATATTCTTTCGAATATCCTTTTCTTCAAAAAACTATAAAACGTCTATAAAAAATTATAGGCTGTATTTTAAACCTACAGTTAATCCTAAACCAGAAATTCCAACATAAGAACTCAATTCGTCCATTTTGTCATTTGGTCTTGTTGTATCAGCTGTATCAGTTGTAGCAGTGTTTGGATTAAATAAAGGGTTATTAGAATTTACATCTAATCTATCGTGATATACAGTATATCTCTGTGATGTATTTCTAGTTGCTAAAGCATCCTGTCCGTTTACTGTATATTCTATAGTTTCTTTAGTTTTACCATGAACAGTAAAGTTACGGTATTCTAATTCTGCAAAAGCAGAAATGTGTTTTCCTAATTTATAAGATGTTCCTAAAGTCGCCATAAATCCAAGAGTCGGATTTGGTTTTACTACATCTTTAGAATAAATATTTGTTGTGCTTACAACATTATTCCCTACATAAGATGTAAGTTCTCTATCCGTTTTAATATCTAATGTACCATGAATTGGAACAATAACCCCAACTTTAGTATATGGTTCAAAACCATGAGCTTCACCTAAAAACATTACAATTGCCGGAGCGATATCAAAAGCTTTGATTTGTCCATTAGCCTCAAAACTAATGTAAGTTGCAACATTATTAGCTGGTGTATATGAATAAAGTCTATCAGTAGTTTGAGCCATTGTTTTGCTATTACTAATGTAGTAGTTAGCTCCTAACTCAACTCCTAAACGTGTAGAAAAACGGTATCCTGCAGTAATTCCACTTCTAAAACCTTGTCCAAAAGAACCTGTAATACTTTCTCTTGATACTAATTTATTATTTGCTAATGTTCCTGAATAAACATCTCTGTTTGGTGCCTGGCCTCCTACTTCTGGAAACTCAGTTGAAGCAGTTTGGTTGAAATATGACCCACCCAATTTAAAGTACCAGCTTTCTGGTTTGTCCGCTTTTTCTGTCTGCGCCATAGTAGCCATAGAGCAAACTAATAATCCTAATAAAAATAGGTTCTTTTTCATAATTCTGATTTAATTAATTTATACAAACTTAGAATTTTTTAACATATTCTTATAATTTGCATTGTTAGACTTGGAACGAAATCGTTGTAATTTCGGGCAATATTACTAAAAAAGTATTATGCATGCATAATTTTAACACTAAAATTTTAGATTCTATTAAATTTTAACTGTTAAAATTTAGTTCAGCTTAAAATTTATCTGCATTTTCTCTAATTCCTGAAGAAGTTCTGCCGAAATCCTAATTTTTAATCTTCTGCTTGGCATCGTTAATTTGGTTACAACTTTCACTTCTTCGACTTCTTTTACTTCCTGCATTTTAGCTTCTCCGGCAACAGTTTCATTATCATCATTTTCATCTTCAAAAACGGCATCTTCACTGTCTTCAAATTCACTTGTGGTTTCAACCTCAACTAAACGCTTGACATTTTCAATTTCCATGATGTCAAAACTCACGGTATTTTCGCCTTTATTTTCATTAAATAAATGACTTAATTTATGAATAAAATCAGGCTGAAGATCTTTGATATTTAATAAAAGAATCAATTTTTTAGCAAAAGCTTCTAAAATATCCTGAAGCTGTCGTACCTCAACAAACTGCATTCTAGGTTCTGATTTTTTACCTGTATCATGATTTACCCAGCCGTCTTTTATCAAAATTTTCAGGTAAGCAAAATTATTCTGAATCAGGAAATGGCGGAATTTTAAGTATTCTTCACCAAAAATTTTAAACTCAAAACTTTCATCATAGCCTTCTAAGTTAAATACCGCCCAGCCTTTTCCATTTTTGGCTACACGATGCTGTACGTTATTAATGATTCCGGCGAAGTTTAAATTTTTACCTACATATTCATTCATACTTTTCAAGGCCTCTAATCGAGCGTTGCAGAAGTATTTCATTTCAAATCTAAAATCATCAAGCGGATGTCCGGAAATATAAATACCTACAACCTCTTTTTCTTTTGCCAGTTTTTCCATTGTACTCCAGTCTTCACATGGCGGTACAACAGGTTCTGCAATTTGTACTTCGCTGGTTTCTCCAAATAAACTTACCTGCGATGAGTTTTCATTTTCCTGAAATTTTGATCCGTAACGCATCGCTTTTTCGTAGAATGTAATTCCATCGCCATCATCATGAAAATACTGCGCTCTGGTTGTTCCTTCAAATGAATCAAAACCTCCGGCAAGTGCTAAGTTTTCAATTGCTTTTTTATTGGCTGCACGCAAATCGATTCGTTTCGCCAAATCAAAAATTGACTTATACCTTCCATCTTTTCTGTTTTCAACAATAGTTTCAACAGCTCCGGAACCAACACCTTTAATCGCTCCCATTCCAAAACGAACAGCGTAATTATCGTTTACCGTAAATTTATAGTATGATTCATTTACGTCTGGACCCAAAACCTGCAATCCCATACGTTTACATTCTTCCATAAAAAACGAAACTTGTTTGATATCGTTCATGTTATTCGAAAGTACCGCTGCCATATATTCGGCCGGATAATGTGCTTTCAAATAAGCCGTTTGATAGGCAATCCACGCATAGCAAGTCGAGTGTGATTTGTTGAAGGCGTAACTCGCAAAGGCTTCCCAGTCTTTCCAGATTTTCTCCAGAATTTTGGCATCGTGACCTTTTTGTGCTGCTTGTTCAACGAACTTCGGCTTCATTTTATCCAGTACGTCTTTTTGTTTTTTACCCATCGCTTTACGCAAAACGTCGGCCTCACCCTTTGTAAATCCTGCCAAAGACTGAGACAAAAGCATTACCTGCTCTTGGTAAACCGTAATTCCGTAGGTTTCTGATAGATATTCCGCACAGGCATCTAAATCGTATTTGATTTCCTCGTCACCGTTTTTTCTTCGAACGAAAGACGGAATATATTCCAAAGGTCCCGGACGATACAATGCATTCATGGCAATTAAATCTCCAAAAACTGTTGGTTTAAGGTCTTTCATGTATTTCTGCATTCCGGGCGACTCGTATTGGAAAATTCCAACGGTTTCACCTCTTTGGAAAAGCGCATACGTTTCTTCATCATCAATTGGAAACGTGTCTGGATCCAGATCAATTCCTGTTCTGTATTTTACCAGTTTTACGGTATCTTTAATCAGCGTAAGGGTCTTCAGACCCAAGAAGTCCATTTTCAGCAATCCGGCACTTTCTGCAACCGAGTTATCAAACTGCGTTACATATAAATCAGAATCTTTTGCTGTCGTTACGGGAACGTAATTCGTAATATCCGATGGTGTAATGATTACCCCGCAGGCGTGAATTCCCGTGTTACGCATCGATCCTTCAAGGATTTTTGCCTGCTGAATGGTTTCTCCTGCCAAATCACCTTCATTGGCAATGGCGATTAATTCTTTTACATTATCAAATTCGTCAGAACGAAGCGCTTTTTTAACTTCCTCTTCACTCTCTGAAATAAAACGCGCCAAATTCCATTTTGACGGCATCATTCCCGGAATCAGTTTCGCAATTCTATCGGCTTCAAATAATGGTAAATCCAATACACGAGCCGTATCACGAATAGCTGATTTCGTCGCCATTTTACCATAAGTGATAATCTGCGCCACCTGTTTTTGACCGTATTTGTTGATTACATAATCCATTACACGTCCACGACCTTCATCATCAAAGTCAATATCAATATCGGGCATCGATACACGGTCAGGATTTAGGAAACGCTCAAAAAGTAAATCGTATTTAATGGGGTCAATATTGGTAATCCCTAGACAATACGCAACGGCAGAACCCGCTGCAGATCCACGTCCGGGACCAACCGATACGTCCATTTTTCTGGCCTCGGCAATGAAATCCTGTACAATCAAAAAGTAACCCGGATATCCTGAATTTGAAATCGTTAATAATTCAAAATCCAGACGTTCCTGAATAGATTCTGTAATTTCTCCATATCGTTTTGCGGCACCAACCATTGTAAGGTGTCGCAGGTATTTATTTTCACCTCGAACCCCTCCGTCCGCTTCATCTTCAGGAACTATAAATTCTTCCGGAATATCAAACTTTGGAAGTAATACATCTCGGTAAAGCGAATATCCTTCAACCTTATCAATAACTTCCTGAATGTTGATAATCGCTTCGGGCAGATCAGAAAAGAGTTTTTTCATCTCCTCTTCTGACTTGAAATAGTATTCCTGATTTGGAAGTCCGTAACGGTAACCACGCCCGCGTCCTATAGGTGTTGCCTGCTTTTCACCGTCTTTTACACAAAGTAAAATATCGTGCGCATTGGCATCTTCTTTATTTAAATAATAGGTATTGTTGGTCGCAATTAATTTGACATTGTGTTTTTGCGAAAATTCAATCAGGGTTTTGTTGACACGATTTTCATCTTCCTGATTGTGGCGCATTACTTCCAGATAGAAATCTTCGCCAAATTGTTCTTTCCACCAAATCAAAGCATCTTCGGCTTGGTTTTCACCAATGTTCAGGATTTTACTCGGAATTTCTCCGTATAAATTCCCAGACAAAACCATTATGTCTTCTTTGTATTTTTCGACTATATTTTTGTCAATTCTCGGAACATAATAAAATCCTTCGGTATAAGCAATCGAAGCCATTTTAGCCAGATTATGATAACCGGCTTTGTTCTTAGCCAATAAAACAACCTGATAACCGTTATCTTTTTTGCTTTTGTCTAAATGGTTTTCACAAATATTAAACTCGCAGCCTACGATTGGTTTTACTTCTGTTTCTGTCGGTTCTTCTCCGGCTTCAACCAAAGCTTTGTTTTTTCCTGATGCTGCTTTGTTGTGGTTCATAACGGCGCTCACAAAGTGAAAAGCTCCCATCATGTTTCCGGTATCAGTCATGGCAACGGCCGGCATTCCGTTTTTGGCTGCAGCCGCCACAATATTTCCAATTCCAATAGTAGATTGTAAAACCGAAAACTGCGTATGATTGTGTAAATGTGCAAATTTTGCCGCTTTAAAATCTGCTTTATCAGATTCTGAAACGGTAGTTTGGCTATCGTCAATTTGTAATGCTTTAAGCTGTTCTCTGATTTTATCAGAAGCTGCTTTTAAGTTGATGTGTTTTAAACCAATAAGCTTAAACGGCTCCGAATTTCTTTCCTGAAAGTCTTTGAAATAACCCTGCGGAACGTCTAATTCTTCTTTTGTAAAAACTTCTCTTCTAACCAATTCCAGGAAACAACGCGTAGTTGCCTCAACGTCGGCAGTTGCGTTGTGCGCTTCCGCAAAAGGCTGGTCAAAAAGATAGCTGTGTAATTCGGTCAAAGTTGGAAGTTTGAATTTTCCTCCACGACCTCCGGGAAGCTGTAATAATGAAGCCGTAACTTCGGTACAAGTATCCAAAACAGGCATTGAACTCATTTGAGAGTCAACTCCCATTCTATGGAATTCGGCTCCCATAATGTTAACGTCAAAACCTAAATTCTGTCCAACAATAAATTTGGTTTTGCTTAAAGCGATATTGAATTTCTCTAAAACTTCTGCCAGCGAGATTCCATCGGCTTCAGCCAATTCAGTTGAGATTCCGTGGATACGTTCGGCATCATACGGAATATTAAATCCTTCTGGTTTTACCAAATAATCCTGATGCTCAATAAGCTGTCCCATTTCGTCATGTAACTGCCACGCAATTTGTATACAGCGAGGCCAGTTATCAGAATCGGTTATTGGGGCATCCCAGCGTTTTGGTAATCCGGTTGTTTCGGTATCGAATATTAAATACATAGAGTTGTAAAAAAGTCAAATTTTAAAGTTCCAAATTCCAAGTCTTTCATATTGCAAAATACTGACAATATGAAACATAACAAAATACGAAATGAAAAATGGAAGAAGTTCAAATTTACGCTTTTTTTTAAGCGAAAGAAAAACGAAGTTATCAACAAAAGCATAATTAACATCTTTGTTTTCTAAACATAAAAAGAACCGAATTTGATTCTTTTTTTCTTAAAAAACTCCGATTATTCATTTTGGATACTCATTAGACCAAAATGAACACTTTTAAGCTGTACTGTATGCTGAACTTTGCTTCATCAAATTATAACAATTAAAAAATAATAATCATGAAAACAATTTTTATCACAGGCGCATCATCAGGTTTAGGAAAAGCAACAGCAAAATTATTTCAAGCAAAAGGCTGGAATGTAATTGCAACAATGAGAACTCCAGAAAAGGAAACTGAACTTGCTGGTTTAGAAAATGTAACGCTTTTACCTTTAGACGTTACGAATTATGACCAAATACAAAGCACGGTTCAAAAAGCTATTGCATTAAGCGATATTGATATCGTTTTTAATAATGCCGGATACGGATTAATTGGCCCTTTGGAAAGTTTTAACGATGACCAAATCACGAAACAATTAAACACTAATTTATTAGGAACCATTCGCATAACGAATGCTTTTATTCCATATTTCAGAGAAAAAAGAAATGGATTATTTATCTCAACTACTTCAATTGGTGGATTGATTTCTTTTCCTTTAGGTTCTGTTTATCACGCAACAAAATGGGGATTAGAAGGCTGGAGCGAAAGTATGGCTTATGAATTGAATCAATTTGGAATCAATATTAAAACAGTTTCTCCAGGTGGCATTAAAACAGAATTTTTACACGGTTCTCTTGATACCGGAGTTAAACCTGAATACCAAGCAATGGCAGACAAAATGTTCGAAAATGTAGATGTAATGTTTGAAATGGCATCGACTCCAGAACATATTGCCGATGTTGTTTATGAAGCTGCTACAGACGGAAAAACAAAACTAAGATATGTGGCGGGAGAAGATGCAAAAGCACTTTACCAACAAAGACTGGAACAAGGTGACGAAGTTTTTCGCGCTTCATTTGGCAAACAATTTTTGGGAGCCTAATTTATTACTAATACCGCTCAGGTTTTGATGATCTGTGCGGTATTAATTTTCATTTTTTATACCTTTATATCATGGAAAAGAAAAACAATACTCCAACCAAAATTTCCTCTGTATCGCAGTTTCATACTTTATTTGATCTGCCAAAACCACTGCATCCTATGATCAGTTTGGTTGATAATAAAATACTGGCTGTTAAAGCGGAAACGAATAACTATTTTTTACTCGATTTTTATAAAATATCTTATAAATATTCTACTAATGGCAAAATGGGTTACGGTCAGGGTTATTATGATTTTAACGAAGGCGGTTTAATGTTCACTTCTCCCAACCAATTGATTTTTACTGATAATGAAGAAGGAACCGAATATCACGGTTATACTTTGTTCTTTCACCCTGATTTTATTAGAAATTATCCTTTAGGGAAAAATATCAAAAAGTATGGTTTCTTCTCCTACGATACTAATGAAGCACTGCATCTTTCTGACAGCGAAAAAACAACTATTATAGGTTTATTAAATAGCATTGACAATGAACTTCATACGGCTATTGACGAAATGAGCCAGGATGTTATTATTTCCTATATCGATGTTTTACTGAATTACAGCAATCGTTTTTACAAACGTCAATTTATTACGAGAAAAACGGTCAGCAATGATTTATTACTTAAAGTAGAAAATACTTTAAATGATTATTTCAATAATGCCGAAACCTTAAAAAGAGGTCTGCCTACAGTAGATTTTCTTGCTTCACAAGTAAATGTTTCCAGTCATTATTTAAGTGATATGCTTCGCAATTTAACGGGACAAAATGCACAGCAGCACATTCATTCGAAACTAATAGAAAAATCAAAAGATTTCCTGATGACGACAAATCTTTCGGTAGCAGAAATTGCCTATCAATTGGGTTTTGAATATCCTCAGTCATTTAGCAAACTGTTTAAAAAGAAAACCAATCTTACTCCATTAGAGTTTAAAAACTCATTGAATTAATCTTCAAAATTATTCTCTTCAAAAAAGCCCTTTTTCTCTTAAAAAAGCATAAAATTTCATAAAAATATACTTCTTGGATGTCGTAGTATTTAGATGGTTTATTGAATCTAAATAACGTCATAAAAACTCTTTTAAAAGCCTTCAAAAACCACCAAAGCGTTCTTTTTGCAAAGAAATCAAAACTAACAATTATTACTATTTTTATTCATTTTGTTAGATTTTTTCAATTAAATTCTTATATTTTATAGTGATTTTGAAATAAATTTGCAAACTATTAAAACAAAAAACAATCAAAGAAAATTAAAGTCGAAAAAGAAAAACAAAGTCATTTTCTAAATCATTTTTCTGCCAAAATTGAAGCTGCAAAAGCGGTTTAGCAATTTGTATTTTAGTTTGGGTATCGTATATAATGAAATATCGAAATTGACGCTTTTGTATCTTTTTTTACTTTTGTTTTGCTATTATAATGAACAGGAAATTGCTGTGGTTATAGAAATTACAATTAAAAAAAATAAAAAATGAGTAAGACATTATTTGACAAAGTATGGGATTCACATGTAGTGCGTAAAATTGAAGATGGACCAGATGTGTTTTTTATTGACCGCCATTTCATTCATGAAGTTACGAGTCCTGTTGCTTTTTTAGGATTAAAATCAAGAGGCGTTAACGTTTTATACCCACAACGTACTTTTGCAACTGCAGATCACAATACCCCAACTATAAACCAACATTTACCAGTTCAGGATCCTTTATCAGCAAATCAGCTTCAGGCTCTTGAAGATAATGCGGCAGAATACGGAATCTCGCACTGGGGATTAGGTCATCAAAAAAATGGTATTGTACACGTAGTGGGTCCTGAAAACGGAATTACTTTGCCAGGTGCTACTATTGTATGTGGTGATTCACATACGTCTACTCACGGTGCTTTTGGAGCAATTGCTTTTGGTATCGGAACTTCTGAGGTTGAAATGGTACTTTCTACTCAATGTATCATGCAGCCTAAACCAAAGAAAATGCGTATTAACGTAAATGGTCAATTAAGCAAAGGTGTTGGTCCAAAAGACGTTGCGCTTTATATTATTGCTCAGTTAACTACTTCTGGAGGAACAGGATATTTTGTTGAATATGCTGGTGATGTTTTTGAAAACATGACTATGGAAGGTCGTATGACAGTTTGTAATTTAAGTATCGAAATGGGTGCTCGTGGAGGAATGATTGCTCCTGACCAAACTACTTTCGATTTCCTTGAAGGAAGATTATACGCTCCAAAAGGTGAAGCTTGGACAAAAGCTGTTGAATACTGGAAAACTCTAAAAACGGATGCAGATGCTGTTTTTGATGCTGAATTAAACATCAAAGCTGAAGATATCGAACCAATGATTACTTATGGTACTAACCCTGGAATGGGAATTGGTATCACAAAACATATCCCAAGTGCAAAAGAAGTTGAAGGTGGTGAGGAAACTTACAAAAAATCTTTGGCTTACATGGGCTTCCACGAAGACGACGTAATGATTGGAAAACAAATTGATTATGTTTTCTTAGGAAGTTGTACAAACGGACGTATTGAAGATTTTAGAGCTTTCGCTGAAATTGTAAAAGGAAGAAAAAAAGCAGATAATGTTACCGCTTGGTTAGTTCCGGGTTCTCACGTTGTTGAAGCTCAGATTAAAGAAGAAGGTATTTTAGATATTTTGACTGAAGCTGGTTTCGTATTACGTCAACCGGGTTGTTCTGCTTGTTTAGCAATGAACGACGATAAAGTTCCTGCAGGAAAATATGCGGTAAGTACTTCAAACAGAAACTTTGAAGGTCGTCAAGGTCCTGGTTCAAGAACACTTCTTGCAAGTCCAATTATGGCTGCTGCCGCTGCTGTTACCGGAAAACTAACAGACCCGCGCGAGTTATTTTAGATTGGAGATTTTAGATTTCAGATTTCTCACTTTGTGAAATCTTCATCTAAACTTCTTCAAATAAAATTGATCAACATTATTTAATACAAAACATTTTTAGGTTCCGAGTTTAAGTTTTCAAAAGAAAATCTAAAATCTAAAATCTAAAATCTAAAATTCCAAAAAATGGCATACGATAAATTTACTATACTTACCAGCAGTGCAGTGCCACTGCCAATTGAAAACGTTGATACAGATCAAATTATTCCGGCTCGTTTCTTAAAAGCTACAAAACGTGAAGGTTTTGGAGACAATCTTTTTAGAGACTGGAGATATAATGGAGATGATACTCCAAAAGCTGATTTCGTTTTAAACGATTCAACTTATTCTGGAAAAATTCTTGTTGGAGGAAAAAACTTCGGTTCTGGATCTTCAAGAGAGCACGCTGCTTGGGCAGTTTACGATTACGGTTTTAGAGCTGTGGTTTCTAGTTTCTTTGCTGATATCTTTAAAGGAAACTGTTTGAATATTGGTGTTTTGCCAGTACAAATCAGCCCGGAGTTTGCTGAAACTATTTTCAAAGCAATTGAGGCTGATCCTAAAACAGAATTAGAAATCAATCTTCCAAACCAAACTATTACTTTATTGTCAACTGGTCAGCAAGAATCTTTTGCTATCAACGGATACAAAAAGAACAATATGATTAATGGTTTTGACGACATTGATTATTTACAAAATATTAAAGAAGAGATTGTGGCTTTCGCCGATAAACTTCCTTACTAATAGAAATCTCATTCAGGATATTAGACCCGACAGGTTTCAAAAACCAGTCGGGTCTTTCTAAATTAAATGAGAAAAAATAGAACGTGGATGAAACAGATTTGCTATGGCAAAAACGCAGGTTAACGCGGATTTTTATTTTACTTAATACTAAAAATCCGTTTTTATCAGCGTCTTCGCAAAGCAAATCCGTAAAATCAGCGTCAAAATTAAAACATGGATATCAATAAAAATCCAACGTTAGAAATTACAATATCAATATGGAAAAAAGAAAAATTGAAATAATGGATACGACACTCCGCGATGGTGAACAAACCTCAGGAGTTTCATTTTCTGCTGCAGAAAAACTAACCATTGCGCAATTGTTGCTGGAGGAATTAAATATTGATAGAATCGAAATTGCTTCAGCGCGTGTAAGCGAAGGAGAATTTCAAGCCGTAAAAGGCATTACTTCATGGGCAGAAGAACGCGGTTATATTGACCGAATAGAAGTCCTTTCGTTTGTTGACGGCGGGGTTTCGATCGACTGGATGAAAAAAGCCGGTGCCAAAGTACAGAATTTGTTGACCAAAGGTTCAATGAATCACTTAACCCATCAGTTAAAAAAAACACCCGAACAGCATTTTTCTGAAATTGCTCAAATCATTGCTTTAGCAAAAGAAAACAATATTGAAACGAATGTTTATTTAGAAGACTGGAGCAACGGAATGCGAAATTCTCCTGAATACGTGTTTCAATTCCTGGATTTCTTATCTACGCAGCCAATAAAAAGAATTTTACTTCCGGATACTTTAGGAGTTTTAATTCCGTCTTTGGCTTTTGAATTTATTTCTAAAATCAGAGCAAAATATCCAAACATCCATTTTGACTTTCACGCTCATAACGATTACGATTTAAGTGTTGCCAATGTTATGGAAGCTATTAAAGCGGGTATAAACGGACTTCACGTTACGGTAAACGGAATGGGAGAACGTGCCGGAAATGCACCGCTTGAAAGTACGGTTGCTGTTATAAACGATTATCTGCCAGAAGTAAGCATCAATATTAAAGAAACTTCTTTATATACGGTAAGCAAATTAGTGGAAACGTTTACCGGATACAGAATTCCTGCGAACAAACCAATTGTGGGCGATAATGTCTTCACGCAAACTGCCGGAATCCACGCTGATGGTGACAACAAAAACAACTTATATTTTAATGACTTACTTCCGGAACGTTTTGGAAGAAAAAGAAAATACGCTTTAGGAAAAACTTCGGGAAAAGCTAATATTGAAAAAAATCTTCAGGAATTAGGTTTAAAACTAAATCAGGAAGATTTGAAATTGGTTACCCAAAGAATCATCGAATTAGGCGATAAAAAAGAAACTGTTACGAAGGAAGATCTTCCATACATTATTTCTGATGTTTTGGACAGTCATACTTACGAAGAAAAAATAAAAATCGAGTCCTATATATTAGTACACTCAAAAGGAATGCGTCCGTCAACGACCTTATGCTTAAAATTTGGCAGTGAAATCATCGAAGAAAATGCGCAGGGCGATGGTCAGTTTGATGCTTTTATGAATGCTTTATCAAAGATTTATAAAAGTAAAAAACTTACGCTTCCTAAATTAATTGATTACGCAGTAAGAATCCCGCCCGGAAGTAGTTCTGATGCCTTGTGCGAAACTATTATCACCTGGGTAAACAACGGAAAAGAATTTAAAACAAGAGGATTAGATTCAGATCAAACTGTTGCCGCGATTATCGCAACACAAAAAATGTTGAATGTAATTGCCGATTAGAGGTACAAAGGTTCAAAGGCGCAAAGGAACAGAGGTTTTTAATCTTGTTCTCAAACCTTTGAACCTTTGAACCTTTGCCACTATGAACCTTAAAAATAATAAATACTTAAAAAATGAAATTTAACATAGCCCTTTTAGCAGGAGACGGAATTGGTCCTGAGGTAATAAATGAAGCTGTAAAAGTATCTGATGCTATTGCAAAAAAATTCAATCACGAAATCACATGGACTCCTGCTTTGACTGGAGCTTGCGCAATTGACGCAGTTGGAGTTCCTTATCCAGATGAAACACACGAAGTTTGTATGAAAGCTGATGCCGTTTTATTTGGAGCAATTGGTCACCCAAAATACGACAATGATCCAAGTGCGCCGGTTCGTCCAGAACAAGGTTTATTGTTGATGCGTAAAAAATTAGGTTTATTTGCTAATGTACGTCCAACTTTTACTTTTCCTTCTTTAATTGATAATTCACCTTTAAAAAGAGAAAGAATCGAAGGAACTGATTTAGTTTTCTTAAGAGAATTAACTGGCGGAATTTACTTTGGAGAAAAAGGAAGAAAAGATAACGGAGATACTGCTTTTGACAATTGTGTTTACACACGTGCAGAAGTACAGCGTTTAGCTAAAAAAGGTTTTGAATTAGCTATGACGCGTAGCAAAAAATTATGTTGCGTTGATAAAGCAAACGTTTTGGAAACTTCACGTTTATGGAGAGAAACAGTTCAGGCTATGGAAAAAGATTATCCAGAGGTTACGGTTTCTTACGAATTTGTTGATGCTGTTGCAATGCGTTTGGTTCAATGGCCAAACTCTTATGACGTATTAATTACTGAGAATTTATTTGGAGATATCTTAACTGACGAAGCTTCTGTAATTTCAGGTTCAATGGGATTAATGCCTTCTGCTTCTGTTGGAGAGCATACTTCTTTATACGAACCAATCCACGGATCTTATCCACAGGCAACTGGATTAAATATTGCTAATCCATTAGCTACAATTTTATCTGCAGCTATGATGTTCGAAGATGCATTCGGACTAAA
The DNA here is from genome assembly GCF_002210235.1 of Flavobacterium sp. NLM. Classification (NCBI taxonomy): domain Bacteria; kingdom Pseudomonadati; phylum Bacteroidota; class Flavobacteriia; order Flavobacteriales; family Flavobacteriaceae; genus Flavobacterium; species Flavobacterium sp. NLM. The sequence goes on from NZ_LIAC01000007.1 coordinate 44,596, forward strand.
AGAAGAAGCTGAAGCTATTCGCGCTGTTGTAAACAAATCTTTAGAACAAGGAGTTGTTACCGAAGATTTAGCCTCAAAAGGATCAAAAGCTTACAAAACAAGCGAAGTTGGTGACTGGTTAGTTGCTAATTTATAATAACAACAAATCGTAGAGGTGCACAGCAGTGCATCTCCTCGGTATGTTAGACGCACTGCTGTGCGCCTCTACAGAAAAAATATCACAAAAAAAAGGGATCAACTTTCGTTGATCCCTTTTATATATTTAGAAAAAAATATTAATATCCTCCTCTGTTACCACCACGGTCATTTCCACCACGGCTGTTTCCTCCACCATAACCTCCGCGTGAATCTCCACCACGGCTGTTATTGTTGAAGCTTCTTCTTTCACCTTCAGGTTTTGGTTCAGATTTATTAACTACAATCGAACGACCTTGAACAGTAGCTCCGTTCAATTCATCAATTGCTTTTTGAGCTTCAGCATCGTTTGGCATCTCAACAAAACCAAAACCTTTGCTTCTTCCAGTAAATTTATCAGTGATAATTTTAACTGAATCTACTGCTCCGTAAGCCTCGAAAGACTCTCTTAAATCTGCTTCCTCAATACTGAATGGAAGGCTTCCAACAAAAATGTTCATATGTACTTATTTATAATAATGTAGCAAATGTAGTCTTATTTTTCTGTAATCTACTATATATTAGTTTATTTATGTTTTTATTTTGATTTTGAAAATCAGCTGGTAAAAACATCGTATTTACTAATTTTCTACAACATCATCTTGAAAAAGACCAGCTGCTTCAATTGGAACTTTATAAAAAACACCTTCTGTAAAGTTAATTTTTGGATTCTCGGTATCGCTTTCATCTTCATTTATTGCCGTAAATTTAAATGTTCCCGAAATAGTATTAGTATCTGTATCGTACTCTGTAATAACAATTTGTCCGTTACCAATGTTTGTTCCTGTAGAAAATGAAGACAATTCAGCCGGCAGCGTATTTTCGTAAGATGCTTTTGAAGTTTCATTAACTCCTAAAATAAAAGTTTGTTCTGCAGAAGAAGCCGTTTGCAAAATAACATTTTCATATCCTAAAGATCCTTCAATAACAACAGTCCCGTTTGCACCAAAATAAGCTTTATAAGTTTGAGCTCTCCAGAAAACATTATTTTTCAGCGTTTGAAAAGCAGGATTATTGAATTTTATATCTTCTGTACAAGATGTAAGCAGCACTAAAAAAAATAAGAAGTAAAAATATTTTTTCATATATTAAGATGAATTTAATGCAAAAGTATCGCATTATGAGGTAAATATTTAAATTTTAAAGTCAAAAAAAAGCTAAAAATCTGTCTTAAATATATTTAATACTTTTTGAAACGGATAATTGATAAAAAAATTATATCTTTGCGCCCTTAATTAACAGAGGTCGAGTACCTCAAAATTTAATCATAAGATTATGTCAGTAAAAATTAGATTACAAAGACACGGTAAAAAAGGAAAACCTTTTTACTGGGTTGTAGCTGCAGATGCACGCTCAAAAAGAGATGGTAAATACTTAGAGAAAATCGGTACTTACAATCCAAACACAAACCCAGCAACTGTTGAGTTAAACCTTGACAGCGCAGTTAAATGGTTACACAATGGTGCACAACCAACTGATACTGCAAGAGCAATCCTTTCTTACAAAGGTGCTTTATTGAAACACCACCTAGATGGAGGTATCCGTAAAGGAGCTTTAACTCAAGAACAAGCTGATGCTAAATTAGCTGCTTGGTTAGAGGCAAAATCTGGAAAAGTTGATGCTAAAAAAGATGGTTTATCAAAAGCGCAAGCTGATGCTAAAGCAAAAGCTTTAAAAGCAGAAAAAGAAGTTAACGCTAAACGTTTAGCTGCTGCAGCTCAGGCTGAAGCTGATGCTATCGCTGCTGCAACTCCTGCAGTTGAAGAAGAAGCTGCTGAAGTAGAAGCAGAAGCTGCTACTGAAGAAGCTCCTGCTGCTGAAGAGAATAACGAAACAACTGAAGCATAATTTTAGCTAGCGAGAATGCGTAAAGAAGAATGTTTTTATTTAGGTAAAATCGCTAAAAAATTTAGTTTCAAAGGTGAAGTTCTGATCTATTTAGACACAGACGAACCTGAGTTATACGAAAATCTGGAATCAGTGTTTGTTGAACACAACAAACACTTGGTTCCTTTTTTTATTGAAACAAGTTCTTTACACAAAAACGACTTTCTTAGAGTTCGTTTTGAAGATGTAAATAATGAGGAAGAAGCTGATGCACTTGTTGGCAATGCTATTTATCTTCCTTTAACTATGTTACCAAAACTTTCTGGTAACAAATTTTATTTCCACGAAGTTATTGGTTTCGAAATCGAAGACCAGCGTTTAGGTGTTTTCGGTAAAATTACTTCAATTAATGATTCTTCTGCACAGCCTCTTTTTGAAGTTTTAAATGGTGAAGTAGAGATCTTAGTTCCAATGATCGACCATTTCCTGGTTAAGATTGACCGAGAAAATAAAAAGGTTATCATGAACCTTCCTGAAGGATTGGTTGAGATGTACTTGTAAATTAAATTCCAAATTTTAAAATTCCAAATTCCAAAACTGAAAGATTAAATCTCAATTTTTGAAATTCCAAATTCCAAGAATACAGAACACTTATATAATTATATTTTTGAAGGAAAAAACTTATATTTAAATTGTTTTAACTATTTTTAAGCCCAATATTGGAATTTGGTATTTTAAAATTTTGAAATTAAAACTATGAAACCATACGATTTAGAAGAACGAACATTTTTGTTTGCAAAAGACTGTAGAAATTATATTAGAAGTTTATCAAAAACAACATCAAATATTGAAGATGGTAAACAATTAATCAGATCATCTGGCTCTGTTGGAGCTAACTATATTGAAGCAAACGAAAAACTTGGGGACAAAGATTTAGTTTTTAGGCTCAAAATATCCAGAAAAGAAGCTAAAGAATCTAAATATTGGTTAAGATTACTTCACGAATTAAATCCAGATCAAAGATCAGCTTCCGACTCACTATTATTCGAAATAGAAGAATTAAGAAAAATTTATCTGCAATAATTACTAAAACTGCAAAGCAATAAATGACAATTTAATCTTATTTTTGCGGTTCTAACTACATAATTAAATCCGTATTGCATTTGGAATTTGGAATTTCTTTTTTTTGAAATTTCCCTTTTTTCAGTTTTGGAATTTGGAATTTAAAAATATTGGAATTTTAATTTATGTTTTCATTCAAGCAATTTTCTGTAAAACAAGACAAAACAGCTATGAAAGTAGGCACTGACGGCGTTTTACTTGGTGCTTGGACTCCCATTCAACATAATCCTTTCAGCATATTAGATATTGGTGCAGGAACTGGCATTATTGCTTTAATGCTGGCGCAGCGAACTCATGCCGAACAAATTGATGCGCTTGAAATTGATGAAGATGCATACGAACAAGCCGTCGAAAATTTTGAAAATTCTCCTTGGGGTGATCGTTTATTTTGTTTTCATGCCGGATTAGATGAATTCATTGAAGAACCGGAAGACGAATACGATTTGATTGTTTCAAATCCGCCTTTTTATGCCGAAGATTATAAAACGGAAAATGAACAGCGAGATTTAGCACGTTTTCAGGATGCAATGCCATTTGAAGAAATCGTTGAAGCTGCTGATTTACTTTTATCTGAAAACGGAATTTTAGCCATAATTCTTCCTTACAAAGAAGAAGAAAAATTTATCGCTTTAGCAAAAGAAGCTGAATTGTATCCTATAAAAATTACACACGTAAAAGGAACTCCAACTTCATCAATTAAAAGAAGCTTATTGGCTTTTAGCCGAAATGAAACTGCTGAAATCGAAATCGATGAGTTAACAATCGAAATTGACAGGCATGTTTATACACCAGAATATATTGAGTTGACGAAGGATTTTTATTTGAAATTCTAAACTTGTTCAAAAATACTTTTAAACTGATACAAAATTCTTTCTATTAAGCGTAAATCTTCGGTTACGATTTCGGCACTTCCCTTCATTTCCTGCTGAAACAGAATTTGTTTGTTATAAGAAGTTTTTAATCCGTCTGGCAGAGCAACATCTATCAGTAGATTTCCATCTTTGTCCGGTACTAAAGAAATATTCTGAATCTTTCCTTTTAAAACCCCAAATTCCCTGTCTGGAAAATTAGCCAGTCGAATATTGACTCTCTGCCCTGTTTTTATTTTTCCTGAGTTTAAAGCCGGAGCTTTTACTTTTCCTATAAAACCATTTTTAGCATCGGGAATAATAGAAAAGACATTATCACCCAAATTTATGGTTTGGTTTTCTGTCCAAACCTGTAAAAAAGTAACCTTCCCGCTAATGGAAGATTTTAAGGCATAAGCCAGTTCCCAGTCTTTTATCACTTTTTTTAGCTGATAAAACGACTGCGCCATGTTTCTCCCCAGATTAACCTCTTCTTTAGTACTGTTTGCCTGCGAACTCTGACTTGATTTTGTATTATCTATAAGAGAAGACCTCAATTGAGAAATCGAGGATAATAAGCCTCTATAACTCTTTTGTGCTTGAAGAAAACTTAGTTTTTTAACTTCCATTTCCTGAGCCGAAATGATGCCTTTATTGAATAATATTTCAAAACGGGCCACTTCATTCTTTTGAAGCTGGAGTTCACTTTCGTTAAGTGTTTTTTGCTGCTGCAAAATTTCTAATCTTTCTTTTATTTGGATTTTTTCAGAGATCTGCGCTCTGTTTTCAATTGCAAAAGGCTGCAGGTCATGATTTAATTCCTGTGCCTGATAATCTTTTTGAAAAACAGCATAGGCACTTTCTATTTCTCCCAGCTGTGTATTTTTTAATTTTGAAAACGGAAATTCTGCTTTTGGGTCATTAATATTATAATTATCAACGATACTTTTCAAAAGAAAAACATCGTTGTAATTTGCCGTATTTTCTATAATTGCGAGTGTACTGTTTTTAGATACAATCGATTTATTTTTAACTAAAATAGCTTCAATACGTCCAGATGATTTAGCAACAATTTTCTCTGGCGGAATATTAGTTGTAATCACAATTTCGGTATTGACAACATCCGGGTATTTTATAAACCAGGAAACAAAAAAGAGCATCAGTATGATTACGAAAATCAAAACCGTTCCCCAGCGGATCATCCAGTGCGGCACTTTGGTGAGAATGTCCTGAACTTCCTCACTTCTTAATTCGAATGTACTATTATCTTCTTCCATGATTAATTTCCTAACTGCAATTGATTTTTAACCAATTCAAAATAATTTCCTTTCTGTTCCACCAATGAGGAATGCGAGCCTATTTCGATAATTTTCCCTTTTTGTAAAACCACAATCTGATCTGCATTCATAACAGTACTTAACCTATGCGCAATTACAATTACAGTTTTGTTTTTAAAGAAAATGTCCAGTTTCCGCATAATCTCTTTTTCATTATTAGCGTCTAAAGCTGATGTGGCTTCGTCAAAAAATAATATTTCCGGATTTTTGTAAACCGCTCTCGCAATTAAAAGTCTTTGTTTTTGTCCTGTACTCATTCCTGTTCCTTCTGCTCCAATTTTAGTATTGTAACCAAGAGGAAGTTCGCTAATATATTCTTTAATATTGGCAACATCTGCAGCATAAACCAATCGTTCTTTATCCACTTTATCTACTCCAAAAGCGATATTATTAGCTATTGTATCACTAAAAATATAACCTTCCTGCATTACAGCTCCAATATTGGATCGCCAGGCTTTCTGCGAAATGTTTTTCAACTGTGAGCTGCCAATATTGATTTCGCCTTTTTCAGGCTCATAAAACTTAAGAAGCAGTTTCATTAAAGTAGTTTTTCCGCTTCCGCTCACACCCACTATTGCAGTTACTTTATTAGCCGGAATCACAAGACTTAAATCATCTAAAACCGGAATATCCGATCCTAAATAACGATATGAAAGGTTTTTAATTTCAATATTAGAATCATACGGAACATCATTTGTTTGATGAACTTCCTGCTGGGTTTCATCTTCCTTTTCATGAATTTCAGATAATCTTGCCAGAGATATTTTAGCATCCTGCAATTCTCGCACAAATTCAATAAGCTGTGTAATTGGGCCATTTAAACTTCCTACTATTGAACTTATAGCCAGCATCATTCCTAACGTTATCGAGCCGTCGATTACCAATTTTGCAGATAAAAAAATGATAAAGATATTTTTTAACTCGTTGATTACGGAAGATCCTATAGATTGTGTCTGCTCTAAAACCAATCCTTTTATCGAAACCCGAAACAATCTCGCCTGTACATATTCCCAGCCCCAGCGTTTTTGTTTTTCGGCATTATGGAGTTTTATTTCCTGCATACCGTTAATGAGTTCCATTACTTTGCTTTGTTCCTGAGAAACTTCAGCAAAACGCTTATAATCTAAAACTTCTCGTCGTTTTAAAAACAGTGTAATCCATCCAAAATAAAGAATACTGCCCGCAAAAAATACTAAGAATATCTTTAAATTAAAGTAGGCCAAAACACCACCCAAGACAAACATATTGATTACAGAGAACAGCACATTTAAAGATGATGTGGTCAGTATTTTTTCGATTCTGCGATGATCGTTGATACGCTGCATGATATCTCCTGTCATCCTCACATCAAAAAACGAAATAGGCAGATTCATTAGTTTAATAAAGAAATCTGAAATTAGAGAGATATTTATTCTGGTTGAAAGATGCAGTAATATCCAGCCTCTGATAAGCTCGAGACCAGTTCTTCCGGCAAAGAGAAACAGCTGCGCAAAAAGAATTAAATAAATGAAATGGATGTTCTGATTTTGAATTCCCACATCGACAATACTCTGGGTCAAAAACGGAAAAATAAGCTGCAGTAAACTACTCGCCAAAAGTCCAATACTCAGCTGAATTAAAAAGGATTTATACCGAAGTACATATTGAGACAACATTCCAAACCCTAAACCTTTATTGTCTTCTTTATCAAATTCTGACTGAAAGAATTTTGGTGTAGCTTCTATAAGTAAAGCAATGCCTTCTTTAGTAGAATCATCGGCATTGTTTCCAATCCAGAATTTAAGAAAATCTTTTTTATTATATTCAATTAATCCAAAACCAGGATCTGAAATATAGTAAGTTCCTTTTTTTATTTTATAAAGTACAACGTAATGATTTTTGTTCCAATGCAGGATACATGGCAGAGGTGCTTCTTCGAGTCTTTCTGCATTTAACTTTACACCCAGAGTCCTAAAACCAATTTTCTCGGCAGCATCGCTTAAAAAAAGCAAATTACTTCCTTCACGAGTTGTCTCGCTGCTGTCGCGCAACTCCTGAATGTTGATTGTTTTACCATAATGTTTGGCTATAATCTTTAAACATGTAGGTCCGCAATCTTTAAAATCTGCCTGTTTATAATTGATGAATTTTTTCAATTCTGATATTTGGGTTTATTTTACAGCAATATTATACAAAATTTCTTAAAAATATAAATGAAGGTTTAATTAAATAGGATAATTAAGGTTTTTTACAATTAAGCCTGATACAAAATAAGAAAGATTTATTTTTCGCAGTCTTATGTTGATGACAAAAAAAAAGAGAGAATTTCTTCTCTCTTAATATTCAATTATATTTTAGTAATACCAATTTCTCTAGGAGATGGCACTTGATCAGCCCTAACCAAATAAAACCGATCCAAGTGACCAATTATCCTGAGAATCCCGACACCAATCATCAATGTTGGGATAAATTGCTCAATGTTCCACGATCGAGCGCCTACAAATTAAAAAAAACATGACTAAATTTTAAAAAGGCTTTATTGTATATTACTTTAAATAATTTAAAAAATTGGCAGCAAAGTCAATTAACTTCTTTGCTGAATTCTACTCTAACAATAACCGTACTGTTTTAATTCAATTCTGAAAAAAACTCTGTACAATCATCATAAACTATTATCGAATTTGCATCACATTTAGATGATATTTCTTTACTAAAGATATCAATTATAGTTTTTTGCTCACTAGCACTTATTTCTTGTGTGCCTTCCAGGTTTAATATATTTTTTAGCATAACTGTAAATTTTAATTGTTAGAGAATTTATCAAATGTCAAACTAGGCAATTCTTTCTAGTACTGTTGTTTCTTTTTCCTCGACAAAATCGTTTAAAAAGTATTTCAATTCGCTTAATTCGTATTCATTAGGAAACAATCTTTCGTTAACAATTTTTATCGGAGTGTAATTAAAGTTGTTTTTAGAACACCACTCATATTGTTTGTTTATTTCCTGATTTATCATCATGCTGACATTATCAACATTCCATTTTTTTAACCATTTTTTCAAACTCATTTTTTTAATATGCCAGTCTGAAATGGCTTCAACTGTTTTTCCCGGAGTTGATCTGTTTATTGTTAAAAGTCTTTCAACAACTGCTTTATATGGATTGTCTGCATTTTCAGGATTAATGTTGAATAAAACACTTAAATATATTTTATCCGGAAATTTTAAAACTAAGTCAAAAGCTTCCTGAAACGTTTTATGACAATGAACACAACTCGGACTTATAATTATGGCCAGTTTTACAACAGCACTTCTGTTTCCAAAATTTAATCCTCTTAAATCTTCAAATCCATTTTGATGCGAAACTTTTTTAGATAAAAAATTCAGCAGTGAATAGTTTCTTTTAAATTTTTTAAGCTCCTTTAAAGAGTTTTCATTATTTAGAACATCTTTAGCAATTGATTTTACAACAAATGCAATTGGTATTAAAAGAATTAAAGAAAATAAAAACGGAAAAATAGTACTGAAACTAAAACTTAATGTAAACAAGTCTGATGAAAACCAAATTATACTTTGTGTAAATATTAAAAAGGAAACCATTAAACACATTACGCACCATCTTTGAAGTTCAAATTTTTGAATCCAAATTGAGGATACAATTATTGGAATCGCCAATAGACTTAAAAATCCAACAAAAATTGACGAGTTAGCAGGTTGTACTAATATTGAAATAAAACTTGCTCCAAAAAACAAAAGCGGTAAGTCTGAAAAACTAATCCATCTATTTTCATAATTCTCGCTAAAACTCAAAACAGAGTTACAAGAAGAATTTGTACTTAAATTGCAAAAGTTTGTAATAAGATTGTTCTTAAAACCAAGTTTTTCCTGAACAATTAAAATACTCACAATTAATCCTAAGGCTGATGTCAGCAAAAACACAGTGCTAAAAATACTGTATGAACTGTAAAAAAATGATAATCCTGCTACTAGTATAAAAGGTATAAGATATTTTAACCAGTTTAATTCAACTTTTAAATTTTCTCTTGCTACTACATTATTCGGTTCAATTGCAACAATTACTCCATTCCAGTCTAAAAGAAATTTCTCGTATGAAATTTTTTGAACACCTTTTTTAATTGTATTAATTCTAACAAAATCTTTTGCCTTTTCAACTAAGATTAATTCCTCTTTAAAATAAGCTAAAAAGTTTGTTGGTAAATCAACTATTTGTTCCTTTGGAACTCTTATTGCAGCATTCTCAATCGACAACAAATCAAACGAATCTGTTATCGCAAATAAACTTGGATAATTAGGGTGTGAAAGAAACAAGTCTTTAAACTCGTTTTTCACATCCGAATATCTGTTTATTTGTAGAAATTTTTGGATAAGTTTTAGCATCTTTGAAACCTGTTTTAAATCGAATTACAGTACAAATATTGCTGTTTTTATTCGAAAAAAATTTCTCAAAGCACACATTTTATATATTATACTACATACAATTTATAAATTATAGTAGTTATAATCTAATCATAAATAACTGATTTACAATTAATTAATCTTTTATTGGTTTCAAAAAAGAGTTCAAAACCCAATTCTCGATCAAGAGGTTTGCATTTTCTTTAGTTTTGATAAATCAGTAACCGTAACATGTAAAAAGATGGCAAATATTAAATTAAATTTCGAAGATTTTGAGACAGAAAAGTTATCAAAAAATCAACAAAAAATGGTAGTAGGAGGAGATCCAATACCGCCGGGTAGTGCACCTGTTGATCCTGGAAAAGGTGGAGGAAGTGGTACTACATAAAATTTGAACCTTATTATTAAGTGTAAATCACTAATAAATAAATTCTAAATGTTATTCGCAAATTGAGCTGGAGATACTCCAGTTCTTTTGCGAAATGACTTAGCAAAAGATACTGCATTTTTAAAGCCCACACTTTCGGCAATAGCCTGTGTTGAATATTTTCGATACATATGGTTTGTGATCATCTCATTAATCACATAATTGATTTTTAATTCATTTGAATATTCCCCAAATGATTTACCAAATCTCTTATTTACAACATAAGATAAATAGGTTGTATTTGTTTTTATCTTTTTTGCAACATACGACAGCGTAAAATCGGCATTTAAGTATTCTAGTTTATTTTCAAGAGCTAATAGTTTTTCTACTATTTTATTCTCTTTTGCCTCATCAATACTTAGCGTAACATTCTCTTTTTTGAGATGAATTTCTTCCAGCTCAAACATTTCCTCTTCAAGTATTTCTTCCGGCAGAATCTCAGAATTATTTTTCTTCTCAATATTTGCTTTAAATTCTTCTATTAAAGCATTCATTTTTTTATGTGCTTTGTTTTTATCCCTTATATTTTTAATTAATAAAAAGACAATTGCCACAAATAATAAGACATAAAAAACTTTTAAACCTCTGCTTAGAAAAACTTCATTTTTATATTTTTTCTCTATACTAACCATTTCATCTGTTAAATCATCAACACCTTGCTTATAGTTAACTTCAAGGGCTTCTGTATTTAACTTTGCTTCAAATTTTTCATAATTATCCAAATAAATTCTCGAATGCTTATAAGCAAGTTCCGGTTTTTTCTGAATGTTATAAATTTTGGCCTGATAAAAATTAGATTTGAGATAATCTATTTCATTGACTTTTGTTATTTCTGAAAGTGAATCGCATTTTTTAAAGAAAACAAGTGCTTTATCATACTTTTTTGTAGTGAAATAAACATCTCCCAGATTATAATTTGCAACGCATAAAATGTCTTTTTGATTGTTTTGATTCGACAAAAACACAACATCATAATAAGTTTTTTCTGCGTTTTTGTAATCTCCTTTCCAATTATAGATATTACCCAGGCTCAATTTTGCCTTTATTTTATTCTCAGCAAAGTTTTGGGAGTAATTTATAGATTTTTTATAAAAATATTCTGCAGAATCCAGCAAGTGTTTTTTACTTACATTTTTCATGTAGTAGCTTTCATAAGAGCTTCCTAAACCAGTATTGACATTACTTTTATAATTCAACAGCTGTTCTTTGGTAAAAACACTTTCATTTTGGTCAATAAAATCATTAAGCTGCTTTAAATTCCTGATGGCCAGTTGATAATTCCCAACTCCTTCATTAATTAATGCAATATTAGCTTTGAATTTAAATATCTGTTTGACATCATTAATCTGCATAGAAAGCTTAATTCCCTGCTGATAAATTTCAAGAGCTTTGCTAAAATTCCCTCTTTTCCATTCAGATAAGCCTCCATAATTGTATATATAGGACTTTAGTTGTGTTTTATCTCGGGATTCCGGCATTTTTTCTAAGTAAAAAAATGCTTTTTTATATTTTTCCTGAGATTGTTTTACATCTCCTTTCATTTGCAGCAGGCTTGATATCGCTGCATTTGCAAAAGCTAAATGTTTATTATTATTAGATCGTGCTAATTGATTAGCGTATACAAGGGCGCTATCGACATTTGCATTAAAGTTTAGTCGAATTTTATCCTGCAATATAAGATACTCCTCTTCAGTCAGTGCATTTATGTGTTGTGCAAATGCAGTATTAATAACAAAAAAAAGTACAAAAGAGATGATCAGCCTCATTCAATTTATGTTTTTTTGGAATCTCAAAATTAGGTTATAAATTATCAATAAACTAAAATTAATTTACCTTATTTGTGATTATTTTTTAACTAATGTGTAAAAATATAACAATTTAACTTTGTTTTGTTATATTTTTATTGCGTAAATTTGTTTTGTAAAATTACTCAAAAATGAAACCAGACTTATTTCAAGCTCCAGATTATTACAACCTTGACGATTTGTTAACAGACGAACATAAATTAGTTCGAGAATCTGCACGTGCGTGGGTTAAAAGAGAAGTTTCTCCTATTATTGAAGAATATGCTCAAAAAGCAGAATTTCCTAAGCAAATTATAAAAGGACTTGGAGAAATTGGCGGATTCGGGCCGTATATTCCTGTTGAATATGGAGGTGCCGGTTTAGATCAAATTTCTTACGGCTTAATTATGCAGGAAATTGAAAGAGGAGACTCTGGTGTAAGATCAACTTCATCAGTACAATCTTCTTTAGTAATGTACCCAATTTGGAAATACGGAAACGAAGAACAACGTATGAAGTATTTACCAAAACTGGCTACTGGTGAATATATAGGATGTTTTGGATTAACAGAACCAGATCACGGTTCTGATCCGGGAAGTATGATTACCAATTTTAAAGATATGGGAGATCATTATCTTTTAAATGGTGCCAAAATGTGGATTTCAAATGCTCCCTTTGCAGATATTGCTGTTGTTTGGGCAAAAAATGAAGAAGGAAGAATTCACGGTTTAATTGTAGAACGCGGCATGGAAGGTTTTACAACTCCAGAAACTCATAATAAATGGTCGCTTCGCGCCTCTTCAACCGGAGAATTAATTTTTGATAATGTAAAAGTTCCAAAAGAAAACCTTTTACCAAATAAATCTGGTTTAGGAGCTCCGCTTGGCTGTTTAGATTCAGCACGATACGGAATTGCCTGGGGAGCAATTGGAGCAGCAATGGATTGTTACGATACTGCTTTAAGATATGCTAAAGAAAGAATTCAGTTTGGAAAACCAATTGGAGGAACTCAATTACAGCAAAAAAAATTAGCCGAAATGATTACCGAAATCACAAAAGCACAATTATTAACCTGGCGTTTAGGCGTTTTGAGAAACGAAGGAAAAGCTACAACAGCTCAAATCTCGATGGCAAAACGTAATAATGTAAATATGGCGATTCAAATTGCCCGCGAAGCCAGACAAATGTTAGGCGGAATGGGAATTACCGGTGAATATTCAATTATGCGCCATATGATGAATCTGGAAAGTGTTATAACTTACGAAGGAACTCACGATATTCATTTATTGATTACCGGAATGGATGTAACTGGAATTCCAGCATTTAAATCATAAACATCTATTAAAATATATATAAAAACAATATAAAAAAGCTTCTTCTAACCGAGAAGCTTTTTATATTTGCCCCAAAATTTACATAAATGAATATTGAAACTATAAACAATAGCATTCAACCTCAAAAAGAACAGCTTTTAAAACATTCATTATACAATAAAATCCAAACGATTGATGACTTACACAGCTTTGTAGAAAATCACGTTTTTGCAGTTTGGGATTTTATGTCTTTATTAAAAGCTTTACAAGCCAAACTTACTTGTACTACAACACCTTGGTTTGCTACTAAAAACCCAGAAACAAGATATTTAATAAACGAAATTGTTCTTGCCGAAGAAACAGATTTAAGCATCGACGGAAGAAGACAAAGTCATTATGAAATGTATCTTGAAGCAATGGAAGACTGTGGTGCAGACACTACAGAAATCAATAATTTTTTAGCTTCGGTAAATTCGCTTCACAACATTTTTGTTGCTATTAAACAAAGTTCACTTCATCCAGAAATTAAAGCTTTTCTTGATTTTACTTTTAGAGTTATTGAAGAAGGAAAACCGCATCAAATTGCCGCAGCATTTACTTTTGGAAGAGAAGACTTGATTCCGAGTATGTTTACCGAAATCCTAGGCAACTTTCAAAAAAATCTTCCAGATACAGATTTAAGCAAATTGCTTTATTATTTTGAAAGACATATAGAATTGGATGCCGATGAGCACGGACCAATGGCAATGCAAATGATTACGGATTTATGTGAAGACGACGCGCAAAAATGGAAAGAAGTTGAAGAAGTTTCAATTCTTGCTCTGGAAAAACGCATCGGACTTTGGAATGCCATTGAAGAACAAATTCTAATGAAAACAGAAATGGTCTAAAAACCATAACAACATATTTAACGTAACTATTTGTTTAAACCAGCCAAATTAATTTAAACAAATTATGAAACCGCAATTCAAACAAATAGTTACCGTTATTCTTTCAGCATTTCTATTAAGCTGCAGTCCAGAAGAATCTTCTTCAGAAACTCCCGTTTCACCAAAACCTGTAACTCCTCCTCCAACAACACAAATTCCCACAACGCCTATCTCTAAATCCGTAAATTATCTGGCTTTAGGAGACAGTTATACCATTGGTCAAAGCGTTTGCGAAACCTGCAGATATCCAGAACAGCTAAAAACCAGTTTAAAGGCAATTTATCCTGAAACCAGTTTTTCATTAAAAGTAATCGCTACAACAGGCTGGACCACTAATAATTTACTTACTGCGATAAAAGAGCAAAATCCAGACTCAAATTATGATTTGGTAACTTTATTAATTGGTGTAAACAATCAATATCAAGGAAGAGATTTTTCTATATATGAAAAAGAATTTCCGGAATTAGTCACAAAAGCAATTGCATTGGCCAAAGGCGACAAAAAAAATGTGGTCGTACTTTCTATTCCTGATTATGCTTACACTTCTTTCGGAATGATGTTTGGAACCGATGGAAGAATGAAAATCACCGAAGAAATTAATAAATACAACGCCTTTGCCGAAAATTACTGCATGATTAATAACATAACATTTGTTTCTATTACAGACATTACCAGAAACGGATTAATCAATACAAGCCTTGTTGCGAGTGATGGTTTACATCCTTCAGAATCTGCTTACGCGATGTTTGTGGAGCGTATTTTGCCAAAGGTAAAAATGGCTTTACAGGATTAATTTTTTCTTTTAAAGAAGCAGAAATTTAATTTTCAAAAAACCAATTGTCCCGCTATAGACTTTATCTTTTGTGGCCTCGTTAAAGAAACGAGACCACAAAAGGATACCGTTTCTATCGGGGCTAGTCTAGAAATTTATTTCTTTTAAGACCTTTTGCCTTGTAATTTAGATTTTCAGATAAAACTCTCCAACAGATTTACATCAATAATGAAAACCGTATCTTACAAAAACGAGCCTGTTTTTTACTAAAATCTATTTTTTTTAAAAAATTTTTAAATACCTTTGATTCATGAGCACAGCAACAAAACCATATCATATAGGGCGAAAAATTAGCCGTATTCGTGAACTGAGAGACATGAAACAAGAAGCTTTGGCACAAGCTTTAGGAATGAGTCAACAAACTGTTTCGGCTATGGAAAACAGCGAAACCATAGACGAAGACAAACTGAAAGAAGTCGCAAAAGTACTTGGAATGACCGTTTAAGCAATTAAAAACTTTTCGGAAGAAGCTGTAATTAATTATTTTAATAATATTTACGATCAAGGAGTTTTTAACACTGGTAATTATTGCAACTTCAATCCTTTAGACAAAGTTATTGAACTTTATGAGCGTTTAGTTCAGGCTGAAAAGGATAAAAATGAATATTTGGAGAAATTATTAAAAGAGAAATAAATCTTTTATAAATATAAACTTTCTGATTCTATTTACATAAATAAAGCTCAAAAAACTTATTTATTAATATTTGCTTTGAATTTCAAATCTGTTTTTTTAACAAGTTTATTCTTTCTTTTTTTTATCAAAAATGATCGCGATTGTTAATAACTTTATAGTATTGTTGATAAACACGCAATGTTTTTCGTATATTTGCGCTGTTCATTCTACCACACTAGGAGAATTGAATTACGAAATCCGATACGCCCCGATGTGTACCGGATTTTGCGGTTTAATGAACTTTGTCTAATTTATTTTTAAATTTTTGTTTTATCACATTCAAACCTCCATATTGCTTCTCTAAGTAATATGCTGTAATAAAATAATAATCTTTACCACTCCTTTGTGGCTCTAAAATAACAATATAGTTTTCAGTTGTATTATGAATGTAAGTTCTTATAACATCCCGATTTCTTACTCTATTATTTGCACTAAAAACAATAATTTCATCTTGAATACTTTTTTCTATATGCGGTAATATCCAATGTAGTCTTTTTGATCTCTCGAAATCAAAAATATCTCTTGATTTAATCACTTTACCTTTATTATCTCTTTCCTCTTCCGTTTTATAAGTTAAATGCTTAAAAAGAGATTCAACATCAATTTTATCTTCTTTTTTTAATGGTCTTATGATTTTAGAATTAAATTTAAACCCTGCATTATCTCCAATATCTCTATCAAAAATTGCTTTTAATGATACTAATCTATCTTTTTCATTCAGATGATTTAGTTCTAAGTGAGCATTATATTTTTTAATGTAATTAGTTGGCATTTTTCAAATCAATAAAAAATAAATTAAACTTTTTTTCCGCCTCTTTGTTTCGCATCGTTAAAGGTTTACATCTCAACTTTTCTATCTTTTCAATGATGTTATTTTTTGCTGTAACCTTATTTAATCCCCTAAGTTTATAATTAATTGCTCCCATTAGAACATCTGAAAGCTGCATTAATTCACTTTCATAAGAACGAATTATCTGTAAATTCCTAATATTATTATAATCTCTTTCCAAATATTTTTTTAAACTTCTCGCTTTAAGATAAGAATAAGTGTCTTTAATATCTAAATAAATATTATAATTATAATTAGGATCAATTTTTTTATTTAATAATTGATAATACATCTTATCGTAAAATATATTATGATCCTGATTAAAAGCTTTATGATTTAATTGTGATTTATCAATGATAATAGCTCTAAAGTTTAATTCATCATTACTAAAGAAGTAGTCAATCAATTTACTATAAAAAGGGTATTGTGATTTTGAAATAGAACTCCATTTCATTTCACCACGATAAAAATGCTCAATTTTCATATCACGAATATTTTTATTGTGCATCTTTAATAAATGATAAGGAGTACTTATGTAAGATAAAATCATATATGGATGACCATCACTTTCTATATGAGTACTTTCATCACAATAAATATTATAAGTTCTTTTCATCATTTTTTATTTTATATATCAATGATAATCCTTTTTTTGAGATCAACAAAAAATATGAAAAAGAATTATTAAACAGAAATAAAAAAAACCTCGAAATATACATTTCGAGGTTTGGTATTATTTAAGTTAAAAATTTCGCAGAAAGGAAGGGATTCGAACCCTCGATACAGTTACCCATATACTAGCTTTCCAGGCTAGCTCCTTAAACCACTCGGACACCTTTCTATTATTGGTCTGCAAAGAACACAAAAAAAATCGAGTTTCAAAAATAAAATCTAAGATTACTTTTAAATGCTTTTTTTAAATTCTTCCATGAATATTTTTACTGCTTTTTTTTGATAACCGCCAATTGTTAGCATAAAAGATTCTCTTTTGGTTGCAACGCCGGTAATTTGTATTGCTTTGAGCTGATCCCATCCTTTTAAAGCCTTTTCAGCCACGATCGTCGCCCAGTCACTGTTCTCTACCATTTGCAATAATGCGTGTATAGAATGCAGCTCGATTGAGATTTTAGGTTTCATGTTGAATTTCTGAAATAACTCTTCTACAAATTCTCTCGAATTCGATCCTTTTCCGGGCAATACCAACGGAATTTGTTCTATTTTCTTAAAAGCTATTTTATCCAAATCTGCTAAAGCGTGGTTTTTGGAAACTGCCAAAACCATATAAGAAGTAAACAAAGGCACTTTTTGAATGGGAAGTTCAATTTCGTGCGATGAAACAACCAAAACAACATCTAATTGATTATCAAGAAGTTTTTGTTCTAAAGCTTCTGTAGTTCCATATTCAACAACAATTTTGAGATTCTGGTATTGTTTAGCGAATGTATTGACGATGGGAAGAATTAATAAACCAAAAACATAAGTTACACCAATTCGCAATTCGCCGCCAATCATTTCGTTTAAATCCTCAATTGCCTGCTTTCCGTTTTCTACATTTTCTACCACTTTTTTAGCGTGAATTAAAAAAACAGAACCCGCTTCTGTAAGCTGTACTTTCTTTCCAATCCGCTTGAACAAAGGCAAGCCGAGTTCTTCCTCCAGTTTTTTTATTTGCTGCGAAAGCCCGGACTGCGTTACAAAACACAATTCTGCAGCTTTTGTAAAATGAAGAACCTCAGCTGTTTTAATAAAATATTCGAGTTGGTAAATTTCCATATTGATAAGTTTTAATACTTATTATCAGTAAAATTATTAATTTTTCTAATGAAATCATAATCCCGACCTTTGTATTAAATATTTAAGATCATGTTTAAAGCGTTAAAATCTAAAAACTTCAAGTTATTCTTCTATGGGCAATCCGTTTCAGTTATTGGAACATGGATGCAGAAAACTGCTATAAGCTGGATGGTTTACAGCATAACGGGATCTGTATTTTTATTAGGACTGGCTACTTTTTTAAGCATGATTCCATCTTTGTTTCTGGCACCTTTAGCAGGAAGTATTATTGGGCGTTACGACAGACACAAAGCAATGCTTTTATTGCAGTCTTTAGCGATGCTTCAAGCCGGAGCTTTGGCAATTTTAATTTATTTTAAAATTTACAATATTAACTTTATCCTTGCTTTAAGCCTTATTCAGGGAATTATAAATGCGTTTGACATGACCTGCAGACAAACAATGATGATTGATATTGTTAATGACAAAGAAGATCTGCCAAATGCTGTTGCGCTAAATTCAACTTTAAATAATTTTGCCCGAATTGCAGGTCCTGCACTAGCCGGAATTATTCTGCACAATTATGGTGAAGACATTTGTTTTATTGGAAATTTCCTTAGCTATATTCCGGTTTTAATTTCGCTTTTAATGATGAAAATTACGCCGCACATCAAAGCGGTAGATAAATTTAAAATGCTCGAAGATTTCATTGAAGGTTTTGATTACGTAAAAAAAGAAGCCGAAATGGCAAAAATGCTTTTAATGTTAATGTGCAGCAGTTTATTTGTAATTTCTTTTAATACGCTGATGCCGGTTTTTGCCAAAGATATTTTTAGCGGAAACGCACAAACTTTCAGCTGGTTTGAAAGCGCCGCCGGAATTGGTTCTATTTTATCTGCCATTTATTTGGCAAATCTTAAAAAATCAGATCATATGAGTAAAATAATGATCGCTGCGAGCTTATTATTAGGTTTTAGCATCATTATACTAGCGTATTCAAATAATTTGACTGTAGCGCTTATTTGCATGGCTTTGAGTGGTATAGGAATGATGGCTCAAACTTCATCCATCAACATTTATGTGCAGACGCAAAGTGCTGTAAATATGCGATCAAGAAGTATTAGTTATTATTTAATGGCTTATCAGGGAATGATTCCTGTGGGAAGTTTAATTATTGGATACGTTTCGCACATTATCGGAACCAGACATACGGTTGCTATTCAGGGAATTATTTGTATACTTTCTGTGATTGTTTATGTGTATTATAAAAATCGCAGTTCTCAAGAAGATTTAGAGACTTGTCCGGTTCATTATAAAGATTCAGAATTTTAATAAATTCCAATAAAAAAATTCCAAATTCCAATTGTACGCAATTTTGTCATTTCGAGGAACGAGAAATCGCACAAGTAACTCCGTTCCTAAAAGCGTCAATCTTTGTCGAATTTCTAGTGCGATTTCTCGTTCCTCGAAATGACAAACGAACTTATATCACTTATATGGTGGAAAATTTATAAAGAGATTTCCCCGCGCAAAGCCGTTTCAAAGACATCTTTAAATTCATTTTGCGGAATATTATGACCAAGCAAATACATCAATTTTGTAATTGCAGCTTCTGTAGTAATATCTTTTCCTGAAATAACGCCAAGAGATTTTAAGGCTGTACTGGTTTCATATTGTCCCATGTTTAC
Organism: Flavobacterium sp. NLM; assembly: GCF_002210235.1. Lineage (NCBI taxonomy): Bacteria > Pseudomonadati > Bacteroidota > Flavobacteriia > Flavobacteriales > Flavobacteriaceae > Flavobacterium > Flavobacterium sp. NLM. The sequence continues at coordinate 64,544 of NZ_LIAC01000007.1, forward strand.
GCTTCCGCCAGAACATTGTGTTACGTTTACAATGTGCATTCCGGATTTGATTGATTTTTCAATTAAATTCAAAAACCACTCTTCGGTTGGAGCATTTCCTGAACCGTAAGTTTCTAAAACAATACCACGTAAATCTGGAGTTGAAAGGATCGAAGCCAAAACAACTTCACTCATTCCCGGGAACATTTTTATAATTGCTACGTGATTGTCTAGGTTTTTGTGAACAATCAAATCTGCGCCTTCTATTATCGGAAGAAACAAATGGGAGTTTAACTTTAAATGCACACCAGATTCTACCAATTCAGGATAATTTGGTGCAGTAAAAGCTCTAAAATGTTCCGCATTTACTTTTGAAGTTCTGTTTCCTCGGTATAATTTGTATTCAAAATACAAAGAAACTTCATTGATAACAGGTTTTCCATTTTCCTGCAATGAAGCAATTTGAATAGCTGTAATCAGATTTTCTTTAGCATCGGTACGCAAATCTCCAATTGGTAATTGCGATCCTGTAAACACAACTGGTTTAGCTAAATTCTCCAGCATAAAACTCAATGCAGAAGCCGAATATGACATGGTATCTGAACCGTGTAAAACTACAAATCCATCATACAAAGCGTAATTTTCCTCTATAATTGTGGCAATCTTAGTCCACATTTTCGGATTCATGTTTGATGAATCTATCGGATTTTCAAACGAAACAGATTCGATTTCACAATCTAATTGTTTGATTTCGGGAATCTTCTGTATTAGTTTACTAAAGTTGAATGCTTTAAGCGCTCCAGTTTCAAAGTCTTTGCTCATACCGATAGTTCCTCCGGTATAAATCAAAAGTATTTTAGCTTTAGATGACATCTTGGTATTTTAATTTATTGACAACCGGATTAGCATACATTGCCAGAAATCCTTGTCTTGTAACAGGATTATCGCTTCCGATACGCATTTCTAAACGACGCTCAAAAAGTGATTTTTCACTTTCTTTATACAAATGAGCGAATCTTGTTGTTTCGTTTAAAATATCGTAAGCAATAAAATTAGTTGGCCATAATTGATAATTTGTCAAAATGGTATCATCAATAACTTGTGCCAAAGCCTGAACTTGTTTGTTTACGTTGTCATTTTCGGCAACAATTTTATCAATTTCAGTATCTAAAACATCGCCAACAGAAATATGTATTCTTTTTTTAGTTCCCATGATTCCACTTAAAATGGTCATGAAATCTTCGTTTTTATCTTTAACGTAAACTTCGTTTTTTGATTCTGCCATTAATTGCGGCATTTTCAAAACATCTGTAGGATCATATTCATACGAAATAGAAACCGGAACGATTTTTAATTTCTTAAAATAATCCATTAAATTTTCTTCGTCAGAACCCATTCCAATCATTTTTAAAACGCCCGGATTGGTTTCGTCATTTCCGTCTTTTGTTCTTCCTTCTCTTTGCGCAATCCAAACCGAACGATTTTCGCGAAGCAATAACTGTCCCATATATTCGGCAAGCAGTTTAGAACTTTGCAGCATTTCACGAGGCGTTAATCCTCTTAAAACCAAAAAGTTTCTGTTTAATTTCGCTAAAGTTGCCAGGAAAGCTTTTTTAACCAGATTGTCTCCAATTGCAGATGCTGTCATTACCAAACCATGTTCAAACAAACAAACATTCAGTAAAGTTGTATCTAATAAAATATCTCTGTGATTGGAGATAAATAGATAAGAAGTATTTGGTTCCAATTTCTCAAACCCCGAAGTTGTTAAGCCTTCAGAACTTTTCTCCAGAACCTTTTGTATGGTGTTATAAATAAAATTGCATTGAAAATCACGAATCGAATGCGTTTTCCTTAATTGATCTTTCCAAACCTCATCTTCTAGTTCCGGAAAAGTAAAGTTCATCATGGTTTTCATCATAGGGTGATTTACAACATCATGAAGTGCTTCATTTATTTCGGAATCATAAAACGGTCGAATGGCATCAAATTTCTGCATTATTTATATTGGTTTTAAGTGGGCAAAAGAACAAAAAAAAAATTAAAGTTTTGTAAGGCTTTGGTTAAATCCCAAAAACGTCTTTTGAATTTTGAGTGGTTATTGCTGCAATCTCTTCTTCAGACACATCATATAAGTCTGCCAGCTTTGAAATTACATTAACTAAATAACTGCTCTCATTTCTTTTCCCTCTGTATGGAATTGGCGCCAAATAAGGCGAATCGGTCTCCAATACAATGTGTTTTAAATCAATTTGATTTAAAAACTGGTCGATTTTCCCGTTCTTGAATGTTACCACGCCTCCAATTCCTAATTTCATATTGTAAGAAATCGCTTGCTGTGCTTGTACTAAAGTTCCGGAAAAACAATGAAAAATCCCAAATAAATCTTCAGATTTTTCTTCTTCCAGAATTTCAAAGATTTCATCAAAGGCTTCGCGACAATGAATTACGATAGGTAATTTGTATTGTTTTGCGAGCTGAATTTGTCTTTTAAAAACTATTTGCTGTTCTTTTAAATGTGTTTTATCCCAATACAAATCGATTCCTATTTCGCCCACAGCGTAGAATTTTCGCTTTGATAATTCGGTTTCCACATGCGCTAATTCTTCCTCGTAATTATCTTTTACATAAGTGGGATGTAAACCCATCATCAGGAAAATATTCTCCGGATAATTTTTCTCTAGGTCATACATTGATTGTGTTGCAGCAGCGTCAATTGCTGGAATAAAAAAGCGGGTAATTCCGGCATCAATAGCGCGTTGAATCATTTCGTCACGATCCTGATCAAATTCTTCAGAATATAAGTGCGTGTGTGTATCGGTAATAATAGGTGTTGAATTCAATGGTCTAATTTTAAAGTTGTCAAAATTACGACAATATTAAAAGAATAGCAATTGCTTGTTGGCACGCGGATTTTACGGATTCACTTCGTGAAAGTGCGGATGAAAGCGTATTTTTGTTGATCTTATAGAAAGAAAAATCGCAAAGCTTTTAAACTTTGCGAATCTCTGTATAAAATCTTTGTGTTTCTTTGTGAAATAACTAATCCAATTGATGCAAAAGTTCTTCAACCTGATCATAACCTTCGTAATCTTCTGAAATGGTTTCGAGGATTTTTTTACAGCCTTCGTAATCTTTTTGCTTTAATTTAGATAACGCCAAATACCAGACTGCTTTATCTTTATAGGCAGATTCTCCTGCTTTCAATTCATTAAAAATAGCTTCAGCTTTTATATAATGGCTTTCTTCTAAAAGAGAAACGCCATAAAAAAACTGAATTTCTGCTGTTTTGTTTTTTTGTAAAATCGTTTCAAAAAGCGGAATTGCTTTATTATATGTTTTATGATTAAATGCTTTTTCTGCCTCTTTTAAAGTCTCATCGGCTGTTGATCTTTCGGTAAAAGAAGCGTGTTCCGGATTATTGTAATCTCCATAAACAGGATTTTGGTTGTAATTAAAAAAGAACAATCCGAATAAAACGGCAACCGAAGCTGCAACTGCCAGATACCAAGGTTTTAAGCCAATTACTTTTGGTTTATTATCAAAATGTCTTTCAGAAATCTGACTTAAATTCTCTTTAAAAATTTCTCTTTCCTGCTCAAATCCAAATTTATTGTTCAATTGAAATTGTATGTTTTTAAAAGTCTCAAACTGTGAAGCAAATTCAGGATCTTCTAACAATTGTTTTTCAAAATCATTTTTTGCCTCAATCGTTAATTCGCCTTGAAGATATTCATCAAATAATATATAGCGTTCTTCGTTCATGACTAATCGTTTTTTAAAGAATTAAAGTTTTTTGCTTCCTGAATCCATTGCGTTAACTGGCCAACACAAAGCGACTTTTTTTTACGAATATAACCGTATGTTACGTTTAGTTTTTCGGCCACTTCTTCCATTGATTTAATTTCAAAACTCAACTTTAATAACTCTTTGCATTTGTCTCCTAATCTCTGAAACATGGTGTCAAAAAGCTGTTGTTTTTCATCAAATTCTTCGGTTTGTCCAATCAGCTCTAATGCAGATTCATTCATAGATACTGCATCTTCAATAATTGTTACCCCTTTGTTGGATGTTTTTTTCAATTCGTTGAGCCATTTTCTTTTACACAAGAGAAAAAAGTACGCATCAAACGGGCAGGTTAATTGCAGCGAATTGGCTTTGGCCTGATTAAAAAGCAAAATCAATACTTCCTGAACAATGTCCTGAGCGTGGTCTCTGTCGCCAGAATTGTTCATAATAAACATTACGACTTTAGGAACATACTTTTTATATATGGATTGAATCACTAACGAATCGTTTGCAGCAAGCCCGTCAATATACTTTTGGTCAGCATGCACTTTAGTTTTACTCATAAAAAAACTTTTAATCAGATAAAGTTAAAAAAGAATCTCAAAAAATTTCAAATAAAAGGGTAACAATTAACAATTGCAGTTGATATAAGGAAACAAAAATCTTTTAAAAGAGTTAAAAATTAAGAGAAAATGGAAACTTATCAATTTACCAACGACAAGACTTTAGATCAATTTTACAAAATGATCTCTGCCAAGACCCGCAATGGCTTTGTAATCGTAGAACATAACGAGAAACTACCCTATGTTGTTTTATGCAGAGAAAAAAAAGTTATCAAACATTTTCTGCACTTATTTCTTACCTGTCTCACTTTCGGGATTTGGTCAATTGTCTGGATTTATTTAATAGTTACGCTTTCGCGGAAGCAAAACATTCTCGTAGCTGTTGATGAAGATGGAAACCTCTTTGAAGACAAATGTCTTTCGGCGTAAATCAAAAAAAATAATAACAGGGGTAACAAATAAAACTACAAGTTGATATAACCTTATAAGAGCCATAAAAATATTTTTTGAAAAACAGGGGTAACAATATCAAACCCTAATTGATATAAGATTGTAATTAATAACCAGAATCTGAAAACCACTTGACGATCAAGACAGATTTATAAAAACTAGAAATTATGAACACAAATTTTAAAACTATCGGACTTTTATTTCTATTATTAGTTTCTTTTGTAAGCTGCGACACGAGCGATGGCGATGACACAGGCAACGTTATTTTGCCTCCAACATCAGCAGCTTTTAAAAGCATCAGCGAAAAAGGAGTAAAAAGAAATACACAAAACTTTACGATTACGGCCGGAGATGGTATGGTAACACTTACGTCTGCAAAAGGTGTAAAATTACACATCAACGGAAACTGCCTTACTAAAAACGGAAATGCTGTAACGGGAGAAGTTAATATTGAATATATCGAACTTTTTGATAAAGGAAACATGCTGGTTACCAACAAACCAACAATGGGAATTACACCAGACGGAAAGAAAAACCTTTTAATTTCGGGCGGAGAATTCTTTATTAAAGCTACTCAAGGCGGTGTTGAATTACAAACTTCTTGTTATTTAAGTTTAGTGGTTCCAACTGCGCTAACTGACGGTTATGACAATGCCATGACATTGTGGACCGGTGTAATTGAGGAAGACGGTGATTTAGCGTGGAAAGATGCCAGAGGTGCCGACGGAAAAGGCGGCGTTCAGGGTGAAGGAAACAGTTATTATGTAACTTTTGGAAACTTTGGATGGACAAATGTTGACCGTTTTTACAGTGATCCTAGACCTAAAACCACTATTTTAGTTGATGTTCCAGACGGATACAACAATACAAACAGTGCTGTATATCTTTCTTATGATGGAGAAGGTACAAATGCTCTTGCAAAACTGGATACCTATACTGCCGAAGGATTGTTTAGCGAACACTACGGACAAATTCCAATTGGTCTTGCTTGTCATATTATTTTCGCTACCGAAGATAATGGTAACTGGAGATATGCAATAAAAGGAGTGACAACAACTGCAAATGCTGTTTACACCTTTACACTAGCCGAAACAACAGTCGGTACCGAAGCTCAACTTGTTGCTGCAATTAATGCCATACAGTAACTTATAAATGCTTTTTTAAGAGAAAGTGATGATTTGCTCATCACTTTTTTTTACATTTAATCCTGTTTTAAAATTGATTCTGATGATTTTAAGACTAAAAACTGTCTAGTTATGAAACCACAACTGTCTATTTTCTTTATTCTATTTTCAATTTTCTCAATAGGACAAACCAAAGTAAAAGACACCATAACCCGAAGAGCCAATATTGGATTTATCCAAAACGGAAATGCCGTTTCTTTTAAACCCGAAACACCGCCGTTGATTCCAATTGCAGGTGCGCCAAAGCCAAGTTATTCTTATTTATGGGAACTCGGCGACGGACATTATAGTAAAGAAGCAGAGCCAAAACATGTCTATAAAAACAAAGGAACTTATACAACAAGGCTTGCCGTAACCAACAATTACGACAACGGAAAACCTCCTGCAACACGCCCGAAAAAAGTGGCTGTAAATGATATTACAGATACTAATTATAAAGACATTGCTTCTATTGCAGATCAAAATGGTTTTGCGATTTTAAAAAACTGCGATCCCATTCCGGAGCAGGAAATGGTAGTCGTAGTAAGTTATCAAAACTTAGAGAATTATGTTTCCAGCGGAAAGCTTTATTTATTTTATAATGAGAAACAATTCAAACATAATAACTTCGAATTAAGTGATTTTAGAACGTATGCAAACGAGCGTGAAGTAAAAGAAAATTTAGTTGCTTCTGTAAATGATCTTGACGATTCAAATAATTTTGTGGCTTCCGCCGAAAACAGTTTCAAACTTAAAAAATACCGAAATACAACTACAGAAGAAGATCTTGATGCTTCGCTTTTAGACGCTCATAAAACGTATCATAATGTTTCGGTTTTAGAATTTGATGATGCCAATCCGGGAGAAACTCGCAATGTCTTTTATACGTTTAAAACCACTCCCGAAATGATAAAAGATACGAGCGCAACGGTTACGATGCGTGGTATTTTTGTTCCGAATCGAAGCTATAAAAACCATAAGATTAAAAATCTCGAAATGGAAATTGTAACGTCTCACGATCCAAATAAAATGGGTTCTAACGGACGTTTTATGAATTACAGATTAGTTCGTTTTAAAAGGGTAAATTTTAAAACCCGTTTCCAAAATAATGGCGAAGGTCCAGCGAGAAAGATTCGTTTAGAAACCGATGTTCCGGATATGTTTGACAAAAAAACTTTCCAGATCGAAAGCATGTATCCCGAATGTCCGATTTGTCCAAAAGGCGAAGAACCAACCGTGAGCTGTCTCGATACGATTATCAAACAAAAGCAAATTATTTTTACGTTTAAGAATATTTATCTTCCGGGAACGGAACAAAAAAATGTTCACGAAAAAGACAGCACAAAAGGTTTTGTAAAATATTCGATGAAGTTTGGAGAAGACTTTCATAAGGTAAAAACCAAAAGCCGAACTTCGATTATTTTCGATAAAAATGAACCAATTATTACCAATTATGCCACTACTCGATTTTTGCCGGGAATTTCAATTGGCGTAAAAGCGGGTTACAACTTTTATCCAGATTTAGATAAATCGACAAGTTACTTTTTGGGTGCGACACTTTCGCCTTTTAAATCGTATCGTTTTTACTGGCAGGTTGAATGGATAAATGCATTAAACCAATATAACAGCGCGGTTACTGTTGTAGATCAAGTAAATACAAATGCAAACGGAGTAAGGCAATTGATACGCACGACTACAGCAACCGAAAATAAAAATATTAATTGGGAAGTTCCTGTTTTGATTCGGTACAACATTAATAATTATATTGGAATTGGTGCCGGAATTCAGGCGAATATAAATGTCTCGCAAGAACAAAATCAGAATTTAACCATTGATACTTATGAAGGCGATAAGGAAAGTTTTTTAATTGGCACAAAAACTGAAACCAACAATATGAAAACTTCTTTTACTGATATTAAAACGGGGCTTTTATTTGATTTAACGGCAGGTTTCGCGAGAATAGGACCGAGTTTAGGCGCTCGCTATGTAATTAATTTTGAACAAAATTTTAATTACTTTCAGGTTTATGGAATATGGAAGTTTTAAGGTTATTCCACAAAGGCACACAAAGGATACACAGAGATACGCTAAGAGGTTTGCCACAAATTGCACTAATTTTCACGAATCAATGCTGAAATAATTAGTGGAAATTCGGGAAATTCGTGGCAAAAAAAAATCAAAACACCAATGTCATCCTGAGCGAAGTCGAAGGCTTTATAACGAAAAAGGTCTTCGACTTCTCTCCGACTGAAACTCGATGATACAATCAAAATTAATATGAACTTATATAACTTATATGGTTTAATCTTTCTTTTCCTAACTCTGAATGTTTCAGGACAGAATCAGGAAGATAAAATATATAATGCTGTTGATAGTTTTGTTGCTCATCCTTCCGCGAAAGCGTTACAAAATTTAAACGCTTCAGAAACTGATTTTTGGAGAAATCCCAAACCTAAAACAAAAGATGAATTCTTGGCAATTGTGGTTTTAAACTGTAATAAAGCCTATTATGAAAACCAATTTGGGCAGACACAAAATGCGATTTCGAGTTATGAAAAAGCCTGGCAGATTTATCAAAAATATAAACTCAGCAATTATGATATTATTGAATTCTGCTTAAAACCTTTGGGAAATTTATATACGGTTTTGGGCGATTATGACAGTGCAGAAAACACCATAAAACAATACTTTTTTATTGTAAATACTTCTAAAAATTATCCTGACGCGCAAAAACAAAAATTTGCTGCGATTTTGAATTTATCAAATGTTTATCAGAGTTCGGGAAAAATTTCTTTGGCAATTGAACTTTTAGAAAATACTCTAAAAACAGAGCAATTATCTAATTTGCAAAAGGGAATTTTATGGAATAATTTGGGGAATAATTATTTATTAGATTCTCAAAAGAGGGTATGGATTGTGAAATCACCCCCAGATATCGAAAGTGCGTTTAAATCTTCTATTAAATATTTACAAAACGAAAAAAATCAATCAGAAACTTTATCTAATGCTTATCGAAATTTAGCTTCGATGAACAGACAATGGCAACGATATGAAACTGCTAATTCTTATTTGAAAAAAGCCGAGAAATTATTTTTAGAAACACCGGATATTCAGCCCAGAAAAATAGCAAAATTGTATTATGAAAAAGCTTTATTGCTTTTTGCTGAACATAAATATGATGAATGTTCTAAACAAATTAATTCGATTTTTGAAATTTTAATTCCGAATTACAAATCAAAAAGTAATTTGCCAAATGAAACTGAATTATACGCCGAAACGGTTTTAATTGATGCACTAGATTTACAAGCAGAAATTTTTATTCGACAAACTCAGCCAAAAAAAGCGCTTGATGCTTTTCATCTTTCCTTTCACATTGAAGATATATTGATGAATGTTGTATTTTACGAAAACTCAAAAATTATTTCACAATTGCGTTCTCGTAATCGTACCGAAAAATGCATTTCAATTTATGATCTATTGTATCAAAAAGAAAACAATATTAAGTATCTGGAAGAAGCTTTTCAACTTGCTGAAAGGTCCAAATCAGGGATTTTGCAACGTTATCGTTCAAATATTAAAAATGCTTCGAATGAAGAAAAGCATCTTTTACAAGAACTTCAAAACTTAAATAATGCTATTTTAAAGGAACAGCAAAAAGCAGATTCTGCAAACATTTTAGAGATAAATCGTCTTATAAAAAAGCAAAACGAATTGATGATTTCTTTGAAGAAAATTCAAACTGAAAATCCAGATTATATCCCTGAAAATTGTAATATAAAATCTCTTTTATCGCAATTAGAAAATGATAAAGCGGTAATGGTTTACTATTTTATGGGTTCTGAAATTCTATATTATTTCACCTTGCAGAATAAGCAAATCCATCTAAACCACATTTATATAACTGATACTGCAATTCCGCAAATTGGAGCGTTTATTGATTATTTTAATAACTCCAATACTATTCTTAACAACATTTCCGGGTATAATAAAAATGGTTATGCTGTTTATAAAATGCTGAAATTACCTCTAAACAAGGTGTATAAAAATCTAATAATTGTTCCTGACGGAATTTTAAATTTCCTTCCTTTTGAAGCATTAATTACTCAGGAATCAAAAACAACGAATTTTGCTAAAATGCATTATTTGTTAAACGATTTCAAGATTGCTTATAATACTTCAGCGAATATTTATCTGAATTCAAAACCTGTTTCAAAATCAGAAAAAACGGTTTTAGGCGTTTTTCCGGTTTTCGAAAAAACGGCTTTTGAATTGAGTTATTCTAAGAAAGAATTAGAATCGATTCGGAGTAATTTTAGCGGCAAATATTTAGAAAATTCAAATGCGAGTTTTTCTAATTTTAAAAATAATGCTTCCCATTATTCTGTTTTGCATTTGAGTACACACGCGTCATCTGGCAATATTGAAACTCCGGCAAGTATTAAATTTTACGATCAGGAAATCTTATATTCTGAATTGTATAATCTACATATAAATCCTGATTTAGTGGTTTTAAGTGCCTGCGAAACCGGAATTGGAAAATTATATAAAGCGGAAGGTGCGATGAGCATTGCAAGAGGTTTTCAGTTTGCGGGTGCGCAGAATCTGCTGTTTTCTTTATGGAAAGTAAACGATTTTACGACTTCGGTTTTTATGTCTGATTTTTATAAAAATATCAAAAATGATGTTTCTTATTTTGAGGCGAATTCAAACGCCAAATTGGAATATTTAAACGATAAATCAATTCCAAATGCTAAGAAATCACCTTATTATTGGAGTTCATTTGTGTATTATGGTTCGATTTCGGCAGAAGAAAAATCCGGAAATTATATCTATTATGTAATTAGCTTTTTGATTGTAATTGGTTTATTTTTGATATTCAATCCCTATCGAAAATGGAAAATCTTCACGAGGTTCTCAAAAAAGAGAAATACAAAAAAATAAAATTCAAGGTTACAAAAACACAGCATCTTTCTATAAAAGCAAAAATAAACGGCGTTTCGGGAAATTTCATTTTAGATACGGGCGCATCAAATACCTGCATTGGTTTTGAAAGCATCGAACGTTTTGAATTATCTGCAAAAAAATCAAAAACAAAAGCTTCCGGAGCGGGCGGAACGGGAATGTTAACCCAGATATCTTCACAGAATACTTTACAATTAGGAAGCTGGAAAAACAAAGGTTTCACTATTGTAATTTTTGATCTTTCGCATGTAAATGAGGCTTTACAATCCTATAAAGCTAAGCCTGTTCATGGTATTATTGGTGCGGATGTTTTGCTTGAAGGAAAGGCGATTATTGATTATTATAATCATTATTTGTATTTGAAGTAAAATTTAGATTTTAAACAAGTTAAAAGGATTAAATTGTGAAGAAGGAAGTTATATATTATAATTCGAAAGTTTTTGTTTTAAGATTTTTTGTTACAAAAATAATTTAGATTGCATATCTAAATTATTGATTAGATTTGTGTTCCAAAAAACAAATAAATCCTAAAACCAAAAAACAACCCATTGAGTACTATCACTGATTCTCCTCTTGTCTCTATTATTATACCAACTTATAACCGTTCTTATTGTTTATCTGCCACAATTGAGGCAGCTATAAATCAAACTTACAAAAATACTGAAATAATTATAGTAGATGACGGCTCAACTGATGATACAAAAAATGTCGTTTCAGCTTTTGGCAATAAGATCAAATATATTCAAAAGACACATACTGGACAGGCTGACACAAGAAATGTTGGTCTGCAATATGCCAAGGGAGAAATTATTGCTCCCCTTGATTCAGATGATATTTGGCACTATACATATCTTGAAAAAAGTATTGGATATATGTTGGAATATAGGTTAGACTTATTTTTTTCAAACTGGGAACTAAAGATTTCAGATACATATCATACAAATGTTTTTCCTAATTTTTCAAAAATTAATATTCCTAATAATGGCTGTTATGTTTTTGATTATATTGAATTTAGAAACCTTTTATTAATTGATTCTATAGCACCTAGTTCAGGTTTACTTATAAAAAAATCTTCAATTCCTTTTGGTTGGAATGCTCAGATAAATATTGGTGATGATTGGGTTTTACAACTGGAAATGGTTTTTAAAAATTTAAATTGTCAAGTTGGCTTTACTAAAGAAGTCTTTTGGAAAAAGAGTAGAGACACGACCAATGTTAGTGATGGCAGAAAAGGAATTACATTTAGAAAGTTACATATTAAAGATTTGAATTTGATTATTAATAAGTTTAGTTCCTATATGGATAATCATGAACGTAAAATGATCGATCAAAAAGTTATTCAAAATAAGATCTTAATAACTTATATGTTACTCCTTAAAGGTGATATTGGATTAGAAATGAAACAATTGCTGCTTCATGTCATCAAAGAACCTTCTTTATTCCTCATGGCTTTTAAAAGGGGGATTCAAAAACAAATTACTAGAAAAAATTATCAATTCATTTTTATTAGAAATTAATGAGTTTCTTTAAACATATCAGAATTGCTACTTGGTGGTTTAAATTACCCCCTTTTTTGGTACTTATTTACTTGTACTTTATCAAAGAAAATATAACTGATTTTGGGCGAGAGATTTTTCTCATTTTGTTTCTTTTATCTGGAATAATATCCATTGCTATATTCGCAAGTTTAATTAATAATTATTATGATCAGGAAGATGATGCCATAGCAGGAAAAGAAAATAAGATGACAAATCTTAGTAAAAACCAACAGTATTTAACTTTAGGAGGTATTGTATTGCTTGGAATGTTATTTTCTTTATTTATATTTCCTAATTTATACGCTTTAGTTTTTTATTGGCTAAGCTGGTTTTGTTTTTATATTTACTCTTGTAAACAATTTCGCCTAAAAGAGAAAACATATTTGGGTGTTATTTTTGACGGATTAGGATCTCAATTTTTTCCAACACTTTTTATTTTTTCTTTTTTATATAAAGGGGATATTGGGAATGATCTGATTTGGATAATTAGTGGAAGTTTTTGGATGACTTTTGCCTTTGGAATGCGATCATTGATTATTCATCAATATGATGATTATGAGAATGATGTAAAAGCAGGAGTTTCTACCTTTGTAAACAACACACCTCCACTATCAAGAAGTTTATTTCAAAAATTCGTTTTATTAATAGAGATTATATCTTTGATTGTTTTTATTTGGGAAATGGATTGGCATATTTTTGTACTTCCAATTTTAATTTATGGTATCATTCTCTTAATATTTAAATATTATTTAAATATTAAATTTTATTTTTTTGAGGCAGTTCAAAATCAAAGATCCAGAAGTTTATTGTTTGATTTCTATATAACAATTCTACCCTTTATACTTTTGGGATTACTTACTTTCAAAAATCATCAAAATGGAATATTATTGGTAATTTCAATTATCTTGTTTAATGTGCCTACTTTTTTTAATGTAATTAAATTTTTTAAATTAAAATGAAATATACTTTTTTCTACATATGCGGAACTTTCGGAGAACTTTTTTGGGTATTAGCTTATATGCTTATAATTTATAGAGGATTGAAAGACAAAAGTTATGGTATGCCACTGGTACCACTTGCTTTAAATTTAGGTGTAGAATTTGTATTTTCTTTTTGCGACCGATTTAATTTATTATTTAGCTATACATGGTTTTTTCTGGATTTAGGTATTGTTTATACTTATTTTAAGTATGGATATGCTTCATTTAGTAAATTTTATCACTTAGAAAAGAGGCAATGGTATGTTATAAGTGTATTAGCATTTTTACTTGGTATACTAATTAATTTTTATGGACATGAGTTTTTTGCCCACCTTTTACCTGAACTTCATGATAATCATATAAGCATTTTTTTCTCCGTGTTAACGTGTATATTTATGTCTATATGCAGGTTAGCTATGTTTTTTCAACGTGGAAATTCAGAAGGTCAGTCTTTTATAATTGCAAGTGTAATTATGATAGGTAATTTTCTATGCTTTTTTCAAATTGTAGCTACTTCTACTCTGTATATATGGACAAATCCTTTGATGAGATTAATTTTATTGACTATCGTTGTTACTGATATTTATTGTGCAAAATTACTTTACAGCCAACTTATAAAAGAAGGAATAAATCCATGGAAAAGATTATAATCTATTTTTTTCTATTTGTTATTTGTAATAATTTAATTTGAATCCAGCAGTATTTTGTAATTCTGTTTTTTTAATAATGCAATTGCCATTCCTATTAAGAAACCTATAAAAGTAAATACTATAAGAATTTTACGCAATGAGGGCTCACTGCTCATAACAGGTATTTGTGCTTTTTCCAATACCTGAATAATAGGTGTATCTTCCTGTATTTTTATCTTCAGCTGCACTATTGATGTTAATAAACTATTTTGAATTTCTTTTCTAAAGGCCTCATCTTTTAATGAATCTTTTGAAACATTTTTTTGTAAACTTTCTATATAATTTAATTCTTGACGGGCTTTTTCAGTACGATATTTTGTAATGTAATCTATTAAGTAATCTATGGTAAAATTTGCAATATCTGCTGCAACTACAGGGTCTTGCATTTGTGCTGAAACAAAAATTATATTATTTTTTTTAACACTGGTTATTATAATTCTTTGTTGGATGTCTTGTATAATACTATAATATTTTATTTTATTGTGAGTTTTGAAGTCTGATTTTTCTTTTTGAAAATGGGATTTTTTATTTTCCATTCCTGAATCGCAATAAGATCGAAAACTCATCTTTTTATTAGCACTTGTTACTACTTCTTTTGCAAGTATATAATCATAGAAGTCACTTGTTTTAATAATTTCAGCATAAAGCTCCGGACTGGTAATTTCAGTGTTGTACAAATCAACATTGTTATTGTATTTTTTTAATAATTCATTTATCCCTGCGATACCATTAGAAGCTTTGTATGAAACTTCAGGCATGATTTTGCCAATAGAAATATATTCTTTTGGAATGCTTAGTAAATAAAAAAATCCAAAAATTGAAAAAAATGAAGTAATTAATAAAATTATTTTATACTCCTTTTTTAAAAGCATCAATAACTTACTTAATAACTGGAATTCATTATTTTTTTCGATTGTTTCTGTCATATATTAAATTTTAGTTGGCATATCAAGTTTTATAATTTACCCGAAAAAAAGATAAATGAAAATTAATTCAAAGATGATTAAAAATGATTATAATAACTAATCGTTATAATTTTTATGCTGCATTTTTATTAAACAAATACGATTTTACATAACCCCCGAGTTTTATAGTATTAAAAAATCCCAAACTCCTTTCGGAACTTGGGATTTTTTCGTCTAAAATTAAATCAAAAATTAATGGGTATGTTTAGGGTTAAAACCGTCCTCGCTTAATTCTGTGTGCTCATAATCAGCAACCATTTCAGCTTCGTAATCGATTTTTTCTCCTTTAGAGAATTTATGAATAATTTTCTCCATGATATTATAAATTACAGGAACCACAATCAACGTTAGGAATAAAGAAGAAATTAATCCTCCGATAATTACCCAAGCCAAACCGTTTTTCCATTCTGCTCCAGCTCCTTTTGCTAATGCAATTGGGAACATACCAAATACCATCGCAATTGTTGTCATCAAAATTGGACGTAAACGAGCGTGGTTTGCCTGAATTAATGCCGTTCTAATTGATTCTCCTGCTGCTCTTCTTTGGTTGGTGTAATCAACAAGCATGATCGCATTCTTACACACAAGACCAATCAACATGATGATACCTAAAATGGTAAAGATGTTTAATGAGTTGTTTGTTAATGCCAGTGCTAACATCGCTCCAATAAACGAAAGCGGAATTGCAAATAATACTACGAATGGGTGAACGAAACTGTCATACAAACTAACCATTACAAGGTAAACCAAAATAATAGCGGCAAGTAAAGCGATTCCTAAAGTACCAAATCCTTCTGATTGGTTTTCCTGGTCACCACCCCAAATATAATTTACTCCGGCTGGCTTATCTAATTTATCTAGTTTAGCCTGCCATTGCTGAACGATTGTTCCTGATGGAACCCCAACGTTTTGTCCTTTTACAGTTACAGATGCAGATTTATCTCTACGCTCTAACTGGCTAGGTCCAGAACCTTCTGTAATATCTGCAAACTGAGACAATTTAATTTGCTGTCCGGCTGAGTTTACAAAAATTAAGTTACTTACGTCAGTAATACTTTTTCTGTCAAAAGCATTATATCTAATGTTGATATCGTACTCATATTCACCAGCTCTGTATTTACCGTCTGTATTTCCGCTAAAAGCAGTCTGCATGGTTAAACCAACTGTTTGAAGTGTTAATCCTAAAGCAGCCATTTTATCACGGTCTACTTTTACGTTAATCTCCGGGTTTCCGTCTTCAACCGTTAATTTAATCTCTGTTGTCCCAGGAATTGTACGTAATTCAGCTTCCGCTTTTTTAGCAAAAGCCATCGCTGCATCTGTTGAAGGTCCTGTTACGATTAATCCTAATGTAGCATCTTCTGCAGTTCCTAAAATACCAACCGGAACTGTTTTTACTTTTGCTCCAACTAATACTTTTTCAAGTTTACGTTTGATTTTTGCTGCGTAAACGTTCGCATCATCTGTACGATCTTTTTGTTCGATCATTTTTACGTCAATCTCTGCTTTATAAGCTGTAGCTTGCGAAGCTCCAAATCCTTCACTGGTTTGTCCTACTGTTGTAATTTGACTGTGAACATATTCCTGAGATTTTAAGAACGCTTCTGCTTTTTGCGTCATAAAGTTAGTTTGCTCTAACGAAGCATCTTTTGGCATCTCAATTTGAACTAAGAACTCTCCACTATCAGAAGAAGCAAAGAACTCTCCTCCAATGAAACCTCCACCCATTAATCCAATTGTTGAAGCAAAGAATAATATAATTACGACAACAAAAGTTTTAATATAATGATCTAAACACCAAGTCAATAAATGAGAAACCCAGTCAGTGAAACGTGTTAAATAGCTTTCGAAACCAAGGATAATTCTTCCGAATAAATTTTTTCCTTCAATATGCTCTAATTTCCCGAAACGAGAAGATAACCAAGGAATAATAGTAAACGAAGCCAAAAGTGACAACATCGTTGAGATAATTACCGTAACACAGAATTGTGTAATGATGTTAGATACCAATCCAGAACTCATCGCGATTGGCAAGAATACAACCACAATTACTAATGTAATAGAAGTTACCGTTCCGCCAATTTCTGCTGTTCCGTCATACGATGCACGAATTCGGCTTTTACCCATTTCCATGTGCCTGTAAATATTCTCCAGTACCACAATCGCGTCATCCACAAGAATACCTACCACCAGAGATAATCCTAATAAACTCATTAAGTTTAATGTATATCCCATTAAATAAATACCGATAAAAGTTGCAATCAACGATGCAGGAATCGAAACCATTACGATTAATGAGTTTCTAATACTGTGAAGGAAGAACAACATTACAAATGCTACCAGAATTACCGCAATCAATAAATCGTGTACTACAGAGTCTGCAGCTTCAAGAGTAAAGATTGTACTATCTTTTGCTACTTCAAGTTTTAACTGATTTACTTTATAATCTTTTTCAAGAGTAGCAATTGTTTTTAATAACTGCTCACTTACCGCAACCGCATTAGCATCTGATTGTTTGATGATTTGTAAAACGATCGCACTTTTTTGATCTACACGAGAAATTTTCTCCGCAATTTTTTGTGTATCCTGAACGTCAGCGATTTCACCTAAACGTATTTGGATTCCGTTTTGAGAAGAAACTACAAGGTTTCTTAATTCTTCAACACTTTTATATTTACCCGCTAAACGAATTAATATTTTTTGATTACGAGTCTGGATGTTTCCTGTTGGGAAATCTAAGTTCGAAGTCAAAATATTTTGCTGTACCTGAGGAACAGATAAGTTGTAACCCTGCATTTTTACAGCGTCAAGATTTACCTGAATTTCACGTTCAGAACCACCAATAATATTTACCTGAGCAACACCTTGTACACGAGATAAAATAGGAGCAATTTTTTTGTCAATTAAGTCATAAAACTCCGCTTCGTCCATTTTACCATTAGCACCAAGCGTCATAATTGGTAAATCACTCAGCGAGAATTTAGTTAATGCCGGTGTTTTAACATCTTCTGGCAAATCACTAATAATCGCGTTGATTTTACGCTGTGCATCATTTAAAGAGAAATCGACTTTTGCGTTTGATGTCAGTGTAATCGAAACAATAGATAAACTTTCGTATGATTTCGAATCGATTTTCTTGACATTTTCTAAAGATGCAATAGCATCTTCAATTTTCTTTGTCACTGTATTTTCTACCTCACTTGGAGAAGCTCCCGGATAAATAGTAGAAATTGTAATAACGTTCTGTTCAAATTTTGGGATCAGCTCATAACCTAACTGGCTGTAGCTGAACAATCCACCAAGTGTCAGAATTGTAAACAATACAATTACCAACGACGGACGTTTTATGGATATTTCGGCTAATTTCATATATTTTTTCTTTATGCTTTAGGCTGTAGGCAGTAGGCTTTAAGCTTTGAATTTGCTTATAGCCTATAGCTTACGGCTTATAGCCAAATAATTATTTAATAATTTCTACTGTGTTTCCGTCTTGTAAGTTAATCTGACCTGTAACGATTACTTTTTCACCATCAGATAAACCTTTGATAACTTCTACTTTATCTCCCAAAATTCTTCCAGCAACAACTTTTCTTAATTTTGCAACACCGTTTTCAGCAACAAAGATTTCGTTACTGTTCACACTTCCTACGAAAGCATTTCTAGGTACAACCATCAGGTTTTGTTTTTGTTGGTTTGACGCAAAGTTTGCAGTTCCGTACATACCTGCTTTTAGGTCGTTGTTTGCATTGTTTTGGATTTCAATTTCAACCGGGAAATTTAAAGACTCATCTGCTTTTGAAGCGATGAAAGTAATTTTTCCAGAGAAATTTTTATCAGGATAAACACTAGCCGTTACATTAATATGGTTTCCGACTTTTAAACTTGCAACCTGATTTTCGTTTACTGTAACTACTAATTTTAATTTAGAAACGTTTACGATATCAAATAAAGCCGTAGCTGGCATTCCTGCTAAAATAGATCCCGGCTCAATGTATTTTTTATTGATGAAACCATTGATTGGAGCTTTTACTTTAGTATCTCCAACATTGATGTTAGCTTGTTTTAAATTAGACTCTGCATTTGTCAAAGCTAATTTTGCCTGATCTAATTGTTGTTTTGTAACACCGCCTGTTTTAAATGCATTTTCATATCTGCTGTAATCTGATTTTGCATTTTGAAAAGCTGCCTGAGCTTGTTGTGCACTTACATTAATAACGTCTCCTCTTACAGTTAATAATGTCTGTCCTACTCTTACATAGTCACCTTCTTTAGCTAAAACGCTGATTACTTTTCCAGATTTTTCTGCAGAGAAAGTTAACTCCTGAATTGGCTGAAAGTTTCCGTTTGCAACGAAATCTAATGAAACTTCTTCTGTTTTTACCGGAGATATTTTTACTGAAACTGCAGCATTTTTCTCTGCTACGATATCAGTTTTTGCCTTATTCTTTTTCTTATTATTATTTAAGACATATCCAATTACACCCAGGGCTGCAATTATGATTACGATTGTTGTAATAGTTTTCTTCATTGTAATTAGTTATTTAATAAGAGATTTTAGTTCGCCTTTTGATTTGATTAAAGATATTTCGGCAATTTTATAATTTAAAATTGCTCTTGTGTAATTATTTTGTGCTTCAAGTGATGCATTTTCAGCATCTAACAAATCCGTTAAAGATGCTAATCCCTGAAGGTAGTTGTTTTTAGTATTGCTTAAAATTTCAGTTGCCAAACGCATGTTTTCTTTTTGGTTCTGAATTGTAACCAAGTTGTTGTCAATTTCAGCCATTGCATTTCTGTAATCTAAATCAAGAGAAAGTTTAGTGTCTTTGATGTCTTCCTGAAGCGATCTGATTTGAACATCTGCCTGTCTTACTTTTGCACGGGTTCCAAAACCTGTAAAAATTGGTACGTGTAAGTTCAATCCAATTGCAGAGTAATCTGACCAATATACTCCATCTTTTGGTTTTGCAAACCAAGGAAATTGAGGACCCTGACCAATATAGTTGTAACCCGCCGTTAATGAAAGTGTAGGGTAATATCCTGCTTCAACTGCTTTTTTGTTGTATACTAAAAGCTCTTCTTGTTTTTTCAAAAGCAGATATTCTGTTCTGTTTTCAACATTTGGCTGTTCTGTTAAAGCAGCAGGAACAACTTCAAATTCTTCTTTTGGCATATCAATTACAGTTTCGATAGGCATTCCCATATAAAACTTCAACGCATTTTCCTGTAAAGTAATTTGGTTTTTAATCTGCTGACGCTCCGTGTCTATGTTTGACATTTTTACAATGATACGATCCAGGTCGATTTTTTTTGCTAAACCATTATCAAACTGGCCTTTTACAATATCACGAACTTTTGTTGTGTTTACGTAATTGCTGTCTAATAAAATCAATCTTTCTTTTTGTACATATACAGAATAGTAGTTATTTGCAACTCTTTCAATAACTTGTTCTTCTGTTAACTGATTGTTTATTTGGTAAAATTCACGAGTCGATCTTGCTGCCCTTAAACCTGTAAAAACAGATTGGTCAAAGATTGCCTGAGTTAAAGAAAGCCCTGCATTTGATGTCCATTTTTGACCAAATGCTGCCTGGATTGTAGTTCCCGGCGCACCAAATCCTGCTCCGTCAATAACTGTGGTTTGAATCACCGGATTGTATGTTATGTTTCCGTTTGCACTAATTTGAGGTAATGCTCTTGAACGCACTTCCTGAATTTTGTACTCGCTGTTTTCAACCTCCAGTTTTGCTTTTTTAGCATCGGCTTTATTTTGAAGCGCGTAGTTTAGGGCGTCTTTTAAGGTTAAGGTGGTTACCTGTGCGTTGGCCGACAGACCAATTGTGCACAAAAATATAAGAACTATTCGTTTCATATGTAGTTAAATATTATTTAGAGATTGATGATTATGATTATTCTTTAATTTTTTCAAGCTGTTTTTCCAGTTCAATTATACCTTTTTCTGTCGCCATTGCTCTGGTATGATATTCTAAAGCTTCTAATTCTATTTTTTGTGCTTCTCTTTCAGAAACAGTTGTTTCATTAATGTGAAAAATCAAGGTGTAATAAAATTTCACATATAAATCTATATTGATGTCTGGTCGATATAAATTTTCACGAATGCCTTTTAAAATATTATCTCTAAAATAATGGTTGCACTGTTCTATTTCGTGCGTCATTACATTTTGATAAATTTCAGGATAATGCTTTTTTAACTGGTATAAAGGAGAGGTATCGGTGCTGTTTTTAAACATGTCGCGAAACATTTCTCTAATTTCAAAATTCTCATGAATTGCGTTGTAGTTTTTAGCTACGATGGTATCAATTACTTCGTGTACTTGTCTGTGAACTGATGAGGTGCTCTCTTCGATCAAAACTTCTTTATTACAAAAATATTTATAGATCGTTTTTTTTGAGATGCACATTTCTCCAGCAATATCGTCCATTGTAACACTCTTAAAACCAAGTCTTAAAAACAACTCACTTGCTTTTGATATAATTTTCTCTTTCATTTTAATTTTTCCAATTGCATTACAAATATAATTAGGAAACTAAAATCAAAAAAATAGTTTCCGTCATTTTTGTAATAATTTTACATTAAATTATTCATTATGTAAGATTTATATACTAAATTCCAGATTGGCTATCAGTTTAATATCTTTTCCAAGAGCTAAACCTCCATTATGATGAAAAGAATTATAGTCCAGACCAAAATCCTGACGTTTGATATCTCCTTTAATCTCAAAAGCAACTTTTTTTTCTCCGTTGTAAGTGTTGACACCAATAAATTCTGCATCAAGTTCTACCACTCTTGTAACATCTTTTATCGTTAAATCGCCTTTAAAGAAATTGATGTTGTTGTTTATTTTTTGGAATGAAGTCGATTTAAAACTAATAATTGGATGTTCGTCTACATCAAAGAAATCCTGAAGCTGCAAATTCGTATCGATTTGCTGAAAGCTTTCTTTTTTATTATTAATATCCAATGAAAATTCAACCGATGCATCTTCAATTTCATTGTCTTCAATATTCACATAACCGTCAAATTTATTTGTTGTTCCTCCTAAATAAGCAATTATAGAATGTCTCATTTTGATTAAAACATCAGATTGAGTAGAATCTATAGTCCATGTTGTTTTCATAAATACCTAATTTTAATGAGTTTATAAATTTTTCAAACTCTTCACGGAAACTTTTTTAGTGTTCCAAGTTTCCATTTAATGGCGCAAATATAGAAAGGAAACTCTAAACACCAAAAAAGTTTCCAAGTTTTTTTCAAAATAATTTTAACATCTTAAGATTTAGTTGATTTAATGGTAATTTTAAGTGGAAACTATCTTTTAATTTTAAGAAAGAAATAATTCATTATGAATCGTATCTTTGGGCTTCGTAAATCAGAATTTCATTTTATGCACGATATTAGTCAGTACCAGGATTTTTTTATTGAATATTTAAATAAACAAGACATACATAAAGAACCTAAAAATCTTTACGAACCTATTGAATACATTTTAGGACTTGGCGGAAAACGCATGCGTCCGGTACTTACTTTAATGGCCGCAGAAGTCTTTAATACTGATTATAAAGTGGCGCTTCCGGCGGCAATGGCGGTTGAAGTTTTTCATAATTTTTCGCTTGTTCATGATGATATTATGGATGATGCGCCTTTGCGAAGAGGACAGGTTACAGTTCATGAAAAATGGAATTTAAATACGGGAATTCTTTCTGGTGATACTATGCTTATTTTGGCGTATCAATATTTTGAACAATACGAACCGGCAGTTTTTAGAGATTTAGCAAAACTTTTTAGCAAAACGGCTCTTGAAGTTTGCGAAGGACAGCAATGGGATGTTGATTTTGAAACACGTAAAGATGTTACGATTCCGGAATATCTAAAAATGATTGAATATAAAACTGCTGTTTTGGTTGCCGCTGCCATGAAAATGGGCGCAATTGTGGCCAAATCTTCTGAAAAAGACGGCGATTTAATCTATGATTTCGGATTAAACTTAGGTCTGGCTTTTCAATTACAAGATGATTATTTAGATGCTTTTGGCGATCCGGAAACTTTTGGAAAACAGGTTGGCGGTGATATTATCGAAAACAAAAAAACCTATTTATACTTAAAAGCTTTGGAATTTTCTTCTGCTGAAAAAGCTTCAGAATTAGAGCAATTATTCAGCTTACAATTAGAAGATAATTCAGAAAAAATAGAAACTGCAAAGGCTATTTTTAATGAATCTGGAGCTTCAAAAGCAACTCAGGAAGCGATTGAAATGTATACTTTTAAGGCTTTTGATACTTTAGAAAAAATGGACATTAACGCTGAAAAGAAAGATATTTTAAGAACTTTTGGGGAGAATTTAATGGGAAGAAAAGTTTAGTTTTTTTGCCACAGATTAAAAGGATTATATAGATTTTTTTTGTTTGCCACGACCCGAGCGATAGCGAATAGGCGAAGCAATTACACGAATTTCCACGAATTATTCATCATAATTAAATTAGTGAAAATTCGTGTAATTCGTGGCGAAAGACTCTACACACAGTAAACCCGACAGGTTTTTAAAACCTGTCGGGTTTGTCATTTACGGTATCATCTAAAAGGGCTTCGACTTCGCTCATCCTGACAAACGTTATTATAGAACTGAGTGTCATCCTGAGCGAAGTCGAAGGCTTATGAAAACAAATCATCTGGATCAACCAAATCCGATAATTTTTGTTTTAAATCATCTTCTAAAATGGTTAAACCGAATTGATAAGAAGCGTTCATCCAGCCAAAACCTTCCTCGGTTATGTAATTAAATTCGGTTCCTACGTTTCCGTATTCGGCGAAGATTTTATGTGAACTTATCGATAAATCGAATTTTTCCGGAATTGTTCCGTTGTAATCAACTGCGTTTCTGGTAATCAGCCAAAGCCAGCGATAAACCATTTCCTGCGCTTCTTCATTAAAATTATAATTTAATAAACCTTCCCACAAAAGCATTTGATGCGGAGCCCAGCCAAACGGATAATCCCATTGTCTTGTTGGCGAATTATCGTCAAAACCGGCAATTGATTCTTTGGTACTTCCGGCAATTCCGCCTTTCATTTTAAACTTTGGAAGTGTTTTTTTAACCAAAATATCAGCTTGTTCTTGTGTGCTTATTTTTGCCCAAAGCGGATAAAAAGTGGTCGCGGCGTCAAAAACATGCTGTTTTTCGTTCACAAAATCATAATCGAAATAAATTCCGTTTTCAGCATTCCATAACAATTTGTTTATTTTTTCTCTTCTTTGTGATGATTTTAAAATCCAATAATCGCTTGAAAAAGATTTATCTTCAAAGTATTGAAATTCGTTTTTAAAGTATTTCTTAATCAAAAAAGCAATATCAGTTTCGTATTTATAAAGTAAACTATTTATTGCGACGGTATTTAAATTAGCACAGACTCCAACCAATCTATGCGTGGTATCATGACCACTTTCACGCATACTTCTATCATGTGTAAAATATTTATCGAGTTCAGGATCGACGATTTCTCTTTCGAGATATTTCTTTTCGAATTCACGGGTTGAGAGATTGTATTTTGGCGCATATTGTTCCAGAATATCGTCAAAATGTCCTTCTTCAACCTCAAACGGAAGCCCGATTCCTTCTGCTTTATAACGGTTTAAACCATTTGCAGTAAGTCTTTTTCCTTCTTCCATCCAAACCGTTAGATATTCTTTTATAGCGGTTTTTAAATGTCTTTCAATCCAAAAAATATCAGGATTCGACTTTTCTAAAACATCCATTATTAAAGATGTATAAAGCGGCGGCTGCGTTCGGGTTAAATAATAACTGCGGTTTGCATTTAGAATTTTTCCGTAATGATCTATTTGATATTTAAAGTTCTCGGCAATGCCCAAAGCAAGGTCAATTTTATCATCAATCAAAAGTCCTTTGGCAATAAAATAACTGTCCCAGCCATACATTTCGTTGAATCTTCCGCCGGGAACTACAAACGGAACTCCCGAAATTTCATTATTTTTTATTTGAAGTGCCAGCGCCAGAATTCCCGGTTTTTTGTTCAGCGATAAAACATAATCCGGAGTAATATTTTTAGGCAGTTGCACCACTTTTAACTTTGGAATTGTGGCTTCTAATTTCTTGAAATAATCAAAAACAATTTCGTCGCCAAAAGGCACATATAAGTATGCAAATTCATTTTCGATTTTATCGTCTTCCAGAATTTTCTTTACGCCCGTTGCATCAATTGTTCGCGTAAGACCATTCCAGTACAAATCTTTTATTTTCCTTGAAATACGTTTTACAGGATCTTCGGTAATTTCATTTAAATCGATTACTGCAAATTCAGTATTGTTTTTTTTAGCCAAAGCCAATTCCTGCAATAAATTCGAAAGCTGATAAGTTCCTTTAATATCTGCGGGATTTCCATCTAGATCGTACAGCAAAAACTTTTTTGGGCCGTTATCATCAATCGTAATTTTTTTATCGCCGTCAGTATCTTCCTGAGCCAATAATTTTTCGATGGTTTGGGTTATATGTAATTTAAATTTCATCTTTTGCAGTTATTTTTTTAAGAATAAAAAATGAGATCAATAATAAAGTCATTGGGATTAACGTAAAATAAAACGCTTTTTCCGGCCCTTCGTTTTTAAAAAGCCAGCCTGTTATTCTCGAACCCAATGTTCCGCCAAGAGCAGAAAAAATCACGATTAATCCGGTCATGGAACTTTGTAAATTCTTCGGTAAAGCACTCAATACAATCGAATTTAATAACGGATAAATAGGCGCAATAAATAAGCCGATTAAAGGAAATGCAAATCCAATTAATGGAATATCTGATAGCGTATTAATGTTTTTTACTTCTAATCCAACTGTTTTTGGAAGTACAAAAACAACAATCAACATCGCAGAAATTATGCAGACACTTAAAACATAAATCCAGTTTACTTTTTTGGTCACGATTCCGGCAATCAATCTTCCTATTGCTAGTGAAATTGCCAAAATACTGGCCATCATAATACTTATATTTTCCGGCAGATGAAGCACTTTTGTATTAAATGTTGGCAGCCACGAAAGTATTCCCTGCTCAATCATTACAAATAAAAACACGCTGATTACAAAAATAACCGTCAGCAGTTTTGCCATTAATTTGAACATTTGCAAAAAATCATCTTTAAGGTTTGCTCCTGCCGCAACTTCGGTTTCTTCAAATTTTATAAAGAGCAAAAACAGAAACGATAAAAACGATAATCCCGCTAATAACCAATAGACATTTAACCATGAATTTGGATCATTTTCATTATTAAAAGCCGGAAATAAAAAATAAGCCAGCGCAATTCCTACCATAAAAAAGCCTTCAATACTGCTCATTAAAGCGTTGTGTTCTTTTTTGGTTTCGGTTACGGTTCCTATTAACGAGTAAACGGAAACTTTTATCAAAGCAAATGAAACTCCAACGGTTGCAAAAAGGATTTTAGCATTATCAAATGAGTTTCCAAAATACATAGAAATACAAGCTAAAGTCACCAAACCCAATCCTATTAACATCGCTTTTCTATAGCCTATTCGGGGCAAAAAAGAGGCTATAAAAAAGGATACAATAGCAATTGGCATGTCTTTAAAAGCCTCTAAAATACTCGCCTGAACTTCATCGACTCCGTAATTTTTCTGCGATTTTAAAATCACAATTCCTACGCTGTTTAATAAAATGGCGAAGACAAAATAATTGAGGTAAAGTGAGATTTTAATTCCTATGTTTTTCATTTTTCTGTTTGTTTTGTCTATGCTTTGTGGTTACTGTGCGGAGACGCACTGCTGTGCGCCTCTACAGTAACTGTACGTGTATTAAATTTAACACATAGAAACATAGCTTAGATTGAACTCAAAAGGCGTTTCACTTGCATTAATTCACATAGCTATATGTGGAAACTAGTTTCTTTTTTGCTCTTTTTTTAGCGTATAAAAATCTATGTTTCTATGTGTTTAATATTTTTTTATTCGTTGTGGTTACTGTGTGGAGACGCACTGCTGTGCGCCTCTACAGTAGCTTTGCGTATATTAGATTTAGAAATTAACGGCTACAGAAAATCTAAACGCGCGTCCTAAAATAGGTCTTGCCATGAACACATCGCTTGCTGCAGATGTTGTTTGTCTTGGATCCCCTTCTGTTAAACCAATTTCGTTGAATAAATTCGAAGCATCGACTGCAAAACGAAGATTTTTGTATGTGTAATTTAAACCTGCACCAACTTCTTTATAAGCTGGTAAAACTTGTTTGTTATCCTGATTCGTGAATTTTTTATCATAATAAGAAAACTGAACGTAAGCTGTAAAATCTTTTGTGATATCAACTTCTGGTCTTAGGTTGCAGAAAAATTTAGGAATTCTTCTTACTGTATTTCCGTTAAAATCAAAAGTCGAACCGTCTGCATTTGTTCCTGTAAAGTTATCGTACTCTGGTTTTTGAACCGTGAATGTAAAGTTCAGTTTTACAAATTCATATCTTGCATTGGTTTCTACTTCAAGACCAATGTTGTTTACGTCGGCAAATTTATTTTCTGAAGATCCATCAGATAAAATATCCGTGAAAGCAACGTTTTTCAAATTCATGTGAAATAAATTCGCATTTACAGAGAAGAAAGAACTTGAGTATTTATAACCTAATTCAAATTGGTTTACTTCTGTATTTTCTAATTTGCTTAAATCTGCTGCATTATCATAAAATGATTCTTCAATTGGAGATCTAAATCCGTGGCTGTAACGAACGTATGAAGCCATATTGTCGTTGAATTTGTAGTTTCCAGCGGCAGTATACGACCATTCGCTTACATCATATCTCCAGTATGTATACGGATTTCCTTTTACTGTTGTTACTGCATCATCGGCCGTGTTGTTGTCTAAAATTCCTAAATCTTCCGAGAAAAATCTAGCGTTGTCTCTGTATCCGGAATATTTGTCTTTGTTGTATCTTAAACCTGCGTTGAAAGTCAAATTATCTGTAGCTTTAATTTCTGCGTCAGCATAAATATCATTCAAAAGTCCTTTTGTTTGCGCATCTCTTTCTAACCAAGTAATTCTTTCAACTCCATTCCAAGTATGATCAACTCCGGTTGTATTATCTTTTACATTTAATAATCTTGGATTATCTGAAACGCCTACTAAATATGAATTCCAGTTCCAGTATTGGTTTGATTTCCAGTTAGAATAGTAGTAACCAGCCGTTAATTTCACAGGATCTAAATCAAAAGAAAAAGAGAAATTATTCGCAAAATTGTTCATTTTCTTTTCAATATGCCAAAGGTCAGCTCTCATAATTAAAGCATTTGGATCAAGAGTCTGTCCGTTATCTACATAACTGTACGTCAAATTACTGGCCGTTGTGTTTTGAACTCCGGTTGCATACGCATCTTGTGTCCAAGGTCCGCCATTTGGGAAAATAGCATTGTAATTTAAATCGATACTCGTTTGTTTGAAAGCATTTTTGAAAGTAACCCTATCTGAAATTTTCTTTTTAAATTCAGCTCCAATTGAGTTGATAACTGGGTGAGAACCATCTTCTAAATCTGCGCTAAAAGTTCCGCCTCCATATTGAGGAACATTTAAATGACTAAAGTTTACCGAAGTCAACGTTCCATAATTTGGATTAAATCCGTCGATACCTTCAATTTTTCCGTTATTGCTTTTTAAAGGAATTGGTAAATAAAATGTGTTTCTGTCGTCAAGATGTTTGAAATTCACTCTTAAATAATCGTTGTCGTCAAATTTATAAGTAATATTTCCTTTGATTTGTCCGCCTTTATTAGCTGTAAAACCAGTATTTCTCACACCATTATCAGCTCTGTAAAATCCACCGACATTAAAAAACAATTTATCCTGAATTAATGCGCCAGATAAATTAAGATCTGTTCTAAACATTCCATAATCTGAAGTCGTGAATTTTGCTCTTCCCTGAAAATCATTCTGACCTGTTTTAGAAATAAAGTTAATGATTCCCCCAGGTGCATTGTTTGCAAAAATCGAAGCAGAACCTCCACGAACAGCTTCCATTTTACTTACCGTTTCGTCAAGTCTGTAAAAAGTATCGGCGTTGGCAAATTGTAACGCACCATCTTCAAAAACCGGCAATCCGTCTTCCTGAATTTGTACATATTCATAAGCTCCCGCAGACGGAATACCTCTTGCAAAAAGGTTGTTTCCAATTTCTCCTCCAGATGCTTCAACCACAAATCCCGGAATTGTCTGCAATAAAGCCGCCGTACTTGATGGCGCTCTGTCTTCGATTGCTTTTGCTCCCATTGTGGTAATGGCAACGCTCGATTCAAGTTTCGATCTTGGGGCAGATGAACCAGTTACTACTACTTCTTTCAAACTTTGAGATTCAGTTTCTAAAAGTAAATCTGCCGTTACAGATTCTCCTTCTTTTACCGAAATTTCTTTACTGTATGTTTTGTAACCCACATTTGTTGCTTCTACAACATAATTTCCGGCAATAACATCTGTAAAAACATAGCGTCCGTTTTCATCTGTTATCGTATTTTTTCCCGTGTCTTTTAAAGATACATTTGCTCCCGGAATAGATTGTCCAGTTTCGTCTAATACTTTTCCAGACACCGTGTTTTTTGCCTGGGCAAATAAATTATTTGGAACAGTAATTAGGCACATTATCAAAAATAATATACCTAAATAAGAGTGTTTCTGTTTCATGATTTTTTTGGTTTAGTTAGTAAATTTTTCATTTATACTGTAAACTTAAAACACTAATTAAACACAATTTAGCAATTCTAAATCGAAAACGTTTTCGAAATCACCTAAAACGTTTTCGGAAATATATTTTTTATCAATGAAGTTTATTTTTTACTACATTTATTTCATGAATGATACAAAATTAATAGATATAGCCTCGGCCTTAGGAATATCAGTCACAACGGTTTCAAAGGCATTAAAAGGATATACAGACATTAGCAAATCGACGCGCGCCAAAGTTATCGAAATGGCCGAAACGATGAACTATATGCCTAATTCTGTAGCGGTTAATTTAAGAACCAACGAAACCAAAACCATTGGTGTCATTATCCCCGCAACGGTTCATCACTTTTTTTCAAGCGTTTTAAATGGCATTTTAGAAGAAGCTGAAAAAAGAGGTTATTTAGTTATCATTCTGCAATCAAACGAAAAATATGAAATGGAGAAAAAACAACTTGCTTTATTGATCCAAAAGCGGGTTGACGGCGTTTTGATGTCGCTCTCCAACGAAACAGATGATTTCTCTCATATTAATGAAGCGATTCGAAAAAATACGCCTGTTGTTTTGTTTGATAAAATTGCCAAAAGAGTAGAATGTTCTAAAGTGGTTATTAATGATGCCAAAGCTGCTTATGATGCTGTTACGTATCTTATTAATAAAGGCTATAAAAAAATTGCTCATTTTAGAGGTTCGTATGTCCCTCAAAATTCTATTGATCGTTTTTTAGGGTATAAACGCGCACTCGAAGCTCACGGAATCGAGTACGATTCGAAATTGGTTTATGTTTGTGACAATAATACTGATTTTGAAGACGGTTACGAAAATGCTCAAAAAATCATGAACGAACATCCGGATATCGATGCCATTTTTGCGATTACAGATTTAGTCGCTATCGGAATTATTAAATATTTTAATGAAGCGGGAATAAAAACGCCGGATCAGGTGGCGGTTTTTGGTTTTAGTAATTGGTTTATGAGTACGGTGATTTCACCTAAATTAACGACAATTGATCAGCCCGGATTTGAAATGGGACACACAGCGGTTTCTATTTTAATTGATGAAATTGCCGACATAAAAGAACACAAACCGGTGACGCATCAAACTATAGAACTTCCAACTAGAATCATTGAAAGAGAATCAACGGTTAAATGATTTTTTAGTTTTAACTTTGCCTCAATTCTTAAAGAGCATCAATGTTTCCAATTCCTGAAAATACCGATTTTTTATTGGCTGATGCCGAAAGAGAAAATTTATATTTAAGTCTGATTGAGCAAATCAATAAAGATTTTAATCTGGCCAATGAAGGAATTGATTTTCCGCTTAGCATTTCTCCCGAAGAACTAAAAATCCAGCTTCACGAAAAAATCTACCGAATGATTCAGTACAAGTTTGCTGAATATCTGAACCTGCTTTATATTATTGATGTTTCTGAAATCGAAATCAAAAAGTTAGATGGTTCTGATTTGGTGATTTTGGCTGAACAAGTTGCCTTTTTGATTTTAAAAAGAGAATGGCAGAAGGTTTGGTTTAGAAATCATTACAAGTAAAACAAGGTACAGAGTTGCAAAGTGACAGAGGTTTCCTCACTTTGCGAGTAGTTTTAAGCCCAATGATAAAACCTTTGAACCTTTGTCACTATGAACCTTTGAACCTCTAAAAATAAACTCTCACAAAAGGCATAAACCCAGAACCATAAAGGCTTTTATCAGGATCATATAAAACATCGTAGCGAGCGCCAATTGTTACATTTCCAGTTCTGTAACCAGCTCCAAGATACAAGGCGGTATTCCAATAACTATCAGAAAAAGCCGGTCTGTTGATGTTGGCTTCATATCTTGTATCCACTCTTACCTGCTCTAATTCGGCAGATAATTGAACTTCCGGAATTGGGTTTACAAGCGTAATTAAACTTCCGCCATAAACATACGATTCATAATAGTTTTTTGAAGATAAGTAACCAAATTGTAAACCAAGACCAAAGGAAACAATTTCGTTAACATTGTAAATCGCGCTTGGCATTACTGATATGTCTGTATAACCGGAACCAATTCCTAAACCGAGCCCGCCTCCAAACTGCACTTTATCCCAGAAATGGTTTTTGTTATCAATAACATACGTTTGCTGCGCATTTGCGTAACATGAGAATAAGACTGTCAAAATCACAAAAAAAGATCTGCAATCGATTGAAAAATGTTTTTTCTTCATAGTTAACGTTTATTTTAACAAATTTTTACGTAAAAGTACGTAAAAAAAAGGTTTAAATAAAGTCGATTGTTGTACTTTTGCCTTTCTATTTAACAAAAAGTATATTCACTAATATTATGGATAGGTTTTCATTTTTAAATGCAGCGCATACCGAGTTCTTTGCACAATTATACGATCAATATTTAGTTAACCCAGACAGCGTTGAGCCAAGCTGGAGAAGTTTCTTTCAAGGTTTTGACTTTGGACAAACGACTTATAATGACGAAAATCCAGTGCAGACCATTGTTGAGTATGTGACTAGCCCAAACACAGATTACAGTCAGGTTTCAGACAAACTGCAAAAAGAATTTAATGTTTTAAAATTAATTGATGGATACCGTACGCGCGGACACTTGTTTACAAAAACAAACCCTGTTCGTGACCGTAGAACTTCTTCTCCTACTTTAGATATTGAGAATTTCGGATTATCAGCTGCTGACCTTCCAACTGTTTTTGATGCTGCGCAGACAATCGGAATCCCGCCTTCTTCATTAGAAGCTATCGTAAATCGTCTTAAAGCTATTTACTGCCAGCATATTGGTATTGAATATATGTATATCAGGAATCCTGGCGTTGTAAAATGGATTCAGGAAAAACTGGCTGTTAATGTGAACCAGCCAAATTTCTCTACAGAAGAAAAGAAAACAATCTTAAATAAATTAAACGAAGCTGTTTCTTTCGAGAACTTCCTTCACACTAAATATGTTGGACAAAAACGTTTTTCACTAGAAGGTGGAGAATCTATTATTCCAGCTTTAGATGCCTTGATTGAGCAGGCTGCAGAAAAAGGTGTTGAACAATTTGTAATGGGAATGGCTCACCGTGGTCGTTTGAACGTTTTGGCAAACATCTTTAATAAATCTACTCAGGATATTTTTGGTGAGTTTGATGGTAAAGATTACGATCAGGAATATTTTGATGGTGACGTAAAATACCACTTAGGTCTTACTGCCGACAAAAAAACAAGATCTGGAAAAAGCATCAACATCAATTTAGCACCAAACCCTTCTCACTTAGAAACGGTTGGAGCTGTAATTGAAGGTATTACAAGAGCAAAACAAGATAAATATTTCCCAGAAGATTTCTCTAAAGTATTGCCAATCGCGGTACACGGAGATGCTGCAATTGCAGGTCAGGGTATTTTATATGAAATTATTCAGATGGCGCAGCTTGACGGCTACAAAACTGGAGGAACAATCCACATTGTAATTAACAATCAGGTTGGTTTTACAACTAACTATTTAGACGCTCGTTCATCAACTTATTGTACAGACGTTGCTAAAGTAACTTTATCTCCGGTATTACACGTTAATGCTGATGATGCTGAGGCTGTTGTACACGCAGTATCTTTTGCTTTAGATTACAGAATGCAGTTTGGACGTGACGTATTTATCGATTTATTAGGATACAGAAAATACGGTCATAACGAAGGTGACGAACCTCGTTTTACACAGCCGGTTTTATATAAAATCATCGCAAAACATAAAAATCCAAGAGATATTTATGCTGAAAAATTATTGTCTGACGGCGTAATCGATGCATCTTATGTAAATGCTTTAGAAAAAGAATACAAATCTGCTTTAGAGGAAAATTTAGAAGCTTCCCGTAAAAAAGATTTAACAATCATAACTCCATTCATGAAAAACGAATGGGATGGATTTGTTCAGGTAACTGATACGCAAATGCTTCAAAAAGTAGATACTACTTTTGACAAAAAAGGATTAGATTCTATCATCAATACAATCTCAACTTTACCAGCTGATAAAAAATTCATCAGTAAAATAACTAAAATTGTTACGGACAGAAAAACTGGATACGATAACAATACTGTTGATTGGGGAACTGCAGAAGCATTAGCTTACGGTTCACTTTTAACAGAAGGATTTGATGTTCGTATTTCTGGTCAGGATGTTGAGAGAGGAACTTTCTCTCACCGTCATGCTGTAGTAAAAGTGGAAGATTCTGAAGAAGAAGTAATTTTATTAGACGGAATCGAGAACAAAAAAGGAAAATTCGGCGTATTCAATTCACTTTTATCTGAATACGGAGTTCTTGGTTTTGATTACGGATATGCATTGGCAAATCCAAAAGCTTTAACAATTTGGGAAGCACAATTTGGGGATTTCTCTAACGGTGCGCAAATTATGATTGACCAATATATTTCATGTGGTGAAGATAAATGGAACAACCAAAACGGTATTGTTTTATTATTGCCTCACGGATATGAAGGACAAGGTGCAGAACACTCTTCTGCAAGAATGGAGCGTTACTTACAACTTTGTGCAAGACAAAACATGTATGTTGCAGATTGTACAACGCCAGCCAACTTCTTCCACTTGTTAAGAAGACAAATGAAAACTAATTTCCGTAAACCTTTAGTAGTTTTCTCTCCAAAAAGTTTATTACGTGATCCAAGATGCGTATCAACTGTTGAAGAATTAGCGACAGGAAGTTTCCAGGAAACAATTGATGACAATACAGTAGATAAAAAGAAAGTAAAAACATTAGTTTTTGTTACTGGTAAATTCTACTATGACATCGTTGCAGAAAGAGAAAACAACGGAAGAAATGATGTTGCAGTTGTTCGTATTGAGCAATTATTCCCTTTACCAGTTGAGCAGTTAAAAGCAATTATCGCACAATATCCAAATGCTGATGATTATGTTTGGGCTCAGGAAGAACCTAAAAACATGGGAGCTTACAGTTTTATGTTAATGAACTTTGATCTTGTAAAATGGAGATTGGCTTCATTAAAAGCATACGCGGCTCCGGCATCTGGAAGTTACACACGTGCAAAACGTCGTCACGCAGATGCAATTAGAATGGTATTCGATAAAAATTTATTCAGATAAAAAAAAATGTTTCAAGTTTCAGTCCCGATAGCTATCGGGATTGAAACCATAAAAACCTTAAACAAAAACAAAGATGATTTTAGAAATGAAAGTCCCATCACCAGGGGAATCAATAAAAGAAGTTGAAATTGCAACTTGGTTAGTAAAAGACGGAGATTATGTAGAAAAAGATCAGGCTATTGCTGAAGTTGATTCAGATAAAGCTACTCTTGAATTACCTGCTGAAATGAGCGGTGTTATTACACTAAAAGCTGAAGAAGGTGATACAGTAGCTGTAGGCGCTGTAGTTTGTTTAATTGATACTGATGCAGCAAAACCTGCAGGCGGCGCTCCGGTAGCAGAAGCTCCTAAAGCTGAGGCACCAAAGGCAGAAGCTCCAAAAGCAGAAGTAAAAGCTGAGGCTCCAAAAGCAGAACCAGTTCAGACTCCAGCAGCTACAAGTTATGCAGCTGGAACTCCATCTCCTGCAGCAAGAAAAATATTAGACGAAAAAAATATTGCTCCAGCTACAGTTTCAGGAACTGGTAAAGGCGGAAGAATTACTAAAGATGATGCTGTAAATGCAGTACCTTCTATGGGAACTCCAACTGGTGGAAGCCGTGGAACTGAGCGTACAAAATTATCTATGTTACGTCGTAAAGTAGCAGAAAGACTAGTTTCAGCTAAAAACGAAACAGCTATGCTTACTACTTTCAACGAAGTAAACATGACGCCAATTAACCAAATTCGTAATGAATACAAAGACGCTTTCAAAGCTAAACATGGTGGTTTAGGTTTAGGTTTCATGTCATTCTTTACAAAAGCAGTTACAAGAGCTTTACAATTATACCCAGATGTTAACTCAATGATGGATGGTGATTACAAAATCGCTTACGATTTTGCTGATATCTCAATCGCAGTTTCTGGACCAAAAGGATTAATGGTTCCTGTTGTTCGTAATGCTGAGTTATTAACTTTCCGTGGAATTGAAGCTGAAATCAAAAGATTAGCTTTAAGAGCTCGTGATGGTCAAATTACTGTTGATGATATGACAGGCGGAACTTTCACTATTACAAACGGTGGTGTTTTTGGAAGTATGTTAAGTACTCCAATCATCAACCCTCCTCAATCAGGAATTTTAGGAATGCACAATATTATTGAGCGTCCAATTGCTGTAAACGGAAAAGTTGAAATTCACCCAATGATGTACGTTGCACTTTCTTACGACCACAGAATCATCGACGGACGTGAGTCTGTTGGTTTCTTAGTTGCTGTGAAAGAAGCTTTGGAAAACCCATTAGAATTATTAATGAATGGCGATGCTAAACGTGCTTTAGAATTGTAATCAGAATAATTTTTCAATTATATACAGAACCTGTTCATTCATTTGAGCAGGTTTTTTTATTTATAGTACCGAATTAAATCACTTTATTTTTAAAATTTAATTTAGAATAAATAAAAATAGCTTGCATTGTTGGCATTCATGACTTAGATTTGCAGAATCAAAAACAATTTAAAATTATCATCTCATAAACTGGACGATAATTTAATTCAATCTGTAAAATCATGATAACAATAGCAAGCCTTATCGTTTTTTTAGCTTTTTATACCCTTTACTACACTTCAAAAAGAGCCGCTTTATCGTATGATTTTGGTTTTGAAAAATGGATGCAGAAAAATCCAAAACAAACTAAAATTACTGGTTTAATACTTCTTGTAACAGCTTATGCCATCTGGCTTTTTACACAGTCTTTAGGAGGCGGAACTTTAATGTTTTTTATTCAGTTAATGGTAATTGGGAGTTTAATTATCATTCTTAGACCATTAAAAAAAGTAAACAGTAAAGCACTTTTAACAATCCTGATTCTTGTTGCTTTATTAGAACTTTATTACAATTAATCTTTTTTGACCAATGCCAGCAAATTCAAAATATTTAACTCCTGCCTTTTGGCCTCGTTTTGCCAAAATTACCGCAGCAATTTTAGGTGGTTACTTTGTTTCTGTCACTTTCCATTTAGCTTTAGCTTCCTGGTTTAATCGTCCGGAAGTTTTAATGACAATGGCTTTTAGCGGATTTATACTTTGGGTTGTTTTGATGGTCTTGGCTTTCTTAGCCAAAAGCGGATTGAAAATTTGGGGAATTTACCTTCTTCTTACTTTAGTTTTTTCTGCTCTTATTTATCTTGGTCAAACTTATAATCCCGTTGCGTAATCCTTATGAATAATCGCCATTATAATATTTATTTTCATACACATACCGTTAGCGGAATTGTAATTAGTATTGTACTTTTTGTGATCTTTTTTGCAGGGTCTTTTTCTTTTTTTAGAGATGAAATCATCAACTGGGAAAGAAGCGAATCTACCGCCATTACAAAAGAAATTGAATTAGATTACAATAAAGCTTTAAAAAATCTTGATAAAGAATACGTTCTACACGGAAGAAATATAACGATCTCTAAACCTTCTACAGAAAATAGAGTTGCCGTTTATATGGAAGGTACCAAAGATACTTTGGCTCCAGCCAAACAAAAAGAAGGTACTTTCTTTTATCTGGACAACAAAAAATTCAAATCCTACACTTACGAAGAATCTTATTCTTTAGGTGAGTTTTTATATCGTTTGCATTTTCTGGCGCAGATTCCGTATCCAGTTGGCTATTATCTTTCAGGATTTACGGCTTTGTTTTTCTTATTTGCCATTGTAACCGGACTTTTATTGCATTGGAAAAAAATCGTTTCTAACTTTTATGTTTTCCGTCCAAAGGAAAAATTAAAAACATTGTGGACAGATGCACATACAGCATTAGGAATGATCGGACTTCCGTTTCAGTTTGTTTATGCTGTAACCGGAGCATTTTTCATGATTAAGCTTTTAATTGTCGCGCCTGCCGTAATGGCTTTGTATAAAGGCGACGAAAACAAATTATATAAAGAATTAGAATACAACGATCCTGATTATAAATTTGATAATAAAAAATTAGTAGCTCCTTTTAACATCAATCAGCTTGTTTCTAAAGCAAAAAGCAATTGGTCTGATTTTGAAATTACACGCGTTTTTATTCAAAATTATGGCGATGCCAACATGCACGTTTTGGTTGAAGGTGAATTATTAAGCGACAAAAAATTTACGGGAATTGGAAAAGTAGTATATCGTATTGCTGACGGAAAAGAAGTTGCCCGCAAAAATCCTGTTACTCAAAATGGCTATATTGATGTTGTAAAAAATGTTTTATATAGAATTCACTTTGGTGATTACGGCGGATATGCTCTAAAAATTGTCAGTTTCATTTTGGGAATTATAACGTGTTTTGTCATCATTTCCGGCGTTATGATTTGGTTGGTAGCAAGACAAAAGAATAATTTACCTGAAAAGAAAAGACGTTTCAACGCTGCAGTTGTACGCATTTATCTGGCCATTTGTTTGAGTATGTATCCTATTACGGCTTTGGCTTTTATTGGTTCAAAAATATTTTATCCGTTAAGTCAATCTAACTTGTTTAGTTTATATTTTGGTGGATGGCTTATATTAACCGTATTCTTCATCATTAAAAAGAATGATGATTTTACAAACAAATTCTGTTTAATTTCAGGAAGTATTTTAGGTTTCCTAATTCCAATAACAAACGGAATTGTTTCCGGAGATTGGTTTTGGACTTCGTTTATGGAACACAAAATTCAAATTTTCTTTATTGATGTTTTCTGGATTGCTTTGGCTTCGATATCACTTTATACAGCGTATCACTTAAAGCCTAAAAAAGAAGTTGTTGCAGAAACAAAAGTCTAAAATTTTTCCGCCACGAATTTCACAAATTTGCACGAATTAAATTTGTGGAAATTTGTGAAATTCGTGGCTAACTTTTTTTACTTTTTGAGCAATAGCTTAAAATTAGCATAAATTATTTGCCCTCTATTGATTTTGCGTCTACTTTTACGCTTTTAATCAAAAAATGGGATTCAAAACGCAAATACGTTTTCTACATAAATGGCTCGGATTAATTTCCGGGCTTATTGTTTTTATAGTCTGTATTACGGGTTGTATATTCTGTTTTCATGATGAAATAAAAGACATTACCCGAAAAGAATGGCGTTTGGTCGAACCTCAAAACAAACCTTTTTTAATGCCGTCTGTTTTACAACAAAAGGCAAAAAAAATTCTTCCAAAGAACAAACAGTCGATGGTTTCTTATTATGGAAAAAACCGTTCGGCAATTGTTTTCACTTATTCTGATACCGAAAATTTATATCTCTATTTTAATCCGTACACAGGAGAATATTTAAAAACCGAAAATCCCAAAACCGATTTTTTCATCATTGTCGAATATATTCATCTGTATTTGCTTCTGCCGGATTATATTGGAAAACATATTATTGGCGTTTCGACCATTATTTTTATTATTTTACTGATTTCGGGAATTATTCAATGGTGGCCAAAACGAAGAAGCGATGTTAAAAGAAGTTTCACCGTAAAATGGTCCGCAAGATGGCGTCGTGTAAATTATGACTGGCATAATACTTCGGGATTTTACATTGCACTAATTGCACTTATTCTTGCCATAACCGGATTAACTTTTACCTACGAATGGGTTGGCGATGGAATTTACAAAACATTCAATTTTGGCGGAGACAAAGCTGCAGAAACAAAAGCGCCAGTAATCGACACAACAAAATTCGATTCTAATTCTATAACAGCTGTCGATCGGGCTTTTATTGAAACCATGAAATTGCAGCCAAAAGCCGAAATGCTTTTTGTTATATATCCACAGCAAAAAGGCGATATCATCAACACCGGAGCATACCCTCATGCCTTACGATACGATCATCAAAGCAATTATTATTTTCATCCGCAAGACGGAAAATTAATTCAAAGTGATCCTTATCATTCTAAAAGTTTAGGTCTGCAGGTTGTCGAAATGAATTACGGAATTCACACGGGGCAAATTTTAGATTTGCCTGGAAAAATTATTGCTTTTACAGTAAGCTTAATAGCTTCGGCTTTACCTGTAACCGGTTTTATAATTTGGTTTGGAAGAAGAAAAAAATCTAAAAAACGGGCATAAAAAAAGCTGTATCAAAAGTCAAACCAGCCCTTTTACTATAATTATTTGTTGATCTCCTAATTATCATTCCATAGGAATGTTTCGTAGGTAGAAAAAAAAGGCCAACCCCATTTGCGTTCCGTAGGAACGTTTGATAGGTCAGATTATAAAAAATGTCAAAATCAAACGTTCCTACGGAACGTAAACCATTATAACAAATTAATTTTCTACCAATGAAATGTTCCTACAGAACAAAGAAACATGTAAAATAACAAAGAGGCTGTCTCAAAAGTTGAGACAGCCTCTTTGTTATAAATCGTCGAAACTTAAATTAGTTTCTGTTTGCTAAAGCATTTTTCTGTAAGTTTTTAACTGAGGCTACTTTATTGTCAACATAAGCAACTTCGCTTAAATTGTTGTTGTCATTAAAATAAATCCATTTTCCAGTTTTAACTCCGTCTGTGTATTCTCCAATGGCTTTTTTATTTCCTCTTTCATCATAAGATACCCAAACACCATCTAATTTACCATCCTTAAAGAAACCTTCTTGCTGTACTCTGCCATTATCATAATAATAAGTAGCTTTTACTTTGTTTCCAACAACTTCTAATTCAGGATTCACTTCTTGTGCAGCTAATATTCCAGAGAACAACAACGCTGCTAAAATTACACTCTTTTTCATATCTTTAGGTATTAATGTTAAGAAATCATTACCAAATATAATCAAATGTTTACATTAAAAAAACTTTTACTTAACAATTTGGTAACATTGAATAAAAACTTAACATTGGAAATTTCCCGAAAACAAAAAAACCAACGCTGAGGCATTGGTTTTGCTGGTGTTTTAGCAAAAAACTAAAACTACGATAACGTTATAAATTTAGTGCATAAATTAGTTCAATAAGGAGTCTAACTGCTTTTCAAGGTCTGGAGAAGAGGGTCTTGATGCATTTGCATCGACAACATTGCCTTTTGGATCAATTAAAATAAATCTCGGAATTCCGGTTACATTATAACTTGTTACAAACTCCGATTTCCATTCATTATCAGAAAATAACTGAATCCCTCCAAGTTGTTTATCGGTTACAAACTTTTGCCATTTATCATGATCTTTTGGCGTGTCTATAGAAATACTTACGAACTCAATATTTTTTCCATGATATTTTTCTTCCACTTTTTGCAAATATGGAATTTCTCCTCTACAAGGTCCACACCACGTTGCCCAAAGATCAATATAAACATATTTACCTTTTAAATCAGAAAGTTTGGTTTTACCTCCTTTATGGTTTTCATAATCAAAACCTGGAGAAGGTTTATTGTTCATTTTTGCAATATCCTGAGCTTCTTTACGATATTGAGAGATTTCTGCAATTGCGTTAGCTCCATTTTCTGTTTCAATTTTTACAAATTCCGGGTCTAGATTTTTATCTTTTAAACGAGCAGCATCGCCAGCTTTTTTTGTATCGACCAACTTATTAAAAGCAGCATCGTCCAGAGAAGCAACACTATTGTCATAAAGTTTTTCATCGGCTAAAATACGCTGCGCTAAAATGTTGTTTTCTGCACTTCCTTTACCAGTGTAAACAATAGATTCATCAAATTGTTTGGCATCCATTTTCAGTTTTATATCGTAACCATTTTTTAGAAACAATTCTGTCGATTCTACACCATCATATAATCGGCTTCTGCCTCCATCAACAACCAGAGTATCTTTAAAAATACCATTCTTATCGACATAGATGGTTTTGATTACTCTGCCTTCATTAATAATCTTTATAATGTCAGTATTTCTGTTGGCGATATTTGCTTCAAAAGTTACATACTTTTTAGATTGTGCACTGATATTCAAAGCACTGAAAAGCACTAAACCTGCAATAAAAAGTTTCTTCATAGTATTAAAGTTTGTTTTTAGTACATCAAATCTAAAGAAATTACAAGTTCAAAATTTCAGAATTAACAAAATATTTTAAATTAATAATCATCTAGTTGCACACTTTGTTATATTAATTTGAATTTTGTGTTTACTTTTGCAGTCTAAAATTGAGATTATGTATAGAAGTCATAATTGCGGCGAACTAAACGCTTCAAATATTAATACCGAAGTTACACTTGCGGGCTGGGTTCAAAAATCACGTGATAAAGGATTTATGAACTGGGTCGATTTACGCGACCGTTATGGAATTACACAGCTTATTTTCGACGAAAGTCGTACCGATAAAACCGTTTTTGAATTAGCTAAAACTCTTGGTCGTGAATTTGTAATTCAGGTAAAAGGAACTGTTATTGAGCGTGAAGCTAAAAACAAAAACATTCCGACTGGTGAAATCGAAATTTTAGTTTCTGAATTAACGATTTTAAATGCTGCTTTAACGCCTCCTTTCACAATTGAAGATGAAACTGACGGTGGTGAAGATATCAGAATGAAATACCGTTATTTAGATATTCGTAGAAATCCGGTAAAAAACAGTTTATTGTTCCGTCATAAAGTAGCGATGGAAGTTCGTAAATATCTATCTGATTTAGATTTCTGCGAAGTTGAAACTCCTTATTTAATCAAATCAACTCCGGAAGGAGCGAGAGATTTCGTTGTACCAAGCCGTATGAACGAAGGACAGTTTTATGCATTGCCGCAATCTCCACAAACTTTCAAACAATTATTGATGGTGGGTGGAATGGATAAATATTTCCAAATTGTGAAATGTTTCCGTGATGAAGATTTACGTGCAGACCGTCAGCCGGAGTTTACACAAATCGACTGTGAAATGGCATTTGTTGAACAAGAAGACATTTTGAATGTTTTTGAAGGTTTGACAAGACATTTATTAAAAGAAATTAAAGGTATAGAAGTAGAAAAATTCCCAAGAATTACTTACGACTATGCTATGAAAACATACGGAAATGACAAACCGGACATTCGTTTCGGGATGAAATTTGGTGAGTTAAACGAATTTGCACAGCATAAAGAATTCCCAGTTTTCAATTCAGCTGAATTAGTGGTGGGAATTGCAGTTCCGGGAGCAGGAAATTATACCCGTAAAGAAATTGACGGATTAATTGACTGGGTAAAACGTCCGCAAGTTGGAGCGTCTGGAATGGTTTATGTAAAATGTAACGA
The DNA here is from genome assembly GCF_002210235.1 of Flavobacterium sp. NLM. NCBI lineage: Bacteria > Pseudomonadati > Bacteroidota > Flavobacteriia > Flavobacteriales > Flavobacteriaceae > Flavobacterium > Flavobacterium sp. NLM. The sequence goes on from NZ_LIAC01000007.1 coordinate 107,577, forward strand.
AGACGGAACATTTAAATCATCTGTAGATAAATTCTACGATAATGATGATTTGGCAAATTGGGCAAAAGCCACAGAAGCAAATCCTGGAGATATGATTTTTGTACTTTCTGGTCCAGCAAATAAAACACGTGCACAGCTTTCTGCACTTCGTATGGAATTAGCAACTCGTTTAGGATTGCGTAATCCTGAAGAATTTGCACCATTATGGGTTGTTGATTTCCCATTATTGGAACTTGACGAAGAAAGCGGTCGTTACCACGCAATGCACCACCCGTTTACTTCTCCAAAACCAGAAGACATGACCTTGTTAGAAACAGAACCTGGAAAAGTTCGTGCCAATGCTTATGATATGGTTTTAAACGGAAACGAAATTGGCGGTGGATCAATTCGTATTCATGATAAAGCAACACAGCAGTTAATGTTCAAGTATTTAGGATTTACTGAAGAAGAAGCAAAAGCACAGTTTGGTTTCTTAATGGATGCTTTTCAATTTGGAGCGCCTCCTCACGGTGGTTTAGCTTTTGGTTTAGATAGATTGGTTGCCATTTTAGGCGGTCAGGAAACTATTAGAGATTTTATCGCTTTCCCTAAAAACAATTCAGGACGCGATGTGATGATTGATGCTCCATCAACAATTGATGAATCTCAATTGAAAGAATTACATATTAAAATTGATTCTATCTAAATTAATAGAAATTTAAATATTTAAAAACAGCTGAAATTCAGCTGTTTTTTTTATGCAATAAAGTCACAAAAAATAATGGACTGATTTACACTTATTCAGATATTAAATTCCTACAAGTTCATCTTTTTGATATTCTTACAATTAACGATTCTCAAATTATGGTATTTCATATATAATTTGATGCAATAAACTACGTAAAAACACTGGAAATCAATAATTTTTACAAAAAATTAACAGGTAGATGTCTTTTGTATGAATTTATATATTACATTTGCTTTATTATAAATTATTATTACAATTACAATGCGTACAGGTACAGTAAAATTTTTCAATGAATCTAAAGGTTATGGATTCATTACAGACGAAGAAACAGGAAAGGACATCTTCGTTCACGCTTCAGGAATTAACGCGGAAGAATTACGCGAAGGAGACCGTGTAAGCTATGAAGAAGAAGAAGGAAGAAAAGGGAAAGTTGCTGCTAAAGTAGCAGTAATCTAAGAAAAATATAGCAATTTATTTTTTTTGCCTCTGAATGGTTTTAAAAACGTTTCGATTTATTTCGAGACGTTTTTTTTTGTCCATTTCTTAAAAAAATATTAAAAAAAGCACGCGTTATTTATAATCAATAAAAATTACACATAAACGCGCTTTCATGATGTACTTATATCTCCCTTTAGTTTGTGATTTACATAGTTGAAAGTTATCTTTGTGGCTTATTCTTTAAGTAAAAAAGCTAAGCTTATGCAATCTGATCAATACAGTTACATTCCTATCTTAATGCAGTTCATTCTGGCAGTTGGTTTTGTGGTAGGAACAATCATTATTTCTGGAAAATTAGGCCCAAAAAGAACCTCTGAAGTAAAAGATAAAAACTTCGAGTGCGGTATCGAATCTGTTGGTAATGCCCGTATTCCTTTTTCTGTAAAATATTTTCTGGTAGCGATTTTGTTCGTATTGTTTGACGTAGAGGTGATTTTCCTTTATCCGTGGGCAGTAAACTTTAAAGATCTTGGTATAGAAGGAATGCTTAAAATGGTCGTTTTTATGGCTTTACTTTTAGTTGGTTTTTTCTACATCATCAAAAAGAGAGCTTTAGACTGGGAATAAATGTGATTTTAGATTTTAGATTTCTGATTTTAGATTATGTCTCGAATTAAAATTTAAAATTTAAACTCCTTTGAATTAATATACTGATTTAAAAAAATTGATTTTACTTTTTACGATTTCAACAAATCTAAAATCTAAAATCAGAAATCTAAAATAAAATGAGCGATTCAAATGTAAATATGGTTGCGCCACCGGAAGGAGTTGTAGGAGAAGGTTTCTTCGCTACAAAACTAAATGACGTTGTTGGTTTGGCACGCGCGAATTCTCTTTGGCCTTTACCATTCGCAACATCTTGCTGCGGAATTGAGTTTATGGCAACAATGGCTTCACATTACGATTTAGCACGATTTGGATCTGAGCGTGTGAGTTTCTCTCCTCGTCAGGCAGATATGTTATTAGTAATGGGAACTATTTCTAAAAAAATGGCTCCAATTTTAAGACAAGTTTACGAACAAATGTCTGAGCCGCGCTGGGTAATTGCTGTTGGGGCTTGCGCTTCATCAGGAGGTATTTTTGACACTTACTCAGTTTTACAAGGAATTGATAAAGTAATCCCGGTTGACGTTTACGTTCCTGGATGCCCGCCAAGACCAGAGCAGATTGTTGACGGTGTAATGAGATTACAAGAATTGGTAAAAAGCGAATCTGTTAGACGCAGAAGTTCACCAGAATACCAAGAATTATTAGCTTCATATAATATCTCATAAGATGGCTTTAGAAAATACCCTGATTCAAGATAAACTTACAGAAACATTTAATAACGATGTTTTTAACTTTCAGCAAGAAAGAGATATTTTTTCTTTAGAAGCTTCAGCTGATAAAATTACAGCGTTGATTTTATTCCTTAAAAACGATTCTGAACTGCGTTTTCACTTTTTAACAGATTTATGCGGGGTTCATTACCCGGACAACGATTCAGAACGTCAGTTTGCTATCGTATATCATTTGCACAACTGGTACGAAAACAAACGTTTGAGAATCAAAGTTTATCTAAATGGCGAAAAACCAGAAATCAAAACTGTTTCAAATATCTTCTTAAGTTCAAACTGGATGGAAAGAGAAACATACGATTTCTACGGAATCAATTTTATTGGCCACCCGCAATTGAAACGTATTTTAAATATGGATGAAATGGTGTCTTTCCCAATGAGAAAAGAATTCCCAATGGAAGACAGCGGAAGAACTGATAAAGACGACAGATTCTTTGGAAGAACAACAACAAATTGCTAAAAAATAAATAATTCAACATTATAAAATGTCAGAACTATTATTACCACCAGAGCATCGTTATGCTAAAATAATTAAGGAGAAACTAAACGAAGACGGAAGCGAGCTTTCAGTATTGAATTTAGGTCCTACCCACCCTGCGACTCACGGTATTTTTCAAAATATCCTATTAATGGATGGTGAAAGAATTCTGGAAGCTGAACCAACTATTGGTTACATTCACAGAGCTTTCGAAAAAATTGCCGAAAATCGTCCGTTTTACCAAATTACTCCTCTTACAGACCGTATGAACTATTGCTCCTCTCCTATTAATAATATGGGATGGTGGATGACATTAGAAAAGCTATTAGGTGTTGAAGTTCCAAAAAGAGCACAATACTTAAGAGTTATTGTAATGGAGCTGGCTCGTATTACAGACCACTTAATCTGTAACTCGATTCTTGGGGTTGATACTGGTGCGTATACTGGTTTCTTATACGTTTTTCAATTTAGAGAAAAAATCTACGAAATCTACGAAGAAATTTGTGGAGCTCGTTTGACTACAAATATGGGAAGAATTGGTGGTTTTGAAAGAGATTGGTCTCCAGAAGCTTTCAAAAAACTAGATAAATTCCTTGAAGAATTTCCAGTTGCATGGAAAGAATTCGAAAACTTATTCGAAAGAAACAGAATTTTCCTTGACAGAACTGTAAACGTAGGTGCAATCTCTGCTGAACAAGCAATGGCTTACGGATTTACAGGTCCAAACTTACGTGCTGCCGGAGTTGATTACGACGTTCGTGTGGCTCAGCCTTACTCATCTTACGAAGATTTTGATTTTATTGTTCCTGTTGGAAAATCAGGTGACACTTACGATCGTTTCTGTGTTCGTAACGCTGAAGTTTGGGAAAGTTTAAGCATTATTCGTCAGGCTTTGGAAAAAATGCCGGAAGGAAACGAATACCATGCTCAGGTTCCTGATTATTATCTTCCTCCAAAAGAAGATGTATATAATTCGATGGAATCATTAATCTATCACTTTAAAATTGTAATGGGAGAAGTTCCTGTTCCGGTTGCCGAAATTTACCACCCTGTTGAAGGAGGAAATGGAGAGATAGGTTTTTATTTAGTTACAGACGGAAGCAGAACTCCATATAGATTACATTTCAGAAGACCTTGTTTTATTTACTACCAGGCATATCCTGAAATGATTAAAGGTGCGTTACTTTCTGATGCAATTGTTATCCTTTCGAGTTTAAACGTAATTGCAGGAGAACTAGACGCGTAAAAAGATGGCAGATTTTAGAATTTAGATTGCAGATTGGAAGATCTAAAATTTAAAATCAGAAATCTAAAATTTAAAAAGAATGCCGATTATAGATCCAGATTGAAAAAATCTAAAATCTAAAATCTAAAATCCAAAATAAAAAATGGAACGTAAACATTACAAACAAGAAATAAATATGACTGAGGCATTGATCGCTCGTATCAATGAATTGATTAGTCATTATCCGGAAGGCAAACAAAAATCGGCTTTACTGCCTGTTTTGCACGAAGTGCAGGATGCGCATAACAACTGGCTTAGCATTGAACTGCAGGACAAGGTTGCCGAAATTCTTCAGATAAAACCAATTGAGGTTTATGAAGTGGTTACTTTTTATACCATGTTCAACCAAAAACCAATTGGAAAATACATGTTTGAATTTTGCCAGACGTCTTGTTGTTGTTTAAGCGGTGCCGAAAATTTAATGGATTATACTTCTGAAAAATTAGGCATTAAAATGGGTGAAACAACTGCCGATGGAATGTTTACCATTGCCGGTGTAGAATGTTTAGGTGCATGCGGATACGCTCCGATGATGCAATTAGGCGATTTCTACAAAGAGAAATTGACAGAAGAAAAAATCGATCAGTTAATCGCTGATTGTAAAGATGATAAAATAATATTACACGATAAATAAGATGTCACAAAAAATATTATTAGATAAAATCAATATTCCTGGAATTAAAACCTACGAAGTATATCGCCAAAATGGTGGTTATGCTTCTGTAGAAAAAGCTTTAAAAACACTTACACCGGATGAAGTTACCGAAGAAGTAAAAAAATCAGGTCTTCGTGGTCGTGGCGGCGCGGGTTTCCCTGCCGGAATGAAATGGAGCTTTATTGATAAAAAATCAGGAAAACCAAGACACTTAGTTTGTAACGCTGACGAATCAGAGCCGGGAACTTTCAAAGATCGTTATTTGATGGAATTTATTCCTCACTTATTGATCGAAGGAATGATTACTTCTAGTTACGCATTAGGTGCTAACCTTTCGTATATCTACATTCGTGGAGAATATATGTGGGTTTTCAAAATTTTAGAAAGAGCAATCGCCGAAGCTAAGGCTGCCGGATGGTTAGGAAAAAATATATTAGGTACGGGTTACGATTTAGAGTTACACGTTCACTGTGGAGCTGGAGCTTATATCTGCGGAGAAGAAACTGCACTTATAGAATCTTTGGAAGGTAAAAGAGGAAATCCTCGTATTAAACCACCATTCCCTGCGGTTTCAGGACTTTGGGCAAATCCAACTGTGGTAAATAACGTTGAAACTATTGCAACGGTGCCGTGGATTGTAAACAATTCTGGTGACGATTATGCTAAAATTGGAATTGGACGTTCTACTGGAACTAAATTAATTTCTGCTTCCGGACACATCAAAAATCCTGGAGTTTACGAAATTGAATTAGGTTTAAGTGTTGACGAATTCATGAATTCTGATGAATATTTAGGAGGAATGTCTTCAAGCCGTCCATTAAAAGCATTTGTACCGGGAGGTTCTTCTGTGCCGATTTTACCAGCTGAATTGATTTTCAAAACAGCAAACGGTGAAGATCGTTTAATGACTTACGAATCTTTAAGTGATGGTGGTTTTGCTACCGGATCTATGTTAGGTTCCGGAGGATTTATTGTTTACAATGATACTGCTTGTGTTGTAAGAAACACTTGGAATTTCGCTCGTTTCTATCACCACGAATCTTGCGGACAATGTACACCTTGCCGTGAAGGAACTGGATGGTTAGAAAAAATCTTATGGAGAATTGAAAACGGTCAAGGCAGTGAAGAAGATATCGAATTACTTTGGAGCATTCAAAGTAAAATTGAAGGAAACACAATTTGTCCGCTTGGTGACGCCGCTTCTTGGCCAGTAGCAGCAGCGATTCGTCACTTTAGAGATGAATTTGAATATCACGTTCGTTTCCCTGAAAAAATCAAAAATAGAGATCACTTTGTTGCTGAACCTTTTTCGCAAGTAAAGCATTTAGTAGGCGGTAAAGTAATCGTATAAAAATAAAAAGCAGAAAGTTATAAAGTTCATAATATTAAAAGGACAGCAATTCTTTAAAATATTCCGACTTTCAACATTCAAATCATAAAGAGATGAAAGTAACCATAGACGGTCAAAGTATAGACGTAGAGCCAGGAACAACGATCCTGCAGGCTGCACGTATGATTGGTGGAGATTTGGTGCCGCCAGCCATGTGCTATTACTCAAAATTAAAAGGCAGCGGCGGTAAATGTCGTTGTTGTTTAGTTGAAGTTTCTAAAGGTAGTGAAGCTGACCCTAGACCCATGCCAAAATTAATGGCATCTTGTGTAACAGGATGTATGGACGGAATGGAAGTAAACAGTAAATCTTCTGCCAGAGTTACCGAGGCGCGTAAATCTGTAACAGAATTTTTATTGATCAACCACCCATTAGACTGCCCTATTTGTGATCAGGCTGGTGAATGTGATCTTCAAAATTTAAGTTTTGAGCACGGAAACCCAAAATCACGTTTTATTGAAGAAAAAAGAACATTTGAACCAGAAGATATTGGTCCAAATATTCAACTGCATATGAACCGTTGTATTTTATGCCAAAGATGTGTACAAGTTGCAGATCAATTGACAGACAACAGAGTTCACGGAGTATTAGATCGTGGTGACCACGCTAATATTTCAACCGGAATTTCTAAAGCAATCGACAATGAGTTTTCTGGAAACATGATTGACGTTTGTCCGGTTGGAGCTTTAACTGACAAAACTTTCCGTTTTAAATCAAGAGTTTGGTTTAATAAACCTTATAACGCACACAGAGAATGTACTACTCCTGGATGCTGCGGTAAAACTACAGTTTGGATGTTTGGTGGAGAAATTCAACGTGTGACTGGTCGTAAAGATGAGTACCATGAAGTAGAAGAATTCATTTGCAACAGCTGTCGTTTTGATCACAAAGATGTAAATGACTGGGTTATTGAAGGACCTAGAGAATTTGAAAAAGATTCTGTTATCAATCAAAATAACTACACTCAAAAATTAGAGAAAGTTGAAATCGATACTGAAAAGAATATTCTTTTAGGCCGCGATATCGACCGTAAAAAAATTAGTATGGCTGCAATTCCATTAACTACTAATGAAAAAAATTCTTAAGAAATGGAAAGTGCATTTATTATAGAAAAAAGTGTTGTTATTGTTGTCGTTTTTGCGGTAACAATGATTATGGCAATGTATTCTACCTGGGCAGAACGTAAAGTTGCTGCTTTTCTTCAGGATCGTGTTGGACCAAACCGTGCAGGTTGGGGAGGTTTATTACAGCCGCTTGCCGATGGTATGAAATTATTCTCTAAAGAAGAATTTTTCCCAAACACACCAAATAGATTTTTATTCGTTGTAGGTCCGGCAATTGCCATGAGTACAGCTTTGATGACAAGTGCTGTAATTCCATGGGGAGACAGACTTCATCTTTTTGGAAAAGATATTATTCTTCAGGCAACTGATGTAAATATCGCTTTATTATACATTTTTGGAGTTCTTTCTGTTGGAGTTTACGGCATCATGATTGGTGGCTGGGCTTCTAACAATAAATTCTCTTTAATGGGAGCTGTTCGTGCAGCTTCTCAAATGGTTTCTTATGAAGTTGCTATGGGATTATCAATGATTGCATTGTTGATGATGACCGGAACAATGAGTTTAAAAGAAATTTCATTACAGCAGCAAGGAATGAACTGGAATGTTTTTTATCAGCCGGTTTCCTTTTTAATCTTCTTAATTTGTTCATTTGCAGAAACTAACAGAACTCCCTTTGACTTAGCAGAATGTGAAAACGAATTAATTGGAGGTTACCATACTGAATATTCATCAATGAAAATGGGATTCTATTTATTTGCTGAATATGCAAGTATGTTTATCTCTGCTACTATTATTTCTGTATTATTCTTTGGAGGTTATAACTATCCTGGAATGCAGTGGATGGTAGAAAATGTTGGAGTAAATACCGCTAATCTTTTAGGAATTGCTGTATTGTTTGTAAAAATATGTTTCTTCATATTCTTTTACATGTGGGTACGCTGGACAATTCCAAGATTTAGATACGACCAATTAATGAACTTAGGCTGGAGAATTTTGATTCCACTTTCGATTATTAATATTATGATTACGGGCGCTGTTATTTTAAGACACGATATCGCAGCCGCTTTAGGATTCTAAGAACCGTAATGCCCTAGCCCTGATAGAAGCGGCATCCTTTAATTTTTTTCTTTAGAAAAATTAAAGATACAGCGGATAGCAGGATTAGCTTCAAATAAAAATAAAATAGATTTTGAATTTGACTGAACTCAAATTGTAAATCATAAATCATAGATTAAAAAATGTCAATAGAAACTATATCATTATCGGGTAGAAAAAAAGTGGTCTCTAATAAAGAGATGACTTTTATTGAACGATTGTATCTTGTGGCGATTGTAAAAGGTTTGGCGATTACGCTTAAACACCTTTTTAGAAAAAAAATTACGATTCATTATCCGGAGCAAGTTCGTGAAATGAGCCCGGTTTATCGCGGTCAGCACATGTTGAAACGTGATGAGCAAGGTCGTGAAAATTGTACTGCCTGCGGATTATGTGCTTTATCGTGCCCTGCAGAAGCGATTACAATGAAAGCTGCTGAACGTAAGCCAGACGAGAAACATTTATACAGAGAAGAAAAATATGCTTCGATTTATGAAATAAATATGCTTCGTTGTATTTTCTGTGGTTTATGTGAAGAGGCTTGTCCAAAAGATGCTATCTATTTGACAACTTCTAAGGTTTTAGTTCCTGCAAGTTATGAAAGAGAAGATTTCATCTTTGGAAAAGACAAATTAGTGATGCCTTTAGAAATGGCTATTAAAAATTCACAACTTAATAACGCTAACTAATGATACATATTCCTGATTTCGCAAACGCAACTCCTGTAGGTGTTATATTTTGTATTTTAGCGTTTATTACGGTAATAACTGCATTTTTAACCATTTTTAGCCGAAACCCAATTCACTCTGCTATTTACTTAGTGATTTGTTTTTTCTCTATCGCTGGTCATTATTTATTATTGAACTCTCAATTTTTAGCTGTTGTACATATAATAGTCTATTCTGGAGCGATTATGATTTTGTTCCTGTTTACGATTATGTTGATGAACCTTAACGAACAAAAAGATGTACACCGCCCAAGGATTACACGTTTAGGAGCGATTGTTTCTTTCTGTTTAATTGTTATTGTTTTAATTGCAATTTTCATCAATTCTAAACCAATTGTTGGAGATTATGATTCAACCGGAGAAGATTTCCAATCTATTAAAGTATTGGGTAAAATATTGTTGAACGAATATATGGTGCCTTTTGAATTTGCTTCGATTTTACTTTTGGTTGCTATGATTGGAACTGTATTATTGTCTAAAAAAGAAAAATTAAATAAATAATGGGTAATATATTAAATCAAATAGGTATTGAAAATTACATCTTTTTAAGTGTTGTACTTTTTTGTATTGGTGTTTTTGGTGTATTGTACAGACGAAATTCAATTATCGTTTTCATGTCTATCGAGATCATGCTAAATGCAGTAAACCTTTTATTTGTGGCTTTTTCAACTTACCATCAGGATGCGCAAGGACAAGTTTTTGTATTCTTTTCGATGGCGGTTGCTGCTGCTGAAGTTGCGGTAGGATTGGCGATTTTAGTTTCTATTTTCAGAAACATCGGTTCAATTAGTATCGATAATTTAAAAAATTTAAAAGGATAAAATAGAAATGGATACCAATTTAGCTTTAGTTTTAGTTTTAGCTCCTTTTTTAGGATTTTTAATCAATGTTTTCTTTGGAAAAAGCTTAGGAAAAACAGTTTCGGGAATCATCGGAACTGCTGCCGTGGCTGTTTCTTTTATAGTTACTCTTGTTCTTTTTAATCAAATAACTTCAACCGGAAAGGGAATTGAAGTTACTTTATTTGACTGGATTCAAATTAGTAATCTAAAAATCAATCTTGGATTTTTATTAGATCAATTGTCTGTTCTTTGGTTATTGTTCGTAACCGGAATTGGATCTTTGATTCACTTATACTCTATCAGTTACATGCATGATGATGAAAATATGCACAAGTTTTTTGCGTATTTAAATCTGTTCGTATTCTTTATGATTACACTTGTAATTGGAAGCAACTTATTAGTTTTATTTATTGGTTGGGAAGGTGTTGGACTTTGCTCTTATTTATTGATCGGATTCTGGCATAAAAACCAGGATTATAACGATGCTGCAAAAAAGGCTTTCATCATGAACAGAATTGGAGATTTAGGTCTTTTAATTGGTATGTTCATTATTGGTTCAATGTTTTCAACTTTAGATTATGCCACTTTAAAAACTGCAATAGCGGGAGCGACAAACTTAAATTTACCATTACTTTCTTTAGCCGCTTTATGTCTGTTTATTGGAGCTTGTGGTAAATCTGCTCAAATTCCGTTGTACACTTGGTTACCAGATGCGATGGCAGGACCAACTCCTGTTTCTGCATTAATCCACGCTGCTACGATGGTAACAGCTGGTATTTTTATGGTAACGAGATTGAACTTTGTTTTTGATCTTGCAACAGATGTGCAGACTGTAATTGCAATTGTTGGAGCGATAACTTCATTAGTTGCTGCTACAATTGGTTTAGTACAAACTGATATTAAAAAAGTATTAGCTTATTCTACAGTTTCTCAATTAGGATTAATGTTCTTGGCATTAGGATTTGGGGCTTATGAAGTAGCAGTTTTCCACGTAATCACACACGCTTTCTTTAAAGCTTGTTTATTCTTAGGATCTGGTTCTGTAATTCACGGTTTACACGGTGAGCAGGATATGCGTAAAATGGGAGGATTGCGTAAAGCAATGCCAATCACTTTCTGGACAATGTTGGTTTCTTCATTGGCTATTTCTGGAGTTCCATTTTTCTCAGGTTTCTTCTCAAAAGATGAAATTTTATTGACTGCTTTCCACCACAGTATTCCATTATATGTTGTTGGATCTATTGCTTCAATTATGACGGCTTTCTATATGTTCAGATTGATGTTCTTAACTTTCTTTAAAGATTTTAGAGGAACTGAAGAACAAAAACATCATTTACATGAAAGTGACGGTTTAATTACTTTCCCTTTAATGATTTTAGCTCTTTTAGCAACTTTTGGAGGATTAATTAGTTTACCTGGAAACAGCTGGTTAAATGAATATTTAGCACCTCTTTTCACAAAAGTGGCTGGCGAAGAACATCATTTGGGCGCAACAGAATATACTTTAATGGGAGTTGCTGTTTTAGGCGGATTGTTAGGAATTTTAATTGCTTATATCAAATACTTCAAACAAGACAATGTTCCTGAAGCTGACGAAAATATTACAGGCTTAACAAAAGTGTTGTATAACAAATATTATGTAGATGAAGCTTACGATGCGATTTTCGTTCGCTCAGTAAATGCATTATCAAGATTCTTTAGAGACTATATTGAAACGGGATTATCGGCAGTTGTTTTTGGATTAGGAAAAGCAGCAAACGAATTGGCGTTTCAGGGTAAAAAACTACAGACAGGAAGTATTGGATTATATCTTTTTGCTTTCGTTTTAGGTCTTTGCGCGATTGTTTCTTATATATTTTTAGCTCAATAATTTTATAACTATGAACGTTTCTCTTATATTAATTATTCTTTTAGTTGGTGCATTTATCACCTATTTTGCTGGTGACAAACTCGCTTCAAAAGTAGCTTTGTTCTTTAGTTTGGCAGCTTTAGGCTGTTCGGTTGTATTGTTAAACCATTTTAATGCTGGAGAAAATATCAGTCTTATCAATGCGTGGATCAATCAGCCTAAAATTTCTTTTGCGCTAAATGCTGACGGGTTAGGTCTTGCCATGCTTTTATTGACAACGGCTTTAACTCCAGTTATTATATTCTCTTCTTTCGGGAATGAATATAAAAACTCAAAAGCTTTTTATGCTCTGATTTTATTTATGGCATTTGCAATGACAGGAACTTTCCTTGCTGCAGATGGTCTTTTATATTATATTTTCTGGGAGTTAGCTCTTATTCCTATTTACTTTATTGCTCTTATTTGGGGTAACGGTGATGCTGAAGAACGCAGAAAAGCAGTGGTTAAATTCTTTATTTACACACTTGCAGGTTCGTTGTTTATGTTGACTGCTTTTATCTATTTATACCAAAAAGCAGGTTCTTTCTTAATTGAAGATTTATATAAAGTACAATTATCTGCTTGCGAACAGCTTTGGATTTTCCTTGCTTTCTTCTTAGCTTATGCGATCAAAATTCCTATTATTCCTTTCCATACATGGCAGGCAAATGTGTACCAAAAAGCACCAACTGTTGGAACAATGCTTTTATCTGGTATCATGCTTAAAATGGGATTATACAGTGTTATTCGCTGGCAGTTGCCAATTGCACCTCTTGCTGCAAAAGAATACATGAATATTTTTATTGCTTTAGGAATTGCAGGCGTTATCTACGGTTCAATCGTAGCTTTAAGACAAAAAGATTTAAAGAAATTATTAGCTTATTCATCTCTTGCTCACGTTGGATTAATTGCTGCAGGATCTTACACTTTAACTCTTGATGGTTTCCGCGGAGCAGTTTTACAAATGATCGCTCACGGTTTTGTGGTGGTTGGATTATTCTACGCTGCAGAAATTATCTACAGAAGATTTGAAACTAGAAATATTAGCGAATTAGGTGGAATTCGTACTCAATCTCCAAAATTCACTTCAATGTTTTTAATTTTGGTATTGGCATCTGTTGCTTTACCAACTACATTTAACTTTGTTGGAGAGTTTACTGTACTATACAGCCTTTCTCAAATAAACATTTGGTTTGCTGTTTTAGGCGGAACAACGATTATTTTAGGAGCTTACTATATGTTGAAAATGTTCCAAAACGTAATGTTGGGCGAAACAAATTCAAAAACTTTTGCAGATGTTTCTGTTAACGAAGGAATTTCTTTAGTTGCGATTATTGCTGTTTTAATTTTCTTTGGATTTTATCCAAAACCAATTACAGATTTGATCACTCCAAGTTTAGAAACGATTTTAAACGTTATCAATAAAAACTAAGATTTTAGAATGATGATTAACGATTTTTGATTTCAGATTTTCCGAAGCTTAAAAAAGTTAAACATTAAAAAATAAAAATATATTTTAAATAAAATAAATTAGGGCGTTTTAGATTTCCTAAATCAAAAAAACAAAAATGAATACATTAATAGCTATAACAGGATTGGGTATTTTCTGCCTATTGTTTGAAATTCTAAATTTTAGAAAAGGCATTGTTCCGTTTACCATTTTAGGTTTATTGGGAGTTTTGGCACTAAACTTTTACGAATTTGGAACAACAGCAAGTTATTACAATAACATGATTACGGTGAGTAAATTCTCGACTGCTTTTTCATCATTGTTTATTATTTTAACTATTTTCCTTGTAGCATTAAGCCATAATTTTTACGAAAATCATCAGACAAAAATCTCTGATTATATCGCTATAAAAGTGTTTTTATTGGCCGGGGGTGTTGCTATGGTTTCTTTTGGAAACTTATCAATGTTTTTCCTTGGAATCGAAATTTTATCTATTGCATTATATGTTCTGGCAGCGAGCGATCGTTTGAATATTAAAAGTAATGAAGCAGGTATGAAATATTTCTTAATGGGATCTTTCGCATCTGGAATTATCTTATTCGGAATTTGTTTGATTTATGGAGCTATGGGAACTTTTGATATTGCAGAAATTCACGAAAGTTCTTTATCTGCTGAATTACCAATCTGGTTTCCTATCGGAATGATTTTAATGACAATTGGAATGTTCTTTAAAATTGCAGCTGTACCTTTTCATTTTTGGGCACCAGACGTTTATGAAGGTTCTCCAGCTTTAACAACTGCTTTAATGAGTACTTTGGCAAAAGTAATAGCAATTGCAACATTATTTAAATTAGTTTCAGGATTGAATTTAATTCCTTCTTTGGAAAATCAGGATCTTTTAGGAACATTTGAAAATATTATTCTTGTAATTTCAATTGCCTCTATGACCGTTGGAAATATCATGGCGTTGCGTCAGGTAAATGTAAAACGTATGTTGGCATTTTCTGGAATCTCTCACGCAGGTTTCATGTTAATTACATTCTTAACTATTGCAACTTCTGCAGGAGTTTTATTATATTACACTGCTGCTTACGCTTTAGCTGGTATTGCTGCATTCAGCGTTATTTTATATGTATGTAAAAATCAGGATAACGAGGATATTGTAAACTTTCACGGTTTAGGAAAAACGAATCCATTATTAGCTGCAATCTTGACTGGTTCATTATTGTCTATGGCCGGTATTCCGATTTTCTCAGGATTCTTTGCAAAATTATTCTTGTTTGATCAGGCACTTCATGCTGGTTATGTTGCTATTGTAATTGTTGCAGTAATCAACTCTATTATAAGTGTTGGTTATTATTTCAAATTAATTTTGGCCATGTATTCTAAAGAACCAAACGAAGAGCGCACAGGAAAACCATTCCTTATTTATGCCGTTGCAATTATTTCTATTGGTTTAAATATTGCTTTAGGTTTATTCCCTTCATTAGTTTTAGATCTATTGAATTAAAAATTCAGATTAAAAAATATACAAATCCATCAAAAGTTTCTTTTGGTGGATTTTTTGTTTTACAGCAGTTTTCAAAAGAAAATTTCATGTTAAAAATTTAAAGTTAAATTACAGACTTCAAAAAAACTCCATATATTTGGGTTCACTAAAAGCATAAAAACTATGGCCTTCAATTCAAAAAATCCTTTTTTAAGTAACAAGCGTTTTTCATCAAATGCTGTTTCAAGAGCTGAAGAAGTACACGAAGCAAAGATTATTGATTACAATCAGGAAATGACTTTGTCTGGTACGATTAATAAATCAGCTATTTTATTTTTAATATTATGCGGCGCTGCTATGGTAACATGGTGGATGGCTTTTAACGGACTGAACATTATGCTGCCTGCTATTGGAGGTGCAATTGTTGGATTTGTTCTTGTTTTAATTTCTGCATTTAAACCACAATTATCACCGTATCTTGCTCCGGGTTATGCCTTATTTGAAGGATTATTCATTGGAGGAATCTCGGCTATTTTTGAAGCTATGTATCCTGGAATTGTAATAAACGCAGTTGGAGCTACATTGGTTACTTTCTTAGTTTGTTTAGGTTTATACAAATTTAAAATCGTAAAAGTTACAGAACAATTCAAATCAGTTGTAATTGCTGCTACTCTTGCTATTGCAACTTATTATCTAATTTCATGGATTGCTTCTTTAATTTTTAATTTTACTCCGGTTCATTACGGAAATGGAATGATGAGTATTGGAATTAGCGTTTTTGTAATTATAATTGCTGCTTTAAACCTATTCTTAGATTTTGACCTAATTGAAAAAGGTGTTCAGGAAAGAATGCCAAAATTCATGGAATGGTATGGTGCAATGGGATTAATGATCACATTAGTTTGGTTGTATATCGAATTTTTAAGATTATTATCTAAATTGTCAAGTAAGAATTAAAATTTTCTTTACACATAAAAAAAAGCCTTTTTGAAATTCAAAAAGGCTTTTTTTATGCTTCATATTCTAATAATTAGTTTACATCTTCAAAATACAAACCTACTAAAAAGATTCTTTTTCCTACAAAAAATACATTTTAACAAAAACAGGTTTAAAAGTTATAAAAAATATAAATTCTAAAAACATATCCCTTTTTACTTCTTTAAAACGTCAATAAAATTAGGCTTTCGCTAGAAATATTTTAACATGTAATAAATTACAATTAATGCAATAAATTACATTTTAACTAAAATATTAATGATTAATTTTTCATATATGTTTTTTTAAGACAAAATAAATAAGAATATCAAAATTTTGTGTAATTTCGTGTAATCGATTACAATTTCACTTGTAATCGAGAATCACGAAAACCACAAAAAACTTTTATTAATGTCTAACTTAAACAATTATGAAAAAAAACCTACTTTTTTTAGCTATGTTTTTTATTGCTGCCCAAACTTGGTCACAGCAAATTAATGAAGCCACCGGATGGCTTGAATCCGTTTTTGTAAAATGGCAGCCTGTAAGCAATGCTCAAACGTATAATGTATATTATACAGGTGAAGGAATTGTCGATCGAAAAATTGACACTCAGCTTATTAGAAGCTATGGAAGTTATTTTCGTGCCGATATTCCGGGTTTAAAAGCCGGATCTTATACTGTAAAAATCAAACCAGTTATTTCTGGTGTTGAAGGAACTGGTACCACAACAAGTTCATTGACAGTTAAAGCACACGATCGATCTGGATTTGCTTTTGCTAATTCCCGAGTTCCGGGTGCCTATAATGCAGACGGAACTCCAAAAAGTAATGCAGTAATTATTTACGTAACAGAGCAGACTAAAAATACGGTTTCTCTTGATGTAACTGGTGCGACAACAAATCCTTGCGTTGGATTACAAACCATTCTTGACGGTTACAAAAAAGGTAAAGAATTAAGACCTTTAATTGTTCGTATGGTTGGACAGATTACCGACTTATCGTATATGATGAGCGGTGATATTGTCATTGAAAACAGTAAAAATGCTTCGGCTTATCTTACTCTGGAAGGAATAGGAAATGATGCTGTTGCTGATGGCTGGGGAATAAGAGTAAAAAATGCATCAAACATTGAAATTCGAAATATTGGAACAATGAACTGTGACAGCGGCGAAGGCGACAATATTGGCTTGCAGCAAGATAATGATTACGTTTGGGTTCATAACTGTGATTTCTTTTATGGAAATGCCGGAAGCGATGCAGACCAAGTTAAAGGTGACGGAGCTTTAGACTGTAAAAAATCTACTTATATTACCTTTTCATACAATCACTTTTGGGATTCAGGAAAAAGTAATCTTTTAGGTTTAAGTGAAGGAACTACAGCTGGTTTATATATTACCTATCACCACAACTGGTACGATCACTCTGATTCACGTCATCCTCGTGTACGTTATTATTCTGCTCACGTTTATAACAACTATTATGATGGAAATTCAAAATATGGTGTTGGATCAACTTTAGGTTCCTCTGTTTTTGTAGAAGCTAATTATTTTAGAAATTGTAAATACCCAATGTTGACTTCAATGCAGGGAACTGATGTTTACAATGGTGCCGAGGGAACTTTTTCAAGCGAAGACGGCGGAACCATTAAAGCTTTTAACAATACAATGAGCGGACAAACTCGTTTTGTAGGGTACAATTCTTCAACCTATCCAGTTGAATTTGATGCTTATGTAGCATCGACCAGAAACGAAACTATCAGCAGTAGTATTACATCAAAAAAAGGCGCTAAAACGTATAATAATTTTGATACCAACTCAAGTGTAATGTATTCTTATACGCCTGACAGCCCGGAAACTGCAAGAACAAATGTTATGCAATATGCAGGGCGTGTATCTGGTGGTGATTTACAATGGACATTTAACAATGCCATTGACGATACTGCCGATGCAGTAAATACAGGATTGAAATCAGCTTTGACAAATTATCAAACGAATTTAGTTTATGTTCAGGACGGAACAAATCCTCCGGCTGGAAATCAAACTTTAACTTCAACCTCAAATAACAATCAAACCGTTACGAGTGGAACTTCAATTGCAACAATTGTGTTTACCTGGGGAGGTGATGCAACAGATGCTGCCGTGACTGGTTTACCAGCTTCGGGATTGACTTTTGTAAAAAATACAGCTGCAAAAACAATCACAATTTCCGGAACGCCAACTGCAACCGTAAATTATTCGATTGCTACAACAGGAACTGCAGGAACTCCTGCAACTGGATCTGGAACAATAACGGTAAATGCAGCAGGAACTCAAACTTTAACATCTACAAATAATAACAGCCAAACCGTAACCAGCGGAACTGCTATTAACTCGATTGTATTTACCTGGGGAGGAACTGCAACTGATGCCACTGTAAACGGTTTGCCGGCATCTGGATTAACTTTTGTAAAAAATACATCGGCTAAAACAATAACTATTTCGGGAACTCCAACTGCAACAGTTTCATATTCAATTACAACTACAGGAACAGGAACTGCAGCAACGGGATCTGGAACAATAACGGTAAATACAGGTACGTCTGGAAGCGAAATTCACAATTTTACAACTTCTGGAAAAACAAGCACATTTTATGCAATTACAGGAAATCTTTCGACTACTAAAGGTACGGTTACGTATAATGGTTTGACTTTGACGCAATGTCTAAAAATTGAATCTTCTACCAATATTTCATTTACAACAAGTCAGGCGAGTACTTTAACGCTTGTTTTTGTGGAAGCTTCGGCAACAATAAAAGTTGACAATGTGGATAAAGTAGCTTCTAACGGAATTGTAACAGTTTCATTGGCCGCAGGAAGTCATACAATTACTAAAAAAGATACGTCAAACTTATTTTATATGAATACGGTTTACAGCGGTGGAATGCTTCGTATGGCAAAAATAGAAACTCCAGCTGATATAGAAACTGAGAAAATATTTGTGTATCCAAATCCGGCTTCAAACATTTTATACTTATCAGATCCAAGTCAAAAAATAGAAAAAGTTTTGATCTATAATATCTCAGGCGTACTGGTAAAAATTGCACAAAAAGGAACTGAAACTATTGATATCAGTCAGCTTTCAACGGGAACTTACTTAGCAAAAATTTATACTGCTGAGGATTCGTTTAACCAAACTATTATTAAAAAATAAACCCTGATAATAATTTAAAAAATAAAGGCTTCCAAAATTTGGAAGCCTTTTTCTATGTTTAAAAGAGATTTAATTACAAATCAAATTTAATTCCTTGTGCCAAAGGAAGATTCGTTGTATAATTAATCGTATTTGTTTGACGTCTCATATATATTTTCCATGCATCAGAACCAGATTCACGTCCACCTCCGGTTTCTTTTTCACCACCAAAAGCACCGCCAATTTCAGCTCCCGAGGTTCCGATGTTTACATTCGCAATTCCGCAGTCAGAACCTGTTACAGATAAAAATCTTTCTGCTTCACGTAAATTGTTGGTCATAATTGCAGAAGATAATCCTTGTGCAACTCCATTTTGAAGTTCGATTGCATTATCAACATCACCAGAATATTTAATCAAATATAAAACCGGAGCAAAAGTTTCGTGCTGTACAATAGCAAAAGAGTTTTCAGCTTCAGCAATTGCAGGTTTTACGTAACAGCCGCTTTCGTAACCTTCGCCTGAAAGAACTCCGCCTTCAACCAAAATTTTTCCACCTTCAGCAACTACTTTATTTAAAGCTATAGCATATTGTTCAACAGCATGTGTATCGATAAGCGGTCCAACATGATTATTTTCGTCAAGCGGATTCCCAATACGTAATTGTTTATAAGCCGCAACTAAAGCATCTTTTACTTTATCATAAATGCTTTCGTGAATAATCAATCTTCTAGTTGATGTACAACGCTGTCCGGCAGTTCCTACAGCTCCAAAAACAGCTCCAATAACGGTCATTTTAATATCGGCATCTGGAGTCACAATAATTGAATTATTTCCTCCTAATTCTAATAGCGATTTACCTAATCTTCCAGCAACGGTTTGTGCAACAATTTTCCCCATTCTGGTAGAACCTGTTGCAGAAATTAAAGGAATACGAGTATCTTTTGTAAGCAGCTCACCTATTTTATAATCACCGTTTATCAAACAAGAAATTCCTTCCGGAAGATTATTTTCTTTGATAACCTGAGCAATAATATTTTGGCAGGCAATTCCGCAAAGAGGTGTTTTTTCAGAAGGTTTCCAAACGCAGACATCTCCTGAGATCCAAGCCAAAGCCGTATTCCAAGACCAAACTGCAACCGGGAAGTTAAATGCAGAAATAATTCCAACAATTCCTAATGAATGATATTGCTCATACATTCTGTGTCCTGGTCTTTCAGAATGCATTGTTAATCCGTGTAGTTGACGAGACAAACCAACAGCAAAATCACAGATATCGATCATTTCCTGAACTTCTCCGTAACCTTCCTGCAATGATTTACCCATTTCATAAGAAACCAATTTACCAAGAGCTTCTTTATTTTGACGTAATTTTTCTCCAAACTGACGAACGATTTCTCCACGCTGCGGTGCAGGAATTAATCTAAAAGTTTTGAATGCCTCAGTTGCAGAACGCATTACTTTTTCGTAATCTTCAAGTGTTGAAGTTTTTACAGATGCAATTAGTTTTCCGTCTACAGGTGAAAAACTATCTAAAATTTCTCCCGATGAAAAGTTCTCTACTCCCGTTGAAGTTCCTTCATTAACTAGTTTTATTCCTAGTTTTTCCAAAGCTTCATTCATGCCAAATTGTGATGCTATTGTTGTCATTGTAACTTTTTTAGTTAAAATTGTTATATTTTTATGTAAAGATATTATTTTAGAATTAATTTCAAATGATATTGAACTATTAAAGACAAAGTAAATTTAGCGTTATTTTACAAGTATTAACGCAAAGCGATCCTGATTTATTCGGTAAATTTGATGAAATTTGCATTTCTAAAATTATAAATATGACCAGTTTCAGTCGGCTTTTGCTTTGTTTTGTCTTAGTTTCATTTAATGCTTTTTCTCAAAAAGAACAGAAATCTTCTTTTCAGATTGTTCCTTTAGGAATAAAAGGCGGAATCGACGAGAAAAATCTTTCGGCTTATTTAATAGCCCCCGCAAACACAAAAGATTTTGTTTGTCTGGATGCCGGAACGATAAATGCCGGAATTGAGAAAGCGATTGAAAACAAAGTTTTCAAAGTTTCAACCAACGAAGTTTTACGAAAATATATAAAAGGATATTTGATTTCGCATGCGCATTTAGATCATGTTTCAGGCTTAATTATCAACTCTCCTGCCGATTCTTCTAAAACGGTTTACGCAACTGAAAAATGTATGGAAATGATGGAAAACCATTATTTCAATGATCAAACCTGGGCTAATTTTGGAGATAAAGGCGTTGGATTTCCGTTGAAAAAATATCATTTTCAAACTTTAAATTTAGGCGAAGAAACTCCTCTTTCAAATACAAAAATGACGGTTAAAGCTTTTCCTTTAAGTCATGTAAATCCGTTTGAAAGCACTGCTTTTTTAATTAAAAATGAAGATAATTATGTTTTGTATTTAGGAGATACGGGGCCTGATTCTGTAGAAAAAAGCGATAAATTAAAAGCTTTGTGGACTGTAGTTGCACCTTTAATTCAAAGCAAACAATTGAAAGGTATTTTAATTGAAGTTTCTTTCCCAAATGAACAACCGGACAAATTTTTATTTGGACACTTAACGCCAAATCATTTAATGACTGAACTTCATGTTTTGGAAGAATTAGCGGGAAAAGGTTCTTTGAATAATTTCAAAATCATTATTACGCATTTAAAACCCCCAGCTAAAAATATTACTAAAATTAAAGAGCAGTTGAAAGCTCAAAATGATTTAGGTTTGAAGATTATTTATCCTGAACAAGGGAGAAAAATTGAGTTGTAAAAACAAATAATTGTAAGATAATTTTTATATTTTTACTGAATAAATTTTTATTAATGAAAATTGTTTGGTCTTCAAGGGCAACTTATACGTTTTATACAACAAGGAATTATCTAACACAATTTAGAAATAATGAAATTGCACAAAAATTTGTAAATGAGGTTTTACACATTATTGATTTAGTCACAATAAACCCTCATTTGGGAAAATTTAGAAATGATTTAGAATGCAATGAAATATTAGTCACAAAAAACATTTCTCTTTATTACATTTTAAATCGAGATGTTATTCACTTAATTGAATTTCATGACAATCGTCAAAAACCCTTAACCATTTTAAATTTCTAAATTATATTTTTACTTTTTAACTCAAGTAGCATTTCTTCATGCGTCATATAATTCCCTTCTTCATATTCGCGCTTAGCATTTTCTATTTCAGTCTTTAATCGTAATCTAAAATTTTCTTCTGGAGAAAGAATCTTAGCAATTGAAAGTACTTCATCTGGAGTAAATGATTGAGTTTTCAATTTTCTATAAAACGTTGGACTAGAAATGCCAACTTTTTCAATAATATAGTTTTTTTTATAAGGAGATTTGTCCATTAAAGACTCAATATTATCTACTATATTCTTATATGCGATAATTTCTTGTATCATTTTTGTAACTTTTTTAGAACATTTATGATGCAAATATATATCAAAAATGATATTAAAAATTTTCTTTAACACAAAAATAAATCCGACAGGTTTAAAAACCTGTCGGGTTTAATATACTCGTATTCGAGATCAATAAATTACTTCTTGGCCGTAAATCTAGAATCAGTTTCCATTATGGTTCCGCAATTATTGCAAGTTCTTAATTCTTCTGAATTGTAGAAATGTTCGAAATGAGGAAGAAAATCTTTTTCGATGTTATGCAGTTCAAAATATACTTCGTAAAGTTTGTGATTGCAATTATCACAATGCCAAAGTAAACCGTCTGTATAACCTTTCCCGGCACGTTTTCGCTCAATTACTAATCCTATTGAACCTTCTGAACGAACTGGAGAATGTGGAATTTTAGCAGGATGTAAATACATATCTCCCGCATTTAATTCCATTTCTTTACGTTCACCGTCTTCTTGAATTACAACTTTTATACTTCCTTCTAATTGATAAAAAAGTTCTTCGGTTTCGTTATAATGATAATCTTTTCGTGCATTTGGTCCGGCAACAATCATTACAATATAATCGCCTGAGTCAACATATAGATTTTTATTTCCAACTGGTGGTTTTAGTAAGTGTCGGTTATCTTCAATCCATTTTGTTAGATTGAATGGTTTTGCTATAGCCATTTTTTTCAGAATTTATGAAAAGCTAAGGTAGTGAAAAGTATTTAGTATACAGTGGCAGTCTCAGTATTCAGACTGAAAACCGTCACTATTTTATCTCTCGTATTAAATAAATATACACCGGAAAATGATCACTAAAACCTGCTTCGGTTAAAGTATTTCTTAACGGATATCCTTTGTATTTTCCCGAAGTTTGAATAAGATAAGGTCGATTAAAAATCCCTGCTTTCCAGAATTTAAAACTTGAAAAATCAGGTTCAATAAAAGATTTGGTCATTATGATTTGGTCAAAAATATCCCAGGAATCTCTAAACGCTAAAGTTCCCATTCCTCTTTCTGCCATTTCTTCGAATGGATTATAAACACCAAATTCAGGAACTTCTGCTTTTTTTGCTTTTGCTCCTAATTCGGTTTTTATACTTTTATTAAAAGGTCCGTCGTTTAAATCTCCCATAGTAATTACTTTTGCCATTGGATTTATCTGTTGAAGGGAATCTATAATTTTTCGATTTAATCTTCCTGCTGCTTCACGAAACGGACTGCTTGCTTTTTCTCCGCCAGATCTCGATGGCCAGTGATTGACAATAATGTGAATTTCTTCATTGTCTAAAAAACCTGTTACTAAAAGCTGATCTCTGGTAAAAACTCGGTTTTTAGTATCTATTTTGATTTCAACATCACCTAAATCTTCGTTTTTATCTTCCTGAAGAATTGGTTTGTTTTTATAAATCAACAACGGAATATTAGCATAAGAAGTCGGCCTGAAATATTTCTTTTGATACAGAAGCGCTACATCGATTCCGCGTTGATCGGGAGAATCAAAATGGATAATTCCGTAATCGTAAGGTGCTATTTTTTCTTCTTTAATTAAATCTTCAAGAACACCGCGGTTTTCAACTTCAGAACAGCCAATTAAAGTAGGCGCATTAGAATTTTCAGGAGTTCCAATTTCAGAGATAACTTTGGAAAGATTTTTCAGTTTTTGTTCGTATTTTTCTTTTGTCCAATGCTGAGCACCATTTGGAGTCCATTCGTCATCATTTGTGCTTGGATCGTCGTTAATGTCAAAGAGATTTTCGAAATTGTAAAAGGTTGCGGTGTGAATTACATATCTTTTAGATTGTGCATTTGAAAGAGAAATTATAAAAAAGGCGAGTAAACAAAAGTGAAATTTAATAATTTGCATAACTTTAAAAATTTAAGAGCTCAATTTAAATAAATTGTAAGAATTTTCAACAACTTAATTGAGTAAATAATTTATATTTGTTAATCTTAACATTCAAATAAGCAAAAGAAACTATGAAAAGCTTCCTTACTATCACAAAATATTTTAATGGTGCTAAACTGGCATTTCTTATTTTTGCTTTACAATCATTTACCTGTCAATCCCAACAAATCATGATAACACCACCTTATTTACAAAAAGGAGATACCGTAGCACTTTTGGCAACAGCCAGAAAAAATATCGACGACAATTTAAAACCAACTATAGATTTACTTAAAAGCTGGGGTCTGGAAGCTGTTGTTGGTAGTACAATTGGATTAGATTACCATCAATTAGCAGGAACTGATGAACAGCGTGCTGCTGATTTTCAAAAGCAATTGGATAATCCAAATATAAAAGCGATTTGGTGCGTTCGCGGCGGTTACGGAACTGTGAGAATGTTAGACCTTCTGGATTTTACAAAATTTAAACAACATCCAAAATGGGTTATTGGTTTTAGCGATGTTACAGTTTTGCACAATCATTTAAACACGATGGGTTATAAATCTATTCATGGTGTTATGCCGGTTACGATTCCGCGTGCAACTCCGGCAGCGATTAGTTCAATGAAATCAAGTTTATTTGGTGAGCCTCTTTCCTATTCTATTGAGCCAAGCAGCATGAACCGTTTTGGTAAAGCAACTGGTGAATTAGTGGGTGGAAATCTTTCTATTTTATACAGCTTATTAGGTTCTCCTTCTGCAATTGACTGCAAAGATAAAATCTTGTTTATTGAAGATTTAGATGAATATCTATATCACATTGATCGTATGATGATGAATTTAAGACGCAACGGCTGTATCGAAAACCTGAAAGGAATTATCATTGGAGGAATGACCAAAATGAAAGACAACGAAGTTCCGTGGGGAAAAAATGCATTAGAAATTATTGATGATGTTACTAAAAAATATAATATTCCGGTAATTTTTAATTTCCCGGCCGGACATATTCAGGATAATCGCGCTTTAGTTATGGGAAGTACTATTTCTATTGATGTGAATGCATCTGGAAGTACGGTTACTTTTCAGAAATAATATTATTTCTTAAGCCAAGAAAAAAATACCACGCATAAAAATCTCGCAAAGACGCGAAGTCGCAAAGTAAATTCAAACTTTGCGACTTCGCGTCTTTGCGTGCAAAAAACTTTATCATTTAAATTCAAATCTGAAACTTGAAAAACTTTAAACCTGAAACAAAAAAGCATGGCAGAACACAACGAACTTGGTAAAAAAGGAGAAGAACTAGCTGTAGAATATCTTGAGCAAAATGGTTATGAAATTTTAGACCGAAACTGGGTTTTTCAAAAAGCAGAAATAGATATTATTGCTCAAAAAAATGATGTCTTGGCAATCGTCGAAGTGAAGACAAGATCGAGTTTAAATTTTGGTTCTCCGCAGGATTTTGTGAAGCCAAAAAAAATTCAACTTCTAATAAAAGCAGTAAATGCCTACATAAACTATAGGGAAAAGGATTTTAATGAAGATTTAAATATCCGTTTTGACATCGTTGCGATCCATAAAAACGGGGAATCATTTGCAATTGAACATCTTACTGATGCTTTTTATCATTTTTAACATAATTTTTTCTTGTTATAATTGTAACAAATTGTTTTTTTATTTATATTTGCATAGATTTATAACATCAAATTAACTAAACCACACCAATCAAGTTACAAAAAAAAAAGAAAAAAAAATTATGAAAACCGTTTCTTCCATCGTCGAAAATTACATCAAAACGAAACCATTTCTCTTAAACGCTTTATCTCTTGGGATTATTAACCTGACTTCTCTTTCTCGGAACATTATGACCGAGTTGGAAAATGAATTTGGCAAAGAAGTAAAACAGGGCGCTGTTGTAATGTCGCTGAAGAGATTGACTGAAGAATTAGATTTTAAATTAAACCATAAAATCAATAAGGTAATCAAGAATATTGGCGAAATCACAGTTAGATCTGAGTTAACAGATTATACTTTTGCAGCTTCTGAAACTGTGTTAAACAAACAAGCCGATTTAATCTCTGATATCAATGCTTTATCTGATATTTTTTATACCTCATCCCGTGGTGTAAACGAAACTAATATTGTAGTAAGCAGCAGTGTAAATCATTTAGTGGAGAAACACTTTATGAGAGAAAAACTAATTCAGAAATTAGACAACCTTGCTTCTATTACGGTAAAATTACCTAAAGAAAACATCGTTGTTCCTGGTATTTATTACTTCATTTTCCAACGTTTAGCTTGGGAAGGAATTATTATAAATGAGGTAATTTCGACTTCAAACGAATTTACAATTCTTGTTGGAGAAGATCAGGTTGATGTTGCTTTTAAAGTAATTAAAGATTTGAAAAACTAATCACACAAAATTTAATTTTTACATCTTAAATAAATTCAATTTTCAATATCCTTTTGTCTTTCTCAAAAAAAGATAAAAGGATTTTTTTACAAATTAGTGTTTTTATTTTTTCAAGCACTTTTATTCCAAATAAGAATATTCTCAAAAAACACAGCTCATTATAGTTAATTTTTAAAATTTTAGCCAAAAAGTTATCAACTTGATAAAAAGGGTTTTACTACCGTATTTACTGAGATTTCATTGAAAATAAATCACAAAAAACCGAATTAAGTTTATTTTACCATTATTTGCTGCGAATAATATTTTTATATATTTGCTAACCACTCAACGCATTAGAGTATCGATTTTGATAGTATCGTAATATAATTAGATTTAAATACAAACTAATTAATTTAATGTTGGAAGCCAAAGACTATAGCGACAAATTATTGGTAAGCGAATTAAAAAATGGCAGCGAAAAAGCATTTCGTTCCCTTTTTGATTTGTATTACCAGGATATTTATGGCTACAGCATAAGTCTTTTAAAATCAAAAGAGGCTGCCGAAGAAAATGTACAGGATGTTTTTATGAAAGTCTGGCAGCATCGCGAAAACCTAAACTTAGAACAATCTTTTAAGGCTTATATTTTTACCATTGCCAGAAATCAGGCTTTTAATACCTTGAATAAAGCCGCAAATGATTTGGTTTTGAAAGAAGCTATTTTTTATGAAAGTCAAAAATCACATGAATATGGAGATTACTCCATTCGGGAAGAAGACTGTAAAAAACTTCAAAAACAAGCCATGAAACAATTACCGCCAAAGCGGAAACAAATTTTTAAAATGTCACGAAAGAAAGGCATGAGTTACGAAGAAATTAGTCAGGAACTCGGCATCTCTATAAATACTGTCAGGAATCAAATGAGCAAAGCATTAGAATCAATGCGGGTCTTTTTTCAGGTTCACGACGAGATTATCTAACCAAAACCAATTTTTAACCAACTAAATCACTCTTTCCGGGTGATTTTTTTTGTTTTAATGAAATTGCCCGCGGGTTTTACGGATGAAACGGGTTTACACAGGTTTTATTTATTTTTAGCGTTAGTCATCTTAATGAGGAAAAACCCCTCAAAAAGACCGTAATCATTATCAAACATTGCCCGTGGTTTCAACCACGGGGACGCAATATATATGCAATGCATAATCACGATACGTGTCCCGTGGTTGAAACCACGAGTTATATTTTAATAAAAAATCTGCGAAAATCCGTTTCATCCGTAAAATCCGTGGGCAAAAACCGCATTCCATTTCTTTTTTAGAAAAAAAATTCATTTCAAAACTATTTAAAAATCAATACATTACAATAAATTCCATCTTTTTAAATGTTAAAATTTAAAAATTTACAACGTTTGAGTAGTACTGAAATCGTTTTCGGCTGTATTATATTCAGAACCCGACCTAAAACAATTCGTAATGAATTCAAATTCTGAAATAAAAAGTCTTTTACAAAAGTTTGTTTTAAACCAATGCACGCCCGAAGAAATAAACGAGGTTGTTGCTTATTATAAAAAAAATCAACTTACGGAGGATTTTCCAACTGTAGAAGACATTCAAAATCTTCTTGGCGAAATGCCGAAAATGGACAAACAAACTGCTGATGATATTTTCATGAATATCTTATCAGCTTCAAAAGAAGAAGAATCTGTGATTGAAATACCACAGAGAAGATCAAACTTCAGAAAATATATTTCGATCGCTGCTTCTGTAATTATTTTACTTGGAATTGGTTTCTTCTACAAACAAAATCTTTCAGACAAACCTGCTGAACCAAAATTCGATTTTAAAAGTTCTGATATTGTACTGCAGTTAGAAAATGGCGAAACGCAGATTTTATCTGAACACAATTCGGCACAAATTAAAGATGCTAAAGGGAATATTGTTGGAAATCAAAGCGGAGATAAAATTGCTTATGAAAACAGTTTAGATCCTGAAAAATTAGTTTACAACACGATTAAAATTCCATACGGTAAAAAATTCCGCCTTCAATTATCAGATGGAACTATGGTTCACTTAAATGCGGGAACGACTTTAAAATATCCTGTAAAATTCATTCCTGGTGAAAACAGACAAGTATTTCTTGATGGAGAAGCATTTTTTGATGTTGCAAAAGATAAAAAACATCCATTTATCGTAAATGCTGACGAATTGAATGTTCGAGTTCTGGGAACACATTTCAACGTTTCTAATTATCCTGAAGACGCTGCAACAGATGTTGTTTTGGTTGAAGGTTCAGTTGGAATGTATCAGTCAAACGAAAAATTTGATGCTTTAAAAAACACCATTTTAAAACCTGGCTTTAAAGGAAGTTTCAATAAAGAAAATACTAAAATTTCGACTAAAGCGGTTATTACAGATATCTATACTTCATGGATAAACGGCGGACTGACGTTTAGAAATATGACTTTCAAAAACATTATTACAAAACTGGAACGACGCTACAATGTTACTATTGTAAATAAAAATGAGAAACTGGCAAACGAAAAATTCAATGCAAGTTTCAGCGATGAATCAATTGATAAAGTGATGAGTTATTTCAACGACATTCACGGTATTAATTACACGATAAAAAACGATCAAATACTAATTAAATAACCACTAAAACCAATGAAAAAATATGAAGAACTAAGATTACAGGAATAAAAAAATCGGAAAGAGCTGCGAACAATTTCCGATTAACTAAGTGATTGAATATAACGAATTAACTACAATCAATTAACAAAATTATGAAAAAAAAATCTAAGAATAATGGGTTCCTATACTCATTGTTCCAAAATGACCTAAAATTGAAACTAACTACACTACTTATTTTGGTCGCCATGTTTAATATTAGAGGGAATACTTATGCCCAAAAAACAAAAGTTACCCTTGAATTAAACAATTCAACAATCGAGAAGGTTATTGAGACCATTGAACAAAAAACAGATTTCAGATTTATTTATAAACTGAACGATATCGACTTAGATCGTACGGTTTCTATTTCTGTAAAAGATCAATCGATATATGTGGTTTTAGACAAAATTTTTAAAGGAACTCCAACTGAATTTAAAATCAGAGATACGCAGATTATCCTTAAAAAACCAGAACTCAGAACACAAATAATCGAATTTCAAAAGCAAACTGTTTCGGGTGTAATTACCGATGAAAATGGCCTGCCACTACCCGGAGCTTCTGTTCTTGAAGAAGGAACTAAAAACGGAATGGTTACTGATTTTGATGGTAAGTATAAAATTACTGTTGAAAGTGCCCAATCTGTAATAATTGTATCATTTGTAGGATATAAAGAGAAAAAAGTAACGGCAAACCAAAATGTAATAAACATTCAGCTTTTTCCAGATGCCACTGATTTACAAGAAATTGTTGTAGTGGGTTACGGAACTGCCATAAAAAAAGATGTAACCGGAGCAGTTTCTTCAATTGCTGCAAAAGACATGAATCAGGGAGCAATTGTTAATCCTTTACAATTAATTGCAGGAAAAGCTGCGGGTGTAAATATCACTCAAATTGGTAGCGAACCGGGTTCTGGACCAAGTGTTCGTATTCGTGGAATTTCTTCTTTAATTGGAGGAAATGATCCTTTAGTTGTTGTGGATGGAATTCAGGGAAACATGGATTTGTTAAATCAAGTTCCTCCAAGTGAAATCGAAAGTATAGATGTTTTAAAAGATGCTTCTGCAACGGCTGTTTATGGTTCAAGAGGAGCGCCTGGAGTTATCATTGTAACAACTAAGAAAAACAAAGCAGGAAAAACTACAATCGAATACATCGGGTCGACATCTGTTGATTTTATTCCAAAAAAATTAGATATGCTTGATGCTAACCAATGGTGGGAAACTGCTCAAAAGTATGGTGTTCCAGCATCTTCAAATCACGGTTCAAATACAAATTGGTACGGTCTTTTGACTGAAACGGGAATTACACAGACGCATACATTGTCATTTGGCGGAGGAACGGATAAATTCAATTACAGAGCTTCTATAACAGCTATTATGCAAGATGGAGTTGTAATCAATTCTAGCAACCAAAAATATATTGGACGTATTCAGGCAACACAATTGGCTCTTGATGATAAATTAAAATTGACTTTTAACTTAAACTCAGGAATAAATAATACAACAAGCAGTATTGGAAGTATTGGTACCGTTGCTTATACATCAAACTTAATTACAAATGCATTATTGGCAAGACCAACAGATCCTGTTTATAATACTGATGGAACTTATTTTACAGATGGAACTGTTTTTCATTATTTAAATCCTTATGCTGCTGCACAAACAGTTACAAATGAAAGACAAGATGATAATTTATTTGGAAGTTTAAAAGCAGATTTAGAGTTAGGTAAAGGTTTTACGGCTAACTGGTTTGGAAGCTGGAGAAAAACTAATAGAACTATAGGATATTACATGCCGGCAGAATCTACAGAAGCGTATGCAGTAGAACAGCACGGTTTTGCAAATATTGACAATGCCAGACAAAATGAAAAATTAACGAATGTTAGTCTTAGCTATAAAAAAACGTTAGGAATCCACACTTTTAATGCATTGGCTTTATACGAATGGCAAAGTCAGACTTATCAGGGTAATTACACTCAGGCAAGAGGTTTTATTAGTGATGAAGCTACTTATAATGCACTTCAGTTTGGCGATTTGTCTAAAGTTAGAGCCGGAGACATCAGATCTTATAAAAATGACAGATCTTTAGTTTCTTATTTAGGAAGATTAAACTACTCTTTATTAGACCGTTATTTACTTACAGCAAGTATCAGACGAGATGGTTCATCTGTATTTGGTGCAAACAATAAATGGGGAAATTTCCCTTCAGCATCTGTGGCCTGGCAAATTAACAAAGAATCTTTCATGCAGAATCAAAATCTATTTAGCGAATTAAAATTACGCGTTGGTTATGGTGAAACTGGTAATCAGCAAGGTCTTTATCCGCAAACATCATTGCCATTAGTAGACAGTGCAGGGAATATTTATTTTGGAGGATCTATCATTACTAATTTTGGTATTGCTCAAAATGCAAATGCTGATTTGAAATGGGAAACTAAAAGACAAACTAATATTGGACTTGATTTCGCTCTTTTAGATAATAGATTAAGAGGTAGTGTTGATGTTTACGATTCTACAACAGATAATCTTTTATTTGATTATACTGTACCTCAGCCTCCTTATCCTTATAATAAAATTAAAGCAAACGTAGGAAGCATTTCTAACAAAGGTTTAGAAGCTGCACTTGCATATGATGTTATCAGAACTAATAACAGTACACTTACATTAGCAGGAAACGTTTCTTTTATGAAAAACGAAGTACTTAATTTAAGCGGCAGCATTAATGGTATTCCTTTAAATACGGACTTTGTAAATTGGGGAGCACCAAACTCTTTATTGGTAAAAGGAAAACCAATTGGTTCATTCTATATTTTAGAAAGTACGGGTACAAATTCAAATGGTGTTGAAACAGTAAAGGATCAAAATGGAGATGGTAAAATTGATCAGGGAGCTACAAGTCCGGATCGCTACTATGCAGGTTCAGCATTACCAACTTACACTTTTGCATTTAACCCATCTTACAGATACAAAAACTTTGATGCTTCTATGTTGTGGAGAGGTTCTGGAGGAAACAAAATTTACAACAATCTTAATCAAAGGTTAAGTATGTTGGAAAATACTGGTAGTTCAAATGTTTTGGAAAGCGCTCGAGATAAAGGAATTTTTTCTTCTCCATACGGATCTGATGCATGGTTAGAAGATGGTTCATTCGTTCGTTTAGAGAATGTTACCGCAGGATATACTTTCCGCTTTACAGATAAATATGTAGACTCTGTTCGACTTTCTCTTACAGGAAGCAATTTACTGCTAATTACAGATTACACAGGAGTTGATCCTGAATTAAATGTAAGCGGAAGTGGTGACCCTAATGATAATTTTGGAGGCGATAAAGGAATTTATCCTCGTACCAGAAGTATTGCATTTGGTTTGACTGTAAAATTTAAATAGTAAAAAGAGATGAAAATTAAAAATATAGTAGCAGCAAGCGTTTGTTTTCTAACACTTTTTAGCTGTACAGACATCAACGAAAATATATACGACAAATATCAACCGGATACCTTTTATGGAACTCCGGAAGGAGCAAATATTGCTCTTGCCAGTATTTATGCAGAAATTCCGGGAGATTTTGAACGTAAAGGCGTACCTGGTGTAGGTTATGCAGGGGCTGATAATGGCTGGTACGACATGAACTGTATGTCATCAGATGAGCAGGTAATTCCGCATAGAACAGATGGTAACTGGCAGCAGGATTTTGCCCGTTTGCACAAACACGAATGGCTTCCTTCTGAATTCATTATTAACAATACTTGGAACTGGTTATACAAGTCTATTTTCAATGCAAATTTAGCAGTTGAATTATTAGAAAAATCAGGTGCTGACCCTTCAAAAATTGCCGAAGCAAAAGTATTACGTGCTTTCTTTTATTACTTATTGATTGATGATTTTGGTGATGTTCCTTTTTATACCAACAACAATATTACCGTTGATAAAATCCCGCAGTCAAGCCGTAAAGAAGTTTTTGATTTTATCGTTAAAGAATTAACCGAAAACGTAGAACAACTTTCTGTAACAAAAGGCGGAAATTATTATGGAAGATTCAATAAATGGGCTGGGTATACACTGCTTGCAAAAGTGTACTTAAACGCTGAAGTTTATACCGGTACTCCAAAATGGACAGAATGTTTAGCTGCTTGTAACAAAGTTTCTGAAGGAGGATTTACACTTCATTCTGGCGCAGCCGATGTTGCAAATCCTTTAGGGAATAAATATTTTGAATTATTTGGAGATGTACTTCCTGATGATGAAACTATTTTGCCTATTTACGCAACTCTGGATGTTGTTTCCCGAAATGTTTATGCAGTTCGTAGTGTATATGGTCCGCAGGGTGTAAATTTATTTGGATTAAGCGGTTGGAACGGAACTATTGTTCCTAAAGATTTCTTCCTGAAATATGATGTAAATGATATTCGCAGAAAACAGTTTTTAGTAGGCGAACAGCCTGGCGGATTCAATTATACTCTTGAAGTTGGTTCTTTAGATAATCCCGGAGCACTTCCTCAGGCAGGAGTTCGTAACGTTAAATTTTATCCTGCAGGAGTAAAATCAGGAGGAGGAGCTTCAAATGACTTTCCAATTTTCAGATATGCTGACGTAATTTTAATGATGGCAGAATGTAATACTCGTTTAGGGAATGCAGCTGCAGCAAAACCTTTTGTAGATCAAATCAGACAACGTGCAGGCTTAGATGGTTTAGACCACAATCCTACTCTAGATGATATTTATAATGAAAGAGGTTTCGAATTAAGCTGGGAAGGCCACAGAAGACAGGACATGATTCGTTTTGATAAATTTTTACTGGCAAACGAATTTAGACCTGCATCACCTGCTTATAGAAAATTGTTCCCAATTCCAACATCTGCTTTAGATGCGAATCGTGGACTTAAACAAAACCCAGGTTACTAAAAACAAAACTATCATGAAAAAATATATCAATAAATTATTCTTACTTGGAAGTTTGGTTTTTTTAGCCGCTTCCTGTGAAACTGAAGGAACAGTAACGACACTAAAATCAGTAAATTTTCCTTCTGGAATTGAGGTATCATCTAATACAATAGTACTTAAAGAAGAGACTTCAGACCAAGCAGCTTTACTGGTTTCCTATCCAAAAGTAACCTTCCCGATTGCGGCGCCTGTGAGCTATGCCATACAATTAGATTTGCCTACTGACATCAAAGGAAGCGAGGCATGGTCAAAAGCGAAACGAGTTGAAGCCGGAGAAGATGTTTTAAGCAAATCATTTACCGGATTAGAATTAAATAAAATCGCCTTAGACTTAGGATTAAAACCTGACGTACCGGGAGAATTAGTAATTCGTGTAGAAGCTTCAATGGATCATAGAACATATTCAAATCCTGTTACAATAACAGTAACACCATACTTGAAAACGGTTGTTTTTGGAGAAATCTATATGCCGGGAAGTTATCAGGGATGGGATGTAGGAACAGCAGCAGCATTAACCGAAATTCAATTAGGAGTTTATCAGGGTTACATGACTGTGGCAGAAGGCGCAGGTCCTGGATTTAAATTAAATAAAGGAAGAAACTGGGCGCAATTTTACGGTGCAGGAGCAACAAATAATGATTTGAAAAACATGAGCGATACTGATTTTGTACTTCCGGGTGCAGGTTCATATCAAATTAAAGTAAATACAAATACTTTAAAATGGTCTCAGACTCCGTATGCTTGGGGAATTGTTGGGCCGGCATCTGCAACAGCAGAACAAACGGCCGGTGATCCTAATTATGGATGGAATCATTCTGTACCAATGTCTTACGATCACGTAACAAAAACATGGAAAATAACGGCAAATTTACTGGCGGGTGCTTTAAAATTCAGATTGAATGATGCATGGACTGTGAATTACGGACCGGCAGATGCTTCAACAAACATCGTTAATCTTGATAATGGCGGCGCTTACACCATTGGCGAAGCAGGAACTTATGAAGTAACGTTTAAAATTGTTGAAACAGATCCTGCAAGTACAGGTTATCCGGCAACTGCAATAACTTCTATCGTTAAAAAATAACAAAAATTAAGTTTAGTTTGGTTTGAGTTTACCTGTCTTTTTACTTCGAAAGGCAGGTTACTTCTCAATCATTTAAAATATAAAAATTATGAAATTTAATATAAAATTTGTTTACGCATTACTGTTGGCGGTAGCATTTGTTTCGTGCAGTTCTTCTGACGATGATTCAGATAAAACTCCCGAATCTCCATATACACAATATGGCGCTCCATTTGAAAAAATGCCAAAAAAAGAAGATGCAATAATTTATCAGGTAAACATTCGTGCTTTTAGCCAGGCCGGAACACTAAAAGGAGTTCAGGACAGACTTTCTCAAATTCAGGAATTGGGAGCAAATGTTATTTATTTAATGCCTGTTTTCCCTGTTGGAAAAGAAAGAGCTTCTGGCGAATTAGGTTCTCCTTACGCTGTAAAAGACTATAAAGCCGTAAATCCGGATTTTGGAACTTTACAAGATCTTCAAACATTAGTTGAAGAAGCACACAAAAAAAACATGGCTGTTGTTTTAGACTGGGTTGCCAATCATACTGCTTGGGACAATGCATGGATTACACAGCATAAAAACTGGTACCAGCAAGATGCTGCCGGAAACATTATTATTCCGCCGGGAACAAATTATAATGATGTAGCGCAGTTAAATTTTGAAAATACCGAAATGAAAGACGCCATGATTGATGCTATGTCTTACTGGGTTTACAACGCAAACATAGACGGTTTTAGATGTGATTATGCTGATTTTGTACCGAATAATTTCTGGGCAGATGCCATTACAAAATTGAGAAAAATCAAAAAAAATCAATCTATTTTAATGCTTGCCGAAGGTTCAAAATATAACCACTTTGCTTCTGGTTTTGATTATACATTTGGATTTAATTTCTTCAGTACTTTAGAAAAACTTTTCAAAGAAAACAAACCAGCAACTACAATTCAGGATTCGAATGCAACAGAATATGCAAACAATTATAATCCAGAAAACAGAGTTGTTAGATACACAAGCAATCACGACGTTAACCTTACCGACGGAACTCCGTTGGAACTTTTTGGAGGTAAAAAAGGATCAATTGCTGCTTTTGTTGTCGCTGCTTATTTAAAATCTGTTCCAATGATTTATAACGGACAAGAAATTGGATACGCTCAAAGATTGAATTATTTCGCAAAAACGCCAATTGACTGGTCAACCGCAGATAATGAAATGCTTGCTGAATACAAAAAAATCATTGCCTTTAGAAATACAAGCAACGCCATTAAAACAGGAACTTTTACAGGATACAGCACCAATTCAGTAAGTGCATTTACAATGATAAAAGATTCGGAAAAAGTTTTTGTACTTTCTAATTTAACAGATGCAACAGTAAAACATCTTGTTCCGTCGACTTTAAAAGGAAACTGGAAAGATGCTTTTACCGGAGCAGCCGTTAGTGTTGGTGCAGAAATAACATTACAGCCTTTTCAATATATAGTATTGAAAAATTAATTCGAAAAAGCATCTTTAAATAAAATTAGATTTGCCAAAAACTAAATAATATGAATTTTCAATCCCAAAAATCATTGCTTCAAATTCGTTTGAGCAAAAAAACAGCGCTTTTATTTTTTGTATTCGTAAGCACAATCTGGCTTCAGGCACAAGAAATAACTTCGCCAGACAAAAATCTTTCTTTAAAATTTGAATTAAAAGAAGGCGGAATTCCGTCTTACCAATTATCATACAAACAAAAAGCAGTTATAAAACCAAGTTCTTTGGGTTTAGAACTTCAAAATATGCCTTCGTTTTTGGATGGTTTTACCATTACAAACACAGCACAATCTTCTGTTGATGAAAATTGGAATCCGGTTTTAGGCGAAGAAAAAACAATTCGTAATCATTACAACGAATTGGTTGTCACATTAGCTCAAGCAAAAAATAACAATAGATTTATTCGTATTCGTTTCCGTTTATTCAACGACGGATTGGGATTTAGATATGAATTTCCAAAACAAAATGATCTAAGCTATTTTGTAATAAAAGAAGAACGTTCACAGTTTAATTTGGCTGGAAATCATAAAATTTTCTGGATTCCGGGAGATTATGATACCAACGAATATGCGTATACAACATCAAAAATTTCAGAGATTCCTTCACTCATGAAAAAAGCTACTATCGAAATCAATTCGCAGTGGCCAATAAAAGAATTAGCAGTACAAACGCCGTCAATGATGAAATCAGATGATGGTTTATACATCAACATTCACGAAGCAGGATTAATCAATTATCCGGCAATGTATCTTGAAGTTGATGCCGTAAACAACAAAATGATTAGTCATTTGGCGCCAGATGCAGTTGATGCAAAAGGTTATATCCAGACCGATGCACAATCGCCTTGGAGAACCATTGTCGTAAGTGATAAAGCAACAGATATTTTAGCTTCAAAATTAATTCTGAATCTTAACGAACCAACAAGTTATAAAGATGTATCGTGGATTAAACCAGTAAAATTCATCGGAATTTGGTGGGAATATTTTGTAGCAGGAAGAAGTACCTGGGCTTTTGGAAAAGAAAACAATGTGAAATTAACAGATGATTTTACAAAACTTACTCCAAACGGAAAACACGGAGCCACAACAGAACGCGCAAAAGAATATATTGATTTTGCATCTAAAAATGGTTTTGATGCGATTCTTATCGAAGGCTGGAACATTGGCTGGGAAGACTGGATCAACAACTGGAAAGAAGAAGTTTTTGATTATGTAACAGCATATCCGGATTTTGATGTAAAAGCGGTTCATGAATATGCGGCTTCAAAAGGGGTAAAAATTATCATGCACCACGAAACATCAGGATCTGCAACCAATTACGAACGTCGTTTAGATCGTGCTTTTCAATTTATGAACGACAATGGTTATGACGCTGTAAAAACAGGTTATGTAGGGAAAATTATTCCGCGTGGCGAACATCATGACGGACAATGGATGGTGAATCATTACATTAACGTTGCAAAACGTGCCGCCGATTATAAAATTATGATTGACAGTCACGAAGCCGTTCGTCCAACTGGTTTAAACAGAACTTTTCCTAACTGGATCGCTCAGGAGTCAGCGCGCGGCACCGAGTTTGAATCTATGGGAGGATTAGCTCCAGATCACACTACAATTTTACCTTTTACACGTTTAATGGGCGGTCCAATGGATTATACTCCGGGAATTTTCCAAACTGATCTTTCGTATTACGGAACAGGAAGTTCACAACGAGTAAATACTACTTTGGTAAAACAATTAGCTTATTATGTAACGATGTATAGTCCATTGCAAATGGCTGCTGATATTCCGGGGAATTATGAGCGTTTTCCAGACGCATTTCAGTTCATTAAAGATGTTGCTGTAGATTGGGATAACAGTTACATTTTGGAAGCTGAGCCTGGAGATTATATTACAATTGCACGTAAAGCAAAAAGCAAAAACGAGTGGTTTATAGGCGGAATTACCGATGAAAATGCAAGAACAGCAAACATTTCATTTGATTATTTACCTGCCGGAAAAAATTTCATCGCCACTATTTATGCTGATGCCAAAGAAGCTAATTGGAATCAAAATCCGCAGAAATATACCGTTACCAAAGTTGTTGTAAACTCAAAAAGCAAATTGAAGCAGTATTTAGCTCCGGGCGGAGGTACTGCAATCAGCATCAAAGAAGCAAATGCTGAA
The DNA here is from genome assembly GCF_002210235.1 of Flavobacterium sp. NLM. Taxonomy (NCBI): domain Bacteria; kingdom Pseudomonadati; phylum Bacteroidota; class Flavobacteriia; order Flavobacteriales; family Flavobacteriaceae; genus Flavobacterium; species Flavobacterium sp. NLM. The sequence continues at coordinate 146,728 of NZ_LIAC01000007.1, forward strand.
GAATTAAAGGGATTGAAAAAGTTATAATTCTTCGTTGAGCATAATTATTTTAACACATAGAAACATAGATTTTGTAAACTCCAAAAAAAGGCATTTCATTTATTTAAAACACACATAGCTATCTATGTGTGAAGAAATTTGTTTCTTTTTTGAACTCTTTTTACGCCATAATATCTATGTTTCTATGTGTTAGATAAAATCGTTATGCAGTATAATCAACGATTATAATTAGATTAAAAATTTTACTACTTGAAAACTATTAACCACAAAATGTTTGTCAAATTTAAAAACAATGCGAGTGAGAATGAATTTTAGTTAAGAAATGCTGACAAGCATGCAAAAAAACTACTACTATGAAAATCAAAATTACCACTAGATTATTTCATATTACGAAAATACTAGTCTGTTTTCTATTATTATTTGCAAGTTCAGTTTATGCACAAGATCCGCCTCAGTACGGAACGCCATTTACAGGCGTACCCGATACACGAGATGTAAACATGTATCAGGTTCATATACGTCCGTTTAGTGCCAACGGAAATTTAGCCGGAGTAACCGCCCGATTAGATAATATAAAAGCACTCGGTACCAATGTTATTTATTTAATGCCAATTTATCCGCACGGTACAGATTCCCGAAGTTCGGCTTCGCCTTATTGTATTAAAGATTTTAAAGCCGTAGGATCAGAATATGGTTCACTTGCTGATTTAAGAACTTTAGTTGATGGAGCTCACAGCCGCGGAATGGCCGTTATCTTGGATATTGCCATCAACGGAACTTCATGGGACAATGTTTGGACAGTTTCACATCCGGAATATTATAAACGAACCGGAACAACGATTCAGCAATTAGGAAACTTCTCTGATATTGCTGCACTTGATCTTAATAATTCAGCTACACGAGCAGCTATCAAAGATGCAATGCGCTATTGGATTTTCGCTGCCAACATTGATGGATACCGCTGCGATTATGCTAATAATCCTCCTTTAGATTTTTGGTCTGAAGTGAATTCAAATCTTAGAGGAATTTCTTCTCATAATTTATTAATGTTAGCCGAAGGAGACAGACAAGAGAACTTTCAGGTTGGTTTCGACATGAATTATGGTGACAGATGGTTTCACAGCGGTTTATATGATATCGCTAATGGAGGGCCTGTTTCTCAAAGGCTTCAGGACCAGTCTACGTATGAGTATGCTAAAGCAACTGGAAATCAGCAAATAGTTAGATACACTGGTAACCATGATACTTATACCAATGATGATGGCGTAAGAAGACCAATTATTCCATTCAAAAGTCACAACGGAATTGTTGCTAACTTCTTAGTTTCAGCTTATATGAAAGGGGTTCCTTTTTTAATGAGCGGACAGGAAATCGACTACGAACCAAAAACAGATTGGCCTTGGACGAATTTTAAATTCAACTGGTCTCAAAATCCAACTGCCGCTGCAGATTTCGCCAAAATCTTAAATTTCAGAACGACAAGCGCAGCCATCAGACGTGGAGATTTAACCACGTATGCAAATGATGATATTAGTATTTTCACTAAAACATTAGGTTCGGAAAAAGTTATTGTAATGTCGAATTTGAGAAATGCTTCAAAATCGTATGTAATTCCGGCAGCTTTAGCAGGAACTTACGTAAATCCATACAACAACAATGCTTCAGTAACTTTAACAACAGGCGCAACAAGAACATTTGCTGCTTACGAATATTTGGTTTTAACGAATACAAATGCGCCGGTTGTAGCCGTTACAGGAGTTTCTGTGAGTCCAACAACAGTAACTGTTGGTTTAGGATCTACACAACAATTGAATGCTACAATTGCTCCGGCAAATGCAACAAACCAAAACTTAACATGGACATCAAGCAATACGGCTGTTGCAACTGTAAATGCGTCAGGTTTAGTTACAGCTGTTGCAGCAGGAACAACAACAATTACTGTAAAAACGGTTGATGGAAACAAAACAGCAACTTCCGCAGTAACTGTCGCTGCGATTCCTGTTTCTTCTGTGGCGGTTTCACCAACTACAGCGAGTTTGTATGCAGGAAATACACAGCAGCTTTCAGCGACAATTTCGCCTGCAAATGCAACTAATAAAACAGTTACCTGGTCATCAAGTAATACTGCAATTGCAACCGTAAATTCAAGCGGACTTGTAACAGCAGTTTCTGCAGGAACAGCAACAATTACAGCCACTACCCAAGACGGAAATAAAACAGCTTCAGCCACAATTACCGTAAATCCAAATACTAATTTTACGGTGTATTTCTATAAACCATCAAACTGGGGAACAGGAATTAAAATTTATTACTGGAATGCTCTTCCAACAGGAGTTTTAGCAGCTGTAAACTGGCCGGGCGTAAACATGACCGATGCAGGAAATGGATGGTACAGCTACACATTTACCAATGTAACGTCAACTAATTTAATTTTTAACGACGGAACAAATCAAACTGCTGATTTAAGCCGAAACAAAACAGGCTGGTACATGAATACGACTTGGTACGATTCAAATCCGGGAACTGTTGTTGCGGTTACAAGCGTAACTTTATCACCAACAACTTCAACATTATTGGTTGGTGCAACACAGCAATTAACTCCAACTGTTAATCCTTCAAATGCAACGAATAAAGCAGTAACTTATAGTTCAAGTAATACAGCCGTTGCGACAGTAAACAGTTCAGGTTTGGTAACTGCTGTTGCTGCAGGTTCTGCAACAATTACGGTTACAACTCAGGATGGAGCAAAAACTGCGACTTGTGCAGTTACGGTAAATGCATCAAATATTGCGGTTACGAGTGTAAGTTTAAGTCCAAATTCAGCATCATTATCAGTTGGGGGAACACAGCAATTAACACCTACAATTCTTCCCGCAAATGCAACAAATAAATCTGTAAATTATAGTTCAAGTAATACTGCTGTGGCAACTGTAAATAGTTCAGGTTTGATTACGGCTGTTGCAAACGGAACAGCAACTATTACGGTTACAACTGTTGACGCAAACAAAACAAGTACATGCACAGTAACCGTTTCAACTTCAACAGGAGGAAATTATTACACTATTAAAAACAGATGGACAGGCGCCTATTTATCTGATGCCGGAGCAAATGTTGGTTATGGAACTACAGTTTCTGGTAACAGCTACAAATGGCAGAAAATAGCGATTGACGCTACTTATTTCGTTCTTAAAAATGTGGCAACTGGTGAATTAATGAATATTGAAAGCCAAACCGGAACAGTTCAATCTAATATAACAGATACTACTTTCTGGAGCGCGCAATGGTCTAGCGATTATATCGACGGAACTTGGGTTCGCTTAAGAAACAGATGGCAGACTGGAAATATTATTCATGTTGAAAACCAAACAGGTTCTGCACAATACGGAAATTCGCAAGACGGCTGGTATAGCGCACAATGGCAATTGGAACCTACAACTGTTGGAACAGGAAAATCTGCAATAACCATTAATGAAGTTTCAGAAACAGAAAAAGTAATTGGTATTTATCCAAATCCGGCAACGAATAATGAATTTCATGTTTTATTGCCAGAATTAGAAAACGGAGATTCTGCTGCGATTTCAGTTTCAGACATGAACGGAAGGACGGTTTTATCTGAAAGACTTTCAACTTCAGGAAAAATCGATCATCGTTTAGCTTCAGGAATTTATATTGTAAATATTGTTTCTAAAGATTTCAAAGTAACTAAAAAACTGATCGTTAAATAATTCTGTTTTTAGATTAAAACCAAATGGCGTATGAAAATTTCATACGCCATTTTTATTTTATTTTGCCACGAATTTCACGAATTAGCACGAATTTATTTTAAAAATTATTGCCACAGATTAAAAGGATTATGAAGATTAAAAAATCATTTAAATCCTTTTAATCTGTGGCAAAAAAAATTCGTGCTAATTCGTGAAATTCGTGAAATTCGTGGCAAACAACTTTACTCTCCCAACAATTCCATCAATTCCAAAGCTCTTTTCGTAGATTTTACATTTTCAAAAGTCAATAAAAGACGTAAACCGTTTGGAGTTTGTTTTTCCTTCATTGTACAAAGATTACTGTGAGTCTGCACAAACTTTATCATTTTGTGAAAACGCTTGGATTGGTAATAATCAGATTGCTGATCCGAAACGAAATAACCAATCATTTTACCTTTTTTCATCACCAGTTTTTCAATACCAACGGCTGTTGCAATCCATTTGATGCGAATACTATTCATCAACGCATTGGCACGTGGTGGCATTGGGCCAAAACGGTCAATTAATTTATTTTGGAAAATTACTAATTCGGCTTCATTTTTCACAGAACCCAATTCGTTATATAAACTCAAACGTTCTGTTACATTATTGATATATTCATCAGAAAATAACAATTCAAAATCGGTGTCGATTTGTAAATCTTTTACGTATTCTTTTGTTTCAATATCGTTCTCTTCCGGATATAGATCTTTGAATTCATTTTCCTTCAATTCTTCAATCGCTTCGTTCATGATTTTTTGGTACGTATCAAAACCAATTTCGTTGATGAAACCGCTTTGTTCTCCTCCTAATAAATCTCCTGCACCACGAATTTCAAGATCTTTCATGGCGATATTAAAACCGCTTCCCAATTCGCTGAATTGTTCCAAAGCCTGAATACGTTTTCTCGCATCTTCAGTCATTGATGAATATGGCGGACAAATGAAATAACAGAATGCTTTTTTATTGCTTCGTCCCACACGTCCACGCATTTGATGCAAATCAGACAATCCGAAATTGTTGGCATTATTGATGAAAATCGTATTGGCATTTGGCACATCAAGACCACTTTCAATAATCGTTGTAGCAACCAAAACGTCAAAATCTCCGTTCATGAAACCTAACATCAAATCTTCGAGTTTTGCACCGTCCATTTGTCCGTGACCAATTCCGACTCTTGCATTTGGAACCAAACGCTGAATCATTCCGGCCACTTCTTTTATATTTTCGATTCTATTATTGATGAAGAAAACCTGTCCGTTTCGTTGAATTTCATATGAAATCGCATCACGAATAATTTCTTCATTAAAACCAACAACATTTGTTTCAATAGGATAACGGTTTGGCGGAGGCGTTGTAATTACCGATAAATCGCGCGCCGCCATCAAAGAAAATTGTAAAGTTCTCGGAATTGGTGTTGCCGTTAAGGTCAACGTATCAACATTGGCAGCAATGGTTTTTAATTTATCTTTTACGTTAACTCCAAACTTTTGTTCCTCATCAACAATCAATAAACCTAAGTCTTTAAAAACTACATTTTTGTTTACCAATTGATGTGTTCCAATTACGATATCGAGTTTACCTTCGGCTAAATCTTTTAAAGTCTGCGTTTTTTGTTTTGCCGTTCTAAATCGGTTTAAGTAACCAATTGTAACTGGCATATCTTTCAAACGTTCAGAGAAAGTTCTATAATGCTGATACGCTAAAATCGTAGTCGGAACCAAAACCGCCACTTGTTTGCTATTGTCAACCGCCTTAAAAGCAGCACGAATTGCAACCTCCGTTTTTCCGAAACCAACGTCACCGCAAACCAAACGATCCATTGGGCGATCGCTTTCCATATCGGCTTTTACTTCTGCTGTAGATTTAGTTTGATCTGGTGTATCTTCATAAATAAATGAACTTTCTAATTCGTTTTGAAGGTAACTATCAGGCGCAAATTGGAAACCTTTTTCTAAACGACGTTTTGCATACAACTGAATCAAGTTGAATGCAATATGTTTGACACGTGCTTTAGTTTTTTGTTTTAAAACTTTCCAGGCGTTCGATCCTAACTTATAGATTTTTGGAGGCGTTCCGTCTTTTCCGTTGTATTTGGAAATTTTATGAAGCGAGTGAATGCTCACATAAACAATATCATTATCGGCATAAACCAGTTTTATAGCTTCCTGCGTTTTGCCTTCTACCTGAATTTTCTGTAATCCTCCAAACTTTCCAATTCCGTGATCGATATGCGTTACATAATCGCCAACAGAAAGTGCCGTTAATTCTTTAAGCGTAATATTCTGCTTTTTAGAATATCCGTTTTTGATGTTGAATTTATGATAACGTTCAAAAATCTGATGATCAGTATAAGCTGTTATTTGATTTTCTTCGTCAATAAAACCTTGGTACAAAGGCAATACAATGGTATTATACTGCTTTCTGATATTCTCTGAATTAGCTTCATCTAAAGATTCAAAAATATCATGAAAACGTTTTGCCTGCGTTTCATTCGAACAGAACAAATAATTCTTGTATCCATTAAAATGATTATCGCTAAGATTATTCAGCAATAAATCAAATTGTTTGTTGAAAGAGGGTTGAGGCTGAATATGAAATTCGAATTTTTTAGTGGTTTTAAAAATTGGTTTTGAAGCCAATTCGACAATCGAAAAATCTAAAGCACGTTTTATAAACGAACTTTGATTTAAAAATAATTGCTCTGGTTCGGCATGTTTTATTTCTTTCGAAAGTTTACCAAAAGCTTCTTCTGCCCTTGCAAATTGTTTGTCTAACTGACTAAAAAGTCCGTCAGTATTTTGAATAAACAATACCGTTTTCTCAGCAATATAATCTAAGAAACTCTCACGGTTTTCCTGAAATATCTTGTTTTCAACATTCGGGATAATCGTGATTTTTTTATGCGTTTCGACAGATAACTGCGTTTCTACATCAAAACTTCTGATGCTGTCAACTTCATTTCCAAAAAATTCTATTCGATACGGATGATCGTTTGAAAAAGAAAAAACATCGACGATTCCTCCACGAACCGAAAATTCGCCGGGTTCTGTAATAAAATCAACTCTTTTAAATTCGTATTCGAACAAAACTTCGTTGATAAAATCAATCGAAATTTTATCGTTTAAAGCTACTTTTAAAGTGTTTTTGTCTAATTGTTGGCGTGTCACAACTTTCTCAAAAAGAGCTTCCGGATATGTAACAATTATGGCTGGTTTTTTTCGGGAATTAATTCTGTTTAAAACCTCAGCGCGAAGCAAAACATTGGCATTATCTGTTTCATCAACTTGATACGGACGACGAAATGAAGCGGGATAAAACAAAACATCCTGTTCGCCAATCATCTGTTCCAGGTCGTTTAGGTAATATGCGGCTTCTTCTTTGTTGTCTAAAACAATCAAAAAAGGCAGTTCTGTTTTCTTAAAAACTGAGCGTATTACAAAAGAAACTGCAGATCCAAGCAAACCCTGAAGGTGCATTTTTATCTGATTTCCTTCCAGTAAACTGGCTGCAATTTGCTGCGCTTTTGGCAAATTGTCGTATATCGTATATAAGGCGTTTTTACTCAACTCTTGGTAAATTTTGATCTATTGGAGGCGCAGAATTCGGGATTGCGCGGGTTGTGTCTAACATTTTAAGGAAATCAGCTTCTCCTTCTTCTTTTGGAATTTTTGCTTTCTCGACAATTTTATCCATTTGTCTTTCTAACGAAACTAATTCCTTGTTTATTTCACCAATTAAAAAAGCAACTTTATCATCTGGAATTTGATTTAAATGAATAAATAAATCCATCATTTTGACTTTGGTAATCAAAATAGCGATCCTTGCTTTTATTTGCGGCTGATTAAATGGTGACGGAATATTATTGTTTAAAGCTATCGCCTTTTTAGAAATCGCTGTTGATTTTTTTTGAAAAGCGCCTATAGTTTTTCTCGGCTTGTCTCCTATTTCTTTTAGGAAATCACGCCACTCTGTCCAGCCTTTTACATTTTGTTCTGAAACATCATTTATTGGTTCGTCTATAAAAATCCAGGCTTTATTGATATTGTTAAAGATTTTTTCATTCTTTTTAGCTTCTTTCGCATTTTCGGCAAGACGCTTTTCATTCTCATTTTGACATGATTGAAGTACAAAAATCAAGAGTAAAAACAGCGCTATTTTATATTTCATTTGATAAAATGTTAGGGTGCAAAGTTACGAAGTAAATTTACAATTACGAATTGTGTTTTTTACTAAAGATTCTATAAATCAAGGTTATTTTTTTGCCACAGATTTGCTTCGCCAGTTCGCTATCGCTCGTGTCACAGATTAAAAGGATTATTTGTCTTCAAATTAATTAAAAAAATCATTTTAATCTGTGTAATCTGTGGCTAAACCTCATCTCGTTTAACGTTTTGAATAGTGAATAATCTAAAAAACAATCTTTATCATTGTTAATTTTATAATTTAATGTTTGAAAAAACGTTGATATTTGCGAAAACGTTATATTTGCAACACTAAATCTAAACAAATGAATCCAAAAATATTAATCATTGGCGCCTGCGGTCAGATTGGAACTGAACTGACGCAAAAACTGCGTAAATTATACGGAACCGAAAATGTGATCGCTTCTGATATTCGAAAATTAAATACTGATGTTGTTAATTCAGGACCTTTTGAAGTGGTTAATGCTTTAGATTTTAATCAAATAGAACATTTGGTAGAAGTTCATAAAATTACTGATGTTTATTTGATGGCTGCGCTTTTATCTGCAACGGCAGAAAAAAATCCGGCTTTTGCATGGGATTTGAATATGAATTCACTTTTTCATGTTTTGAATTTGGCGAAAGCTAAAAAAATCCAAAAGATTTTCTGGCCTTCAAGTATTGCTGTTTTTGGACCGACAACTCCAAAAGAAAATACACCGCAATATACGATTATGGAACCTTCAACGGTTTACGGAATTAGCAAACAAGCGGGTGAAAGATGGTGCGAATATTATCATAATATTTATGGTGTTGATGTTCGCAGTATTCGTTATCCGGGTTTAATAAGCTGGTCTACTCCACCGGGCGGCGGAACTACAGATTATGCGGTTGACATTTTTTATAAGGCTATTGCCGATAAAAAATACGAGTGCTTTTTATCATCTGAAACAAAAATGCCGATGATGTATATGGATGATGCGATTGAAGCAACCATCAATATCATGAAAGCTCCGGCAGAAGAAATTAAAATCCATTCTTCATACAATTTAGCAGCTATGAGTTTTACCCCAACAGAAATTGCTGCCGAAATCAAAAAACATATTCCTGAATTTGAAATTACTTATAATCCGGATTTCCGTCAGAAAATTGCGGACAGCTGGCCGGCAAGTATTGATGATTCTTCTGCAAGAGAAGACTGGAAATGGAATCATAAATTTGATTTAGAATCAATGACTAAAGATATGATTGAACATTTGAGTTAAATCGAAAAATAAAAATAAAATAAGTCTCGTTTAATTTTCAGAAATGAATTTTAAACGAGATTTTTTTTATGTCTTATTTTGATTTCACATAATGTTATAAAAATTGATTTTCTGATTATTTTCTTACATTTGAAATACATTAAACAAAAAACATTTACACCCCAAAAAAACCATTTTAATTTATGACAAATTCATTTCAGCCCATTCAGGAAGATAAAAGAACCGCTATTGTAGATATTTTACGGGGCTGGGCTTTATTAGGAGTTGCAATAGGAAATTATGTTGATTTCCGCTACATCGGATTAGAGCGTTTTATCATGAAAAAAGGGATTTTTTCTGAGATTATCAGCTATTTCAATCTCTACTTTTTTTCTGCTAAATCCTGGACTTTGTTAAGCATTTTATTTGGTTACGGATTTGCCGTTCTTATTAATAATGTTGCCGAAAAAGGTAAAAATCCTGTTTCGTTTTTTTGCTGGAGAATGTTTATTCTGTTTGTTTTTGCTTTTATAAATTCTGCTTTTTGGCTTGGTGATATCTTAAAAGATTATGCTTTTTTAGGGTTGCTGCTTTTGTTCTTTTACAGAAGCTCTCCCAAAACAATTTTAATAACATCTGGAATTCTTCTTTTATCTGTTCCGTTTCTTACTGCTTATATTAATTCGGTAAAACAAATATTGCCAGATGTACAATCTACTGCTAAATATTTAAAATTATTTTATTCTGATAATTGGCTTGATGTATTCCAATTTAATTTACTGGGAACTTATTATCAGGAAATGATTAATCTCGTTTATGCCGTTACGGTTCATGTTGTAATGTTTGCGCTTATGCTTTTGGGTTTTTATGCTCAAAAAATTAACTTTTTTAATCGTTTGCCTGAATTTAAAAAACTATTAAAAAAGACTTTTTTCATTACATTGATTGTAGCTATAATTGCAGGTGTTCTTTTTCAAATTGCAATTCACCAGAAAATAATTTTCACGGTTTTTCATCCTGTTTTTTGGATCATAATAAATACAATGATATGTATCGCGTCTGGAATTTGTTTATTGTATACCAGCGGAAAACTGAAAACAATTTTTAGTTATTTTAAAGTGAGCGGTAAAATGACACTGACCAATTATATGATGCAAAATATTATTGCGTGTTTTCTTTTCTCCGGAATTGGTTTCAAAATTTATAATACGCTGCCGTATTGGTTCTACTTTTTCTTAGCCATTTTTGTATTTACAATTCAGTTGTTCATAAGCAAATGGTGGCTTTCAAAATTCAATTATGGCCCGGTTGAGTGGCTGTGGAGAGTTTTAAGTTACAGAAAGATGTTTCCGTTTAAGAAAAAGCAATCTGATATTATTTCGGAAGTAAAAACAGTATGAATTTGAAAAAAAAAGCGGATATGCAAAAACATATCCTCTTCTGATTTTAATTTTGTGAATTATTTGTCCCGAATTATTTTCCCTTCAATAATTTCTCTAAATATTCAACTTTTTCTTTTTCAGCAATAACTAAACGTTCGTAAAGTTCGACCACTTTATCAAGAGGATTAAAATTGCAGTGATATGCATTTCCATTAATAACACTTCCGTCATTTAATGTATTTCCAATAATATTTAAAACCGCTTCTTCAGAGAAATTTTTAATTCCTTCAACAGTTACGCCTAATATTTCGGCAATTGCCTGAAGTTTTTCATCATCAATTGTTTCGCTGTTTTCAATAATCGAAATAGCTTGTTGATTTGTGCCCAAAGCTTGTGCCAAAGCTTCCTGCTTCATATCGCGAAGTTCACGAATACGGCTTATTTTTCGCCCTATATGATTTGGTTTTGTTAGTGTGCTCATAATTCAAAGATATTTAAAATTCCTGAAAAAAGTATTGGTGCTGTAAAATACAAGTTGTTTTTGTGTGATACAATTTGCTTCGATTTCGGGAGAAAACAAAAATACAATTTTTCGCACAACGAATAATTAAAAACTAAAATTATAAAAGCAATCAGCGTTGGGCAAAAAGCAAAACGCACACTTAATCGTTTTTATAAGCACTTCACGGTCAAAGTAATGTGTAAACGTCACAAAATCAGTAGCTTTATATAGTGTTTTACGGAGTATCAACTTTAATTTATTACTTATGAAAACATATTTACTACATTTTGCGGCTCTTGCCAGTTTGTTTTCAATAAGTGGTTTTGCTCAGCAAACCAATTATATGGTAGCAAATGCAGATTCTCGAAGAGCGCCTTTTAAATTTGACAGCAAACCAACAGATGATCGTGTTATAGAATCGTATTTGGTTGTAGAAGTAATCAATATGCCTTTCGGAAAAAGAACGACTAAATACGAAGTTTCAAAACTGGATATGGTGTATACAAATGATCTCGGTCCAAATAATACCAGAACGGTAACTCCAATCTATAAAAAACCAAAAGTAAGAACAGCAAGCACAATTTTACCGTCAAAATCAATGGCCGATGCAACAACTGAATCCATTAAACCGGTCGAAGTTGAGGTTACTGCTCCGGCTTATAGTGAGAAGTTTGTAAAAATAGATATTCTCGACACCTACGCCAATGTTTTGGATAAAGGGTACGAATCTATAGACATGCTTAAAAAAGTCGCTGACAAGTTCTATTTTGAAAGTAATTTTGAAGATGCCGTTAAATATTACACTGAGTTATTTACGCTCGATGCAAATTTAGACACCATTTATTATTTTAGATACGCGCAATGTTTAAAAGCTACAAATGAAAAAGAAAAAGGCGAAGAAATGATGAAATTGTTTGAAAGTAAGAATTTAAATTGATAGCAACGAAGTAATAAAACTCAGTTTTGTCATTTCGACGGAGGAGAAATCTCCGCGAGAAGCTCCATACAGTATGTCGCCAATCTTTGCAGAGTTACTTGCGGAGATTTCTCCTCCGTCGAAATGACAAACTTTTAGTAGAAATTGTTTGAGAGCAAAAACCTCAATCATAAAATAGGCAAGGAATAAACCATAAAGAACTTAATAAGTTTTATAAACATAGCCCACGATTTCAACCGCGGAAATGCAATTTTTGGGTAATACATTTTTTATAATTTGTATCGCGTTTCCCGTGGTTGAAACCACGGGCTATGTTTGAAATATGATTGAATTGAGAGGGAAATGATGAAATTGTTTCAGGGTAAAAATTTTAATATAATGAAACTTAAAAATAAGCAAGAAGTTAAATCAATAAAGGTTTGTACAATATAGTAAACATAGCCTGCGGTTTCAACCGTAGGAACGCAATGTTTGGCAATGTATTTATTGTGATCTGTATAACGTTTCCCGTGGTTGAAACCACGTGCTATATTTGAAATTCGATTGAATGTAGGCTCAGTTTTGTCATTTCGACTGAAAGGAGAAATCGCACTAGTAATTCGACATGCAAAATCGCCAATCTTTGTAGAGCTTCGAGTGCGATTTCTCCTTTCAGTCGAAATGACAAACTTTGAGTAGAAAAAGCTTATAAACAAAAAAAGACGATCATTTGATCGTCTTTTTTTAAGCTCCCCCTCTTGGGCTCGAACCAAGGACCCTCTGATTAACAGTCAGATGCTCTAACCAACTGAGCTAAGGAGGAATCACCTTAAAGGTAAATATGTTTGCTAAAAAAAGTTGCTCCCCCTCTTGGGCTCGAACCAAGGACCCTCTGATTAACAGTCAGATGCTCTAACCAACTGAGCTAAGGAGGAAGTTGTTGCTCTTTTTAGCGAGTGCAAATATAATTGAATTTTTAGTTTCTCAAAAATATTTTAACTCTTTTTCTCAAAATATTTTTTTACTTGATAATTGCCTTATAAATGTCGTTTCCGTTTGCGAACAAAAGCAGTGCTATAAGTAGTACAAAGCCAACCATTTGGGCGTTTTCAAGGAATTTATCGCTCGGTTTTTTACCGCTGATAATTTCATATAATAAAAACATCACATGTCCGCCATCAAGTGCCGGAATTGGCAATAAATTCATAACTCCAAGCATAATTGACAATAAAGCCGTGATTGACCAGAACGTTTCCCAGCTCCAAAAACTCGGAAAAATGTTGTAAATCGCTGCAAAACCACCCACTTGTTTGTAAGCTTTTGTTTCAGGATTAAAGATCATTTTCAATTGTTTTCCGTAACCTACTAACTGATCTTTTCCTTTTTGAATTCCAACCGGAATAGATTCAAAGAAACTATATTCTCTCGTGCTTACTTTATAATAACCTAATTTTTCTAAAGATTTAATGTCTAGACCACCTCTATAAACCCCCAATGTTCCATTTGGAGAAACCTTTAGATTTAAAGTAGTTTCTTTTAAGTCACGTAAAACAACAGCAGGAATTGTTTTTCCTTTGTTAGCTTCTAAAACAGCTTTTGCTTCATCAAAATATTTGATTTTTTTTCCGTTAAGAGAAAGAATCAAATCTTTTTGTTTTAAGTTTTGATTAGGAGAATTTTCATCAACTTTTCCAATTGCAAAAGGAGTACGGATATTTATAAGTAATCCTTTTTCATATTTAGATAGCTGGTCAACAAAATCAGTTGGCATTTTAACTGTAAGCTGCTGCCCATTTCTTTCGATCAAAACTTGTTTTGCCATAATGACATTTATGTTCATGTCGCTGTCAAAATTTTCTACTTTTTTTCCATCAATCGAAATGATTTTATCTCCTGTTTTAAATCCTGCTTTTATCATAACTGGATTGTCAATTGCAACTCCATCTTTTAAATCAGCATTTGCAATATATGTATCGCCATAAGCGAAAGCCATTCCTATATATATAATAAACGCCAGGATAAAGTTTACCGTAACACCGCCAAGCATAATAATTAAACGCTGCCAAGCCGGTTTAGAACGAAATTCCCACGGCTGCGGCGGAAGCGCCATTTGCTCCTTGTCCATACTCTCGTCGATCATTCCGGAGATTTTTACATAACCTCCCAGCGGTAACCATCCAATTCCGTATTCTGTTTCGCCAATTTTCTTTTTTAACAGCGAATATTTAACATCAAAAAATAAGTAAAATTTTTCAACTCTCGTTTTAAACAATTTGGCAGGAATAAAGTGCCCTAATTCGTGAAGAATAATAAGTAAAGATAAACTCAATAGAAATTGAGAGAGTTTGATAACTATATCCATTTTGTATTTTTAGTTCGTATTTAACGCACAAAAGTAGCGTTTCTATTTTAATTTGAAAGCGCAATATAATACATAAGGTTTTAAATGTTTGTTAATTAATGCCCTTACTTTTAAATTAAGCAAAACTTATCTTATGTCTGTATAATATTAGTAACTCATTCGTGAGGAATGTTACAAATACCCTATTTTAATATTTTAAAAACTTTTAGGAGCAATGCCTTAGAAGCTTCCGTTTTAATTTCATCATTATTGAAAAAGAACTCAATTCATGAAAAGTTAACATAACCTGTTGAAGATTCTTAAAGTAATAAATGATTTATTAATTTTTATACTGTAAACTATGTTTTTTATTAAGCAAATCGAAAGAATTAAAAGGATGCATAAATTAATTATTGCTGAAAAAACAGGTACTCCAAGTGTTTTTGCAAAAAAGCTAAGTTTGAGCAGAAGCCAGCTTTATAATGAATTGGATATAATTAAAGAATTAGACGCTCCATTAAAATATTGTAAAAAGAGAGAAAGCTATTATTATGAAACCTCTTTTGAATTGATAGTAAACTTTTCGCTAAAAACTATAAAAGATGATGAATCAAAAGAAATTTTTGGAGGTTCAAACTTCCGTCCAATTTTATTAGACGGAACTCTGATAAGTTTGCTATAACGAAAACGTTCTCGAGAAAATGATTTTGTTGAATTTATTTAATTAACCATTTAAAATTTAAAATTATGAATTTAGAAAATTTGAATTTAGTAGAATTGAATGCTCAGGAAATAAAAGAAGTGCATGGTGGAGAACTTTTAACATTTATTGGTCTTGGAATAATAATAATAGGAGTTGGTTTAATTTCTAACAACAATAGTAAAAAAGTTAATGGTCCAGGTGGCGATGGTGGTACAGGTTATTATAGAGAAGATTTATTTTCAGGTGGATCTATGTTTTAATAAAATTTAATTAAAGAGTCTTGATTATTAAATCAAGGCTCTTTTCAATCTGAAAAATAAACATTAATGTCAATTACAATGAGAACACATACAACAACAATAAAATTAATTATATTTTCTTTTGCAATTCTTTTATTATCATCTTGCGCTTTAAAAGCAATTCCTTCTGAATATACTTCTGTTAAGGATGGTTTTGAAAATGTTGGATTAGATAAACTTGGAAATGGAAAAGTCTTGATTTATAATGGAGCAGATATTTTGCATAAAATGGATAATACAGCTAGATTGAACATTTGGATTAATAATAATTCGTTTGGGCAATTAAAAGCAAACGAATATGCCATTATAGATTTGAGGGAGGGACACTATAACTTTAAAGTTCAACATTTAGATATGGTAAATATCCGAAGTGATCATAAGGTTGAAATTGATAGTAAAACAAAAGTCATCAAAATCAAACCAACTATAACTTCAAATAAATTAGAGATTCTCAATGAATTACCTCAGAACTTTAATAATTTCAGCTATAGTAAGAAAATATAAAAACCGATTTTATTTCCTCCCTTATAATTATCTATGAAAGAGATCTTTATTGATTCAAAAAAAGTGCAATTTTATGGGATAATAATAAGCATTCCTATTATTTTATTTTTTCTATTGATTTTATACTTGACATGGAATGAACTTTTTGTTCAGAACTTGAAAGATATAAAAGCATCATTTCAGATTTTCGATAACAAAAAAGTAAATACTATTTTAATTTTATTAATTCCTAATTTAATTATTTTCATTGCAATAGTTGTACATGAATTTATACATGGTTTTTTTATGGCACTTTTTTCAAAAAAAGGATGGAAATCAGTAAAATTTGGTTTTATAAAAAAGTACTTGATGCCCTTTGCAAATTGTACTGAACCTTTACAATCAAAAAAGATGTTAGTTATTGCACTTGCACCCTTTTTCATATTAGGATTATTACCTTCAATTTACGGATTTCTCTATAATAATTTCATTTTTTTATTTATAGGCTTTTCTATGACTTTGGGGGCGATAGGAGACTTTATTTATTCCTATCTAATATTTAAAGTAGGATTAAATCATAATATTTTAGATCATAAAAGTAAGGTTGGTTTTATGATTATTGATTAAATAAATAAAATGATAGAACAACAAAGTAGAATATCCGTCCATAAAGGAAGTAGAGAACAAGCAATAATTTTAAAAGCATTGCTGGAAAGTTTCTCTATAATGGTTTTTGAAGATTCATCATTAATGTCTGTTTTTAATCCATGGGGAGTTTTGATTGGAGATGTTAATTCCGTAAAACTAAAGGTTAAAGAAGAAGACTATATTAAAGCAAAAAAAATAATCGATGATTTTAATGCTGGTTTTTACTCGATGTAAATGAACATTTAACTCAAATTAAGAACCTTTAAATAATTCAATTTTTTATGGAATCATCTAAATTTCTAAAACAGATTAGGTTGGGAATATTTATATCTATAACCCTTTATTTATTGGGTCATTCCGTTGGCTATCTTTTTAAATAATTTATGTTTTAACGTCAAATAATGAATTTCAGTTCAGATCCAATTAATACTCTCGAAAATCTTATTGCAAAAAATAAAACAAAGAGTTTTTCAATCTATTTGATTATAATTATTGCCATTCTGATTTTTTTTGGATTATTACCTGTAATCAAAATAGACATTAGTAGTCAGAGCCGTGGAATAATTCGAAGTAAAACAGACAATGTTCCTATTACAACAATTGTTAGCGGAAAAGTTAATTGGATAGCTTTAAAAAATAATTCTTTTGTAAAAAAAGGCGATACACTTTTAAAAATTTCTAAAGAAAATCTTGAAAGTGATAAAAGAACTCAGGATAACTTATCTGTTTCTGTTGTTGAATTATTAAAAGATATTTCAAATCTTTTGCAAAATAAAACAACATATTTGCTGACTTCTACAGCACGTGAAGATCTATTCAAATTCCAATCTGCAAAAAATGAATTGCAAAGCAAAATAGCACAAGCGCAAATAAATTATGACCGCAATAAGATCTTATATGATAAAGATATTATTGCAAAGGCAGATTTTGAAAAGCTTGATTATGAATTACGCTTAACAAAACAGGCACTTCAAAGTTTAATTAGTCAACAAAAATCTACATGGGAAAACCAGAAAAGAGATTTAGAAGAGCGAGTAAAAAATATCAATGGAACGGTTTCCAAAATTAATATTGAAGGGAATAATTATTTTGTTCTAGCTCCGATTTCCGGAACGATAGAAAACTTTTCAGGAATTCAAAAAGGTTCTTTTATAAATGTTTCTCAATCTATCGCAACCATTTCTTCGGCAGACCACCTTGTTGTAGAATGTAATGTTTCGCCAAGTGACATTGGTTTGATAAAGAAAAACCAAAAAGTAAAATTTCAGTTAGATGCCTTCAACTACAATCAATGGGGTTTGTTAGAAGGAAAAGTAATTGATATTGATCATAATATAACAATGCAAAGCGATCAGGCTTTTTTTAAAATTCGTTGTGCTTTAGATTCGCAAACCTTACAACTAAAATCAGGTTACAAAACCAGTGTTTCAAAAGGCATGACCTTAACTACAAGATTCATAATTACCCGCAGAAGTTTATTCGATTTGTTATTTGATAAAATTGACGATTGGTTAAACCCAAAACAAATATCAAATAAAAAATAAATGGCTTCAATAAATATAAAACAACATGATATTAAAGATTGTGGTGCTGCTTGTTTGGCTTCTATCGGAAATCATTTCAGAGTTAATCTGCCCATAGCAAGAATACGACAGTATGCCAATACAGATAAACGTGGTACAAATGTCTTGGGAATTGTTGAAGCGGCTGAGAAAATGGGTTTTACTGCCAAAGGTGTAAAAGGAGGTTTAGATTCTTTAGATAAAATTCCGCTTCCTGCTATTGCACATATTATTACAAAAGAGCAGTTACATCATTATGTTGTAATTTATAAAGTAGAAAAATCTAAAATTACGGTTATGGATCCGGGTTTTGGTAAAATGGGAGTATATACTTTTGAAGATTTCCAAAAAATATGGTCAGGAGTATTAATACTTTTTGCCCCAAATGCTGATTTTAAAACTCTAAATGAAAAAACTTCACCTATAAAAAGGTTTTTAAATTTAATTCAGCCACACAAAACGATTTTAAGTCAAGCCTTAGTTGGGGCTGTATTGCATACGGTTTTAGGATTGGCAATGTCGATTTACATACAAAAAATTACAGATTATGTTTTGGTTGATGGAAATAGAAATCTGCTCAATTTGTTAAGTATTTTTATGATGGCTATTGTTTTACTTCAAGCATATATTGGCTCACAAAAAAGCATCTTTGTGATGAAAACGGGACAGTTAATTGATGCTAAATTAATTCTTGGCTATTATAAACATTTATTGCATTTGCCTCAGCGTTTTTTTGATACGATGCAAATAGGAGAAATCACATCAAGAATAAATGATGCCGTAAAAATTCGTTCTTTTATAAATGAAGTGGCAATAGAAATGATTGTCAATGTTTTTATTGTTATTTTTTCATTTATATTAATGTTTACCTATTACTGGAAATTGGCATTAGTTATTATTCTTGTAATTCCTTTTTATGCATTGGTATATTTTCTTCTAAATAAATTCAACAAAAAAGTTGAACGGAACATTATGGAGAATGCTGCTGACTTGCAAACTCAATTAGTTGAAAGTATTACTCATGTTAGAACTGTAAAAGAGTTTGGAATTGAAGAATTTTCAAATCTAAAGACAGAAAACAAATTTGTAAAACTTTTATTTACCACCTATAAATCTGGTCTAAATGGAATTTTTGCCACAACTTCGACACAGTTTCTGGCTTCTCTATTTACCATAATTTTAATGTGGATTGGATCTGATTATGTAATAGACAGAGCTATTACTCCGGGAGAATTGTTTTCATTTTATGCTTTAATTGCATATTTCACTTCTCCTGTTGCTTCGTTGATTAATATGAATAAAACAGCACAAAATGCCCTGATTGCAGCAGACAGGCTTTTTGAAATCATGGATTTAGAAAGAGAAGAAACAGAAAACAAAATTGAATTGCAAAAAGAAAATTTAGGAGATGTAAAGTTTGAAAATGTTTCTTTTCGTTATGGTTCTCGTGTAGAGGTTTTTAAAAACTTTAATGCAGTATTCAAAAAGAATGAAATGACTGCCATAGTTGGAGAAAGCGGCAGCGGAAAGACAACATTAATTTCATTACTCCAAAATTTGTATCCAATAAAAGAAGGCAAAATTTATATTGGAGAATATGATATTCAATTTATTCATTATCAAAGTTTACGGAAAGTCGTTGGTGTTATTCCGCAGCAGCTAAATTTGTTTTCTGGAAATATTATTGAAAATATCGCTTTGGGGGATTCATTTCCAAATATTCAACGAGTTTTAGATTTATCGAAACAGTTAGGGATAACTGATTTTTTAGAAAAGTTCCCAAATGGTTTTGAAACACAGATTGGTGAAAACGGAGCGATGCTTTCTGGAGGACAAAAACAAAGAATTGCAATAGCAAGGGCATTATATAAAAATCCTGAAATTTTATTAATGGATGAAGCAACATCATCATTAGATACTAGTTCTGAAAAAATTGTAAAAGAAGTGATAGATAGTTTTAAATCACAAGGAAAAACTATAATCGTTATTGCACACCGATTAAGTACAATTGCAAACGCCGATACAATCTTAGTGATGAAAAATGGAGCAATTGTTGAATCTGGAAATCATTTGGACTTATTAGAACAAAAATCAGAATATTATAATTTGTGGAATAAACAGAATTTAATTTAAATGTTTGTTAATTAATAAACATTTCAATTTCTCGTTTTAACAAGATACAGTAACTTTACTTTTTAAACGGCTGTCAATATCTATTGGTAGTCTAAAACCATTAAAAGTTACAAACATGGCTTCACAATTATTTTCTCCCCTAACTTTAAAAAACATCACCTTAAAAAATAGAATTGTTATTTCGCCAATGTGCCAATATTCGGCAGTTGACGGATTTGCAAACGACTGGCATCTGGTTCATTTAGGAAGCCGTGCAAGCGGAGGCGCCGGATTAATTATTCAGGAAGCCACAGCGGTTTCTCCCGAAGCCAGAATTTCTCCTGCCGATTTAGGAATCTGGAAAGACGAACATATTGAAAAACTAAAACAAATCAATGAATTTATAGTTTCTCAAAATGCTGTTCCCGGAATTCAACTGGCGCATGCCGGAAGAAAAGCAAGTGTTTCTTCTCCGTGGGAAGGAAATAAAAAATTAGATTTCGCTCAAGGCGGATGGCAGACAGTTTCTGCAAGTGCGATTCCGTATCATGACGGAGAACCTTTTCTTCCCGAAGCTTTAGACCAAAACGGAATCCAAAAAGTAATTTCTGATTTTAAAAACGCAACAAAAAGAGTTGTCAAAGCCGGATATAAAGTTTTAGAAATTCATGCCGCACACGGTTATTTACTGCATCAGTTTTTATCTCCTTTAACTAACGTAAGAACTGATGAATATGGAGGAAGTTTTGAAAACCGAATCCGTTTTACGCTGAAAATTGTAGAAGCTGTTCAAACCGAATGGCCTTCAGATTTACCTTTAATCGTTAGAATTTCAGCAACAGACTGGGCAGAAAACGGATGGAATCCTGAAGAATCGGTACAGCTTTCAAAAATATTAAAAGAAAAAGGAGTAGATTTAATCGATGTTTCGTCTGGCGGATTAGTTTCGCATCAAAAAATCGCGATTGGTCCGGGTTATCAGGTTTCTTTCGCAGAAAAAGTGAAAAAAGAAGCTAATATTTTGACAGGTGCAGTAGGTTTAATTACCGAAGCAAAACAAGCCGAGGAAATTTTGAAAAACAATCAGGCTGATTTAATTTTGTTTGCCAGAGAATCTTTAAGAAATCCAAATTTACCGTTAGATTTCGCCAAAGAATTAGACAGCGATATTCAATGGCCAAAACAATACGAACGAGCTAAGATTTAAATTTTTATTAGCCACAGATTGTACAGATTAAAGTGATTTTTTTAGTTTTGGTTGCCACGAATTTGACGAATTTCCACAAATCATTGCGTTTAAAAAAAATTAAAAATTCGTGATAATTCGTGAAATTCGCGGCAAAAGAAAAAATCCTTTTTAATCACATTAATCTGTGGCAAAAAAAACATACAAAATGAAAAAAATAAAAACAGCACTATTATCATACGGAATGTCGGGAAAGGTTTTTCACGCACCTTTTTTAGATATTCATCCCGGTTTTGAATTATTAGGATCTTGGGAAAGAAGCAAAAAACTAATCCAGGAAGATTATCCATACGTAAAAAGTTATCCTTCAATCGACGATCTATTAGCCGATGATGTTGACTTGGTGATTGTAAACACTCCGGTAGGAACGCATTATGAATATGCTAAAAAAGTACTTCTGGCAGGAAAACATGCCGTGGTCGAAAAAGCTTTCACCACAACTGTAGCCGAGGCAGAAGAATTAGCTAAAATCGCTCACGAAAAAGGATTAAAATTAGCCGTTTTTCAAAACAGAAGATGGGACAGTGATTTTAAAACCATTCAAAAAATAATCAATGAAGGTGTTCTGGGAGATTTAGTAGAAGCCGAATTTCACTTCGACAGATACAATCCGTTATTAAGCCCAAAAGCCCATAAAGAAACTGCCAATGACGGAGCCGGAGTTTTAAAAGATTTAGGTCCGCATATTATAGATCAGGCTATTTGTTTATTCGGCTCGCCAAAATCGGTTTTTGGTGATGTGAGAATCACAAGAGAAAACTCTTTAGTTGATGACTGGTTCGATTTATTATTGATTTATGATGATTTTAGAGTACGATTAAAAGCAGGTTTCTTTGTTAGAGAAGCAAATCCCGCGTATACGATTCATGGAAAAAAAGGCTCTTTCTTAAAACATCGCGGAGACATTCAGGAAGACGAATTAAAAATTGGTAAAAAACCAAACTTAGAATCTTGGGGAAAAGAACCAGACGATTTACAAGGAATTCTGCATACAGAAATTGACGGAAAGGTAATCCGTGAAAAAGTACCGACACTTCAGGGAAATTATTTCTCCTTTTTTGACGGAGTTTTCAATTCTATAACAAACAATGTTGCAGAACCAGTTACAGCCCAAGACGGCGTAAAAGTAATGCAGATCATCGAAGCTGCAATTGCAAGTAGTGCGCAGCGCACTGTGATTAATTTATAGCCCACGGGTTTTACGGATTAAACGGGTTTACGCTGATTTTAATTTTTTAATAGTGTAATAAATTAAACATAATGTATATCGTAGAGACGCACAGCAGTGTGTCTTTTTTTATGCGTGAAAATAAAATAACATCTGTGTAAACCCGTTTAATCCGTAAAATCCGTGGGCAAATTCGTAGAAATATGTGGGCAAAACTCCGCTATTTATAAACAATAACGTTGTAAATAATTCAACAATTTGTACCTTTAAGTAAATACAAAGGTTTTTTGTACATTTATAATATAATCCCAAAACGCATACATTTTGATAAATTTTAATCCACTACAACTTTTTCAGACTAAAGGAAAAATCAAGAAAGTTTTTAGAGAAGCAAAAGCTTCGTATTTAAACCGAATTCGTTTTGCCGTTGGAATGTTTTATTTCGGAATGGGATTAAGTTTTGCAACCTGGGCAAGTCGAATTCCGGATATAAAAACAGCACTTCATTTAACCGAAGGCGATTTAGGTTCCATACTTTTCTCCCTGCCAATGGGACAATTAATTATCATGCCTTTTTCGGGAAAAATGGTAACCAAATTCGGAAGCCATCGCATTTTAGTTTTCTCTTTAATAATGTATGTTTTGTGTCTGGCTAATTTAGGTTTAGCTACAACTGGTTTACAATTATCGGTTGGCTTATTTTTATTTGGCTTATTCGGAAATTTAGCCAACATAGCCGTAAATACACAAGGCGTTTATACCGAAGTACTTTTCAAAAAAACAATCATGTCCTCTTTTCACGGAATGTGGAGTTTCGCAGGATTCACAGGCGCATTAGTTGGTTTAGGAATGCTGGCTTTAAACTTAACACCATTACATCATTTCTTGATTGTTGGCGGTGTTGTATTATTAATGGTAGCTTTTAATTTTAAATTTTTAATTCGTGCCAAAGAAAAAATCAAACACAATACAGAGAAAAGAAAAATCTTTGTAAAGCCAGACAGTGCCTTAATTTGGCTTGGTGTAATTGGTTTTTGCAGTATGGCGAGCGAAGGTGTGATGTTTGACTGGAGCGGCGTTTATTTTAAAGATGTAGTAAAAGCACCGGGGCCATTAGTAATTTTAGGATATACTTCTTTTATGATTATGATGGCCGGAGGAAGATTTTTAGGTGACGGATTAATCAATAAATTTGGCCGTGAACGTGTCATGCAGATAAGTGGTGTTATGATTTCTGCCGGACTTTTTACCGCTGTTTTTCTTCCCTATATTGTTCCGTGTACCATTGCTTTTATGGCAGTTGGTTTAGGAGTTGCCACTATTGTTCCAACCGTTTATAGTATGGCTGGGAAAAATCCAACCGTTCCGCCGGGAGAAGCCTTAACAATAGTTTCAAGCGTAAGCTTTTTAGGCTTTTTAATGGGGCCGCCGGTAATTGGTCACATCGCTCAAAACTTTGGTTTAGAGTTTTCTTTTGCCTTTATTGGAGTTTTTGGTGTTCTGATTGCTTTTATGGTTACAAAAATCAGAACTTCTGCTTAATTTTTTATTGCCCACAGATTTAACGGATTAGGGTGATTTGCGCCGTGTTTTTTAAACTTAATCTTAAATTAAATTATTTTTGTAAGAATTTATTTCTTTTTTAGAATTGTTTTTCTCTACATTTGATCCCAGAGTTTGCTTGTCTTACCAACAAGACTCTTTTCCAAAAACCAATTTTATCTTTTGAATAGGATTAATATCCGAAAACAATTTTCAAAGTAAATTGGAATTTTTAATGGTAAAAAAATACGCGCTCTTTTTTATTTTATGGTCTTTTAGTTTTGCATTTGCACAGGAAACAGTTTTTAGAGGAATTGTTGTCGATGCTAAAACGCAAAATCCTCTGGAGAATGTTGTAGTAAGTATTCAAAATTCTACTATCACAAAACTTACTTCTAAAAGAGGCAAATTTGAATTGAGTTCTCCTATAGAAGGTGAACAACTGCTTTTGATTCACAGTCAGGACTGCAAGGATTTACTGCTGAAAATTCATTCTAATTTTGGTCAGATTATATATCTCGGGGTATTACAATTAGAAGATATTTATTCAGATGAAGTTCCCGCCGCTTTGATCACTTTATTAGAGAGTGATTTATCTGATGATAATAGTTCAACTGAAATGACTTCGGGGCTCTTGCAATCTTCAAAAGATGCTTTTATGCAGGCATCGGCATTTAATTGGGGTCAAGCCCGATTCAGGGTTCGTGGTTTAGACAGCGAAAACGGAACCATGATGCTCAACGGAATGACCATGAATAAAATATACGACGGCAGGCCGCAATGGAACAATTGGGGTGGACTAAATAATGTGCTTCGTAATCAGGAATTTTCGGTTGGAACAGCAGCTTCAAATTATACTTTTGGCGGCGTTTTAGGAACGCAGCAAATTTTTACCCGGGCTTCTTTATATCGAAAAGGAGGACAGCTAACCTTTTCCGGAAGTAATACAACCTACAGTTTGCGTGGGATTGCAACTTATGCTTCCGGAATGGATATTGACGGTTGGGCTTATGTAGTTTCTGCAGGAAAAAGATGGGCAGGCGAAGGTTATTTTGAAGGAACAAACTTCAATGCTGATTCCTTTTTTATAAGTGTTGAGAAAAAATTAAACAATAAACATTCAATCAATTTTACCGGATTTCATACACCCAATTCCCGTGGAAAAAATTCTCCAAATACAAATGAAGTAACCAGTTTAATGGGTGAAAAATACAATTCGTATTGGGGATTTCAGAATGACAAAAAGCGAAATGCAAGAGTAAAAACTGTTGAAGAACCGCTATTCATGCTGAATCATTATTTTAAAATTGATGAAAAAACAAACCTGAATTCGAGCGTTCTGTATCAATTTGGGAAAGTTGGAAACAGCAATATTGATTATCAAAATGGCGACAGTCCAGATCCAGTTTATTATAGAAAAATGCCGAGTTATTTCAGCTCGCTTTATGCAAAAGATAAAGGTGAATTTTCGGGAGAATTTACGCCGGATTATGAAAATGCTGAAAAAAGCAAACTCACATTTCTGGCAAATTCACAAATTGATTGGAACGCCCTGTATTCTGCAAATCAAAAACCAGGTGAAAATGGTTATGAACCTGCAAAAAGCCATTATGTTTTATATGAAGACAGAACTGACGACAAAACTTTTGCAGTCAATTCAAATTTAAACACGCAGTTAACTCCAAATATTTCTTTTGATGGAGGAGTTACTTATCAGAATTTAAAATCACATAATTTTCAATATTTACTAGATCTTCTTGGCGGGAAATATTTTGAAGATATTGACCCTTTTTACAAAGGCGATCTTTCGCAGTCTGATTTGCAAAATCCAAACAGACAAGTTGTAAAAGGAGATATTTATGGATACAACTATAATTTTTTAGCTAATACAATCAATGCTTTTGCACAGTTTAAATTCTCATACAATAAAACCGAATTTTATTTGGCACAATTCTATTCAGTTTCTAATTATCAAAGAGAAGGATTGTACCAAAACGGAATTTACCCAACCACTTCTTTAGGGAAAAGTGAGAAAATAAATTTTGAAAACTTTGGTTTTAAAGGAGGTTTCACCTATAAAATTTCAGGAAAACAATGGTTGTTTTTTAATGGTGCACATTTAACCAGAGCACCATCGCTTCGAAATACATTTTCAAATTCAAGATTAAATAATAATATAGTTAATGGGATTGAAAGTGAAAATATTACAAGTGCCGAAGCTAATTATATTTATCGTGCACCAAACTTGAAATTACGTTTAACAGCTTTTTATACGCTAATAAAAAACACATCGAAAACTTCTTTTTTCTATGCCGAAGGAATCTTTGATAACGGAGCCGGTTATGACCCAACAGATGCTTTTGTGAGCCAGACTTTAACTCAGCTGGATAAGAAAAATACAGGAGCAGAATTGAGTTTTGAATATCAGATTTCCTCAACTTTTAAAACAACTTTATCAGCGGCTTACGGAAATTATATTTACAACAGCAATCCAAATGTATCGATTACAAACGATGCAAACGCAGCAAAAGACGGGGCGCAGACTACTTTTGATTTTGGTAAAGCGTATCTTAAAAATTACAAACAAGCCGGAACGCCTCAAAATGCACTTTCATTAGGTTTAGAATACCGAGATCCTAAATATTGGTGGATTGGAGCAAATATTAATTATTTAACCGATAACTATATTGATGTTTCACCCATTTCTAGGACATCACAATTTTACATTAATCCCGCAAATGGATTTCCTTTTCCCGAAGCAACTTCTGAGCGAGGAAATGAATTATTACAACAAGAAAAATTTGATCCCATAACCTTATTAAATATCAATGGAGGAAAATCCTGGCGAGTTCATAAAAAGTATATCGGACTTTTTGCCAGCGTTAATAATGCATTAGGTTTAGTATATAAAACGGGTGGTTTTGAACAGGCCAGAAATGCAAATTTTAGAGCACTGAATCAAGATGTATCCAGCGGAACACCATCATTTGGTCCAAAATATTATTACGGTTACGGAAGAACTTATTTTTTAAATCTTACAATCGGTTTATAAATCGAAATATATTTATCATGAAAAACATAATTTTAAATACATTTTTAGCTTCATCATTATTATTTATTTGCAGCTGCAGTACAGAAATAGCAAACCCAAAATTAGAGTGTACTCAACCTGATTTTAAAGTAAACAAAACGGTCGAAAAAGTTTATGAACTTTCAAGTAATACGGCTAAGCAATATTTATATGATGATATTATAGAAGCTTATGTTGTTTCGAGTGACGAAGGCGGGAATTTTTTTAAATCTATTTCATTCCAAACAAAAGCCACTGAAAAAATTCCTGCAATAGGTTTTAGTATCCCAATTGATGCGTCAAACACTTACATTGATTATCGACTTGGGAATAAAGTATATGTAAAACTTAAAAATCAATTTACAGATTTGTATTATGGAGGATTACGGATTGGCAGTTTATATGTCAACAACGCCGGGGATCCAACAATTGGCAGGATTTCTCAAAATGAATATAAAAACGTTTTAAACGCTTCGTGTACTATTATTGATGAAAATCAACTGGTTGAATCACTTTCTATAGAACAGGCATTATCAGATAGTAAATTAAATACATTGATTGAACTTAATGATGTTGAATTTACAGAAGCTGCATTGGGACGTCATTATTTTGAAGAATCGAATAATATTGGAGGATCAACAAACTGGAACCTGCGTGATAAAACCGGAAATCAAATTATTTTTAGAACAAGTAGTTATGCAAAATTTGCAGATCATTTTGTGCCGGAAGAAAGCGGGAAAGTTAGAGGAATTTTAACCAAGTTTGGTACAGATTATCAATTAATGGTTCGTTCAGAAGAAGATGTGGTTATGAACGGAAAAAGAAGCGTTCCATTTTTTGCAGAGGATTTTCAATCGGTTAAAAACAATGTCAATTTTGCACTTCCAGGCTGGAGTAACATTGTAGAAAAAGCAACAAAATTATGGAAAAGCATGGTGTATGCCGGAAATGGTTATGCAGAATTTAATACCACAAGTACAACAGCGGCCGAAAATATTGCCTGGCTGGTTTCTCCCAAAATTAATTTGACAGGTTATAAAAATGCGGTTCTTTCTTTTAGAAGCGCACAGCATGATTTAAAAGTCGATTCGCCATTAAATACACTCGAAGTATATGTTTCAACAAACTTTGACGGCTCAAGTGTAACTAAGGCAAAATGGACAAAATTAGAAGCGAAAATTCCCACATTGTCAAATCCTTCTCGTGAATTTATGAGTTCTGGCGGAATAAATTTATCTGCCTATACCGGAAATATAAATATTGCCTTTAGATATGTAGGTTCAGGAAAAGATAAAACATTAAATGGCGCATTTATGGTCGATGATGTGAAGATTTTTGGTGAGAAATAAGAATTGTATTTATATAAGTTGTTGATTTATAATTTTCTAAAATTGATTTTCTGTTTTTTTAAATTTTAAATTGCCAAATTTTGGCAGAATTTTGTATTTTGGTCATCCCAAATCAATACAAAAACAAAATGAAAACCTACTTTATTGCCATCTTGATGATGGTGTTTCCATTCTTGATGCAGAGTCAGGAAAACGTTAGATTGAAGCAGATCAATATTGTAAAAACAAATTACCAAAACTCTAAAGACGGTGAAATTGTAAATAAAACAATGGTCTTTAAAGAGGGTAAACTTCAAACCATTACAACTTCAGACGTTATTCAGAACTTTTTTTATAACAAAAAGGGCTTATTGGATATGTCTGTTAAAGATAAAGTGGGAAGCGACTGGAAAGAAGTTATCAATTACACTTATGATGCTGATAACAACATTACAAAATTTGTAAAAAAATATCAGGAAGGACCGGATTATATTACAAAAGTTGTCTCTTTTGTTTATGAAGGTGCAAGAGTAAAAGTAACGACTAAAAAAAGTACAAATCACCAAAATTTAGTTGAAGATATTGAATATATCATTGAAAACGGTACTATTGTTAGACGTACATCACGCGATAGAAACAAAGCAATTATCGGGAAAATCGAGTATGTTTATGTAAACGATAATGTATCAAAACATAAAGGATTAGTGGGAGATAAAATCTCTAAAACCTATACTTATGATGATAAGAAATCGGTCGATCAGTTAATTGTTCAAAGCCTTTTTGGAGATAATTATAAAATAATTGTACCAATGATTTCATATCATGAAGACGAATTTACTTTTGAGTCGATTTCATATAATAACGAAATGAATTTCAGCCCTTCGTCAACAGCTTTAGTTGCAGTAAGCCGAAAATACAAATACAACAAATTAAACTTTCCAATTTCATGCTCTCAAATTGAAGAAAATGGAATTGTAAAAACTGAAAAAACTTTTATCTACGAATAAAAAGTTTTCGAATCTTTTTTAAGCCATTTAAAAATCAAGTTTTATTAAAGAAATACTTTTTGTAAAACATGATTTTTAGATGGTTTATCATTTTAAATAATATTTAAAAACGTA
Source organism: Flavobacterium sp. NLM (assembly GCF_002210235.1). NCBI lineage: Bacteria > Pseudomonadati > Bacteroidota > Flavobacteriia > Flavobacteriales > Flavobacteriaceae > Flavobacterium > Flavobacterium sp. NLM. The sequence goes on from NZ_LIAC01000007.1 coordinate 176,322, forward strand.
ATTCTATAATTGTAGTAGTATACAAATGATTAAATTTGTAGCTTATTTTAAGATATGTTAGAGAAAGAAGTTATAAATTTTGAGAAAACAGCCATTGTTGGTATCATAACTCAAAATCAAAGTGAGGAAAAACTTAATGAATATTTAGACGAATTAGAGTTTTTAACTTTTACCGCAGGTGGTGAAGTTATTAAACGCTTTTCGCAAAAAATGGAACGCCCGAATCCGAAGACTTTTGTGGGAACGGGAAAAATAGATGAAATCAATCTTTTTGTAAAAGAAAACGGAATATCGACTTTAATTTTTGATGATGAATTATCGCCATCACAACAAAAAAATATTTCCCGAATTATAGATTGTAAAATCCTTGACAGAACGAATTTGATTCTGGATATTTTTGCGCAAAGAGCCGAAACTTCATATGCAAGAACGCAGGTAGAATTGGCGCAGTGTATATATTTATTGCCAAGACTTTCTGGTTTATGGACACACCTTGAACGTCAAAAAGGGGGAATCGGTATGCGTGGTCCTGGTGAAACAGAGATCGAAACAGACAGACGTATTGTACGTGACCGAATTTCGTTATTGAAAGATAAAATCAAGACAATCGATAAACAAATGAGTATTCAACGAAGCAATCGCGGCGCAATGGTTCGTGTGGCTCTTGTTGGTTATACAAACGTTGGGAAGTCGACTTTGATGAATGCTATTGGAAAAAGTGATGTTTTTGTTGAGAATAAATTATTCGCAACATTAGATACAACAGTTCGAAAAGTGGTGATTAAAAACCTTCCGTTTTTACTTTCTGATACGGTTGGATTTATACGAAAACTGCCAACTCAATTAGTAGATTCTTTTAAAAGTACACTTGATGAGGTTCGTGAAGCCGATTTACTTTTGCATGTTGTAGATATTTCACACCCTGATTTTGAAGATCATATAGAATCTGTAAATCAGACCTTGCAGGAAATTAAGAGCAATGATAAACCAACCATTATGGTTTTCAATAAAATCGACGCTTACAAACATCTAACGATTGACGAAGATGATTTAATTACTGAAAGAACCAGAAAACATTGGACTCTTGAGGAATGGAAACAGACTTGGATGAGTAATGTAGGAGAAGATAACGCTTTGTTTATTTCGGCAACTCAAAAAGAAAATTTTGAAGAATTTAGAGAAACGGTTTACGAAGCTGTTCGTCAGATTCACATAACAAGATTCCCGTATAATAAGTTTTTGTATCCTGATTATAAGGATGCAGTTGAAAAGAAAGAAGAATAAAAATAGAAACGGCTTTTGATTTATTTCAAAAGCCGTTTTTTTATATAATGAATAAACAGGAAGGTTATAAAACTTTATTAAATATCTCTAAAATAAGATTTAGTAAAAATTGATATTTCATATCTTTGTTTAAATTAGTAAGAATTTATATACAGTTTCAGGATGTAATGGAGCTGGTAAAACTACGGCTTCTTTTACAATACTCCCTGAAATTTTAAACTGTAAAGAATTTGTAAATGCAGATGAAATTGCTAAAGGTCTTTCTCCATTTCAACCTGAAAAAGTAGCTTTTGAGGCTGGTAGAATAATGCTTCATAGAATAAATGAATTATTAGATACTAATACAATATTTGCTTTTGAAACCACACTAGCGACTAAAAGTTATAAATCTAAAGTTGCGTTAGCACAAAAAAAAGGTTATAAAGTGATTCTTTTATTTTTCTGGTTACAGGATGTTGAGCTTGCGATTGAAAGAGTAAAAACTAGAGTTACAGAAGGTGGACATAATATAGAAACAGCTGTTATTAAACGAAGATACATTAATGGAATATTAAACTTATTTAATATATATTTGCCAATAGCTGATGAAGTTATGATCTTTGATAATTCATTTGGGAAACCTGAATTATTGGCAGAAAAAATGCTCGAAAGTGAGATTGATATAATCAATGAAATTAAGTACGATAAACTAAAAGGAATTTATAATGAAAACATATAAAAGATCGGCAACTCAAACTAAAATTTTAGATGCGATGGATTTGGTTTATGATAAATTAATTGAGTTCAAAAAGAAATCAAATACTGAATTGGTAATTATGAAAGACGATAAAATCGTTCGAATAAAACCAAAATCATTTAACAAGTAAATAAAAATAGAAACGGCTTTTGAAATAAATCAAAAGCCGTTTTTTATTGTATTATATTTTATAAGAATCTTTTCGCTGTGTTGCGGATTATTAAAATCCAAAATTAACCCCTAAACCAAATACTTCTCTGGTTTGAAGACCTTGAAAAGCATTATCGTCATAAATAGCCTGGAAGGCCAAATTTGCCGATAAGAATTTATTAACCTTCATTATGATATTTAAAGAATAATTGATATCTACGTTTTGAGGATCTTCCAGATAATTAGAATACAAATTCAGCGTGTTTTCTGCAGTAACGTTAGTCATAATAGCTAATTTGTAATAAACAGAAGCATAAAAACCTAACTCGTAACGCATGGTTTTGCCTTCGTCAACTCCAAAATAATCGCCATCTACATAAGGCAGACCAGTAAATCTATCAATTCCACTAGTATAAGCGTTGTCTACAAAAGTGAATTTTGAAGTTAGAGGAGCAAAGTTTATTTTTAAGTTTTCATCTTTAGACCAGTAAATACCAGGTCCAGTAGTAAGATACCCAGGCGACATAAATTTAGTCTGCTCGGTTCTAATTTCTTTTCCGTTGGCATCCTGACCGTAAATATAACCGGTTGTAAATTGAGTTCTAAAGTTTAAAAAGAAAGAGTAATACCATTCACCAAAAGCTCTTTTACCAACAATTGAATTAAATTCTAAACGGTCATCAGTCTTTTTTCCGAAATCAGTATTTTTAGTTTGTAAAAGCCCGTAAGAAGCAAGGATTTTATTGTCCCATGTTACATCGTCTTTTTTATAATTGAAGTCATAGTTTATTCCTAAAGTCCCAGAGAAACTATCCTCACCACCTGCGATCCAGTTATTGAAGCTGGATTGGTTTAATAAAAGAGAAACTGTTCCTTTTGCTTTCCATCCTTCGTCCTCAATTGTATCGTTTATTTTTTTTACCGCTTTTTCGGTATTCTGAATTAGTTCTTTTTCTGAATTTTGGGCCTGAACAAAAGTAAAGTTCGCTAAGATAAATAGTAATAACGTCAGCTTTCTCATGGTTGTTTAGTTTAAGTGTATATTAACAAATATACTAAAAACCAACTGAAGGTTAAGGGAATATTACTTTAAAATGAAGGTTATTTCTTAGATTCTTTGTATAAAGGCACAGCAGAACATGCTTCGCCATACATAATACTGCGGGCAAAAGGCTGTAAATAAGTTGTAGCTAAAATATAAGCACGCATAGGAACCGGTTTTTTAGAACATCCTTTTACAATTACAGGTTTATTTTGGTACGCAGAATAATCAATCTTACTTAAGATTTCTTCGTATAAACTTGAATCTAGATCCTCAATGGTTCCGTTTACTACTTTTTTAGCAAAAGGCGCCAAATGAACACTAACTAAAATTAATGCCCAAGCAGGAATTATAGCGTCTGTAGCGCAATGTACAGCGACATATTGATCTTGGTATTGTGACCAATCATGATTTTTAAGATGCTCTCTAAAGTCTTTTTCTTTCAATAAAAATCCTTCCAAAAGCCATTGCGAAATGTCAATTTGTACACGCATTCCTTTTGGATAATAATCCTCCAAATCAAAAACTTCTAAAGCACTATTGGCAACTTTATTGATAATTTCTTCCATTTCTTTATAGTTTTCAGTCGCAGTTTTCAGTCACAGTTAAAAACTGGGACTGAGACTGTAAACTGTATATGTTTTCAATTGTTTTAGCCACAGTTGAATACTGAAAACTGCGACTGAAAACTGAAAACTCTTTAAAGCATTCCTAATTCTAACTTAGCTTCTTCGCTCATTAAATCTTTACTCCAAGGCGGATCGAAAGTGATTTCAACATCAACATCTTTAATGTGTTCGATTGTTTTTACTTTCTCTTCAACCTCTCTTGGTAAGCTTTCTGCAACTGGGCAGTTTGGAGATGTTAATGTCATCAGGATTTTTACTTCGTAATCTGTATTTACCATTACGTCGTAAATTAATCCTAACTCATAAATATCTACAGGGATCTCAGGATCGTAAATTCCTTTTAAAACTTTTACGATTGATTCTCCTAATTCGTTTGTGTCTATTTCTTGTTCCATTTTGTTATTTGTTTTTTCGCCACGAATTTCACAAATTTCCCGAATTTAAAAATTAGTGTTAATTCGTGAAATTCGTGGCAGAAAGAAATTTAATTTTTATTTTTTGCATCAAAAGCCAAAGCGTACATTTTGATGTTTTTTATCATCGAAACCAAACCGTTGGCACGTGTTGCAGATAAATGTTCTTTTAATCCAATTTCGTCTATAAATTCAGTGTCAGCATTTATAATGTCTTCTGCTTTTTGATTAGAGAAAGCGCGAATTAAAATTGCAATTATTCCTTTAGTTAAAATAGCGTCACTGTCTGCGGTGAAAACAATTTTATCATCATTTTGTTCGCCTTGAAGCCAGACTTTTGACTGACAGCCTTTGATTAAATTCTCGTCGGTTTTGTATTCTTCTTTAATTAACGGAAGACTTTTTCCCAGTTCGATAATGTATTCATAACGCTGCATCCAGTCGTCGAACATTGAAAATTCGTCTATTATTTCGTTTTGTATCTCTTTAATTGTCATAATTATTCTTTAGCAAAATCAACCAGTAAATTTACCAGTTTTTCAATTTCCTTTGGAGGAAAACCATTGTCGAAACCTGCAGTTTCGTATGTTTTTTGATCTTGAGTTATTTTTAAATTTCCAATCGCGGCACCGTCATAAAAACGTTTTTCAGTTGGTGCTTTTAATGCCGAAAGTTTGTTTAAATCTACTTTTGAAAATTCAGCAACAATTTTATTCCATTTCGCATCATCAATTTTAGTTTCAATCGGCTGTTGATCTCTGCCGTTTGTAACATAAACAGTCTGGTTTTGAACCACAATCTTTTTGAAATACCCTCTTGACATTGCAGAATATTCAATTTGAGTTGTAGCCATGTTTGTCTTTTTTTGACTGCAGCAGCCGGTAGCAATAAAAACCGTTAAAAGCAATAAAGATAGTATTCTCATAAAAATAGATGTTAGCTTAGCATTGTTTGTGCCTTTTTAACGGCGTCGACCATTTGGTCAATTTCTTCTTTTGTATTATAGAATGAAAAAGAAGCACGAATCGTTCCCGGAATGCAAAAGAAATTCATAATTGGCTGTGCACAATGATGTCCGGTTCTAACTGCAATTCCTAATTTATCGATAATAGAACCAATATCGTATGGATGAATTCCATCAATATTAAACGAGATTACAGAAGCTTTATTTTTTCCTGTCCCGTAGATTCTTAAACCTTCAATTTCAGATAAACGTTTTGTAGCGTAATCTAAAAGCTCAGTTTCATATTCGTGAATATTCTCAAAACCAACACTGTTTAAATAATCAATTGCAGTTCCTAAAACAATTCCGCCGGCAATATTTGGTGTTCCGGCTTCAAATTTATGTGGAAGATCTGCGTAAGTTGTTTTTTCGAAAGTAACTTCTTTAATCATTTCACCACCACCTTGATAAGGAGGGAGTTTGTTCAGCCATTCTTCTTTTCCGTACAAAATTCCAGTTCCCGTTGGACCACACATTTTATGACCAGAAAAAGCATAAAAATCACAATTTAATTCCTGAACATCCGGTTTTAAATGCGGAACAGCCTGCGCACCGTCAATTAAAACTGCAGCGCCAACAGCGTGAGCTTTATCAATGATATATTTTATCGGATTAATAATTCCGAGTGCGTTTGAAATATGATTTACAGTAACAACTTTTGTTTTTTCTGAAAGCAAAGCATCAAATTCTTCGATGATTAATTCTCCGTTTTGATTAATCGGAATAATTTTTAAAGTTGCTCCCGTTCTTTCACATAACATCTGCCACGGCACAATATTACTGTGATGCTCTAATGAAGAAACAAGTACTTCGTCACCTGGTTTTAAAATAGAAGCAAAACCATTTGTAACTAAGTTGATTCCGTGCGTAGTTCCCGAAGTAAAAAGAACTTCGTGAGCATGTTTTGCATTGATATGATCTTTCACCTTGCCACGAGAAATCTCGTAAGCGTCAGTAGCTAACTGGCTTAAAGTGTGAACGCCGCGGTGAATATTGGCATTAATTTCCTGATAATATTTTACTTCTGCATCGATCACAATTTGTGGTTTTTGCGAAGTAGCTCCGTTGTCGAAATATACTAAGGGTTTTCCGTTTACAGTTTGTGAAAGTATCGGAAAATCAGCTCTTATTTTTTGAATATCTAGCATGTCTTATTTAGAAAAAATCTATTTACAAAAGTACTAAAACTAAATTTGTTTATACAGCAATTCTATAATTTCCTTTTATGGTGTCATTGTTACAAGGCGTTAATGCTGATTCTGTAAAAATAGATTCGGTTTTCTGAATTATCCGAATCAGATTTATAATTTGACTTCTAAAATCGTGAACATAAATTATTTATATTGCAATAAAAATACTGACATCATCATGAAAAAATTTCTTAAAGTACTTTTGCTTCTAGTCGTTCTTGCGTTTTTGTATTTCGTATTTACAACTTATCCAAAACTGGATTTGATTTCCGGTTTTTCGGCCAAAAGTGTAGCTTCGGGGCATTTTATTGATAACCGTTCGCTCGATTTAATTCAAAAAACAGACAATGATATCGATTTGGTTGATTTGGCTAAAAATTCAATTGATGATGCTGGAAAATTTGCCATTTCAAATGTTTATGGTTTAAAGGAAAGAAAAGCAATTTATCGTGAAGGCTTAGGAGCAGTTTTGATAAATGATGATTTTGATGTTTCAAAACCATATTTGCTTCCAAAGAGAACAAAATTGGTAAATAATCTTCCTTTTCCTTACGGAAATAATGAACCAAAAGATTCTGCTTTTGCGAATATTGATTACTCGAAATTAAAAAATGCAGTTGAAAATGCTTTTGATAAAAATGGAGGAAGAACAAAAAGAACCCGCGCCGTTGTCGTTTTATACAAAGACAAATTAATTGCCGAAAAATACGATACCGGATTCAATAAAGACAGTAAAATTTTAGGCTGGTCGATGACAAAAAGTATCACAAGTTCTGCTTTTGGTGTTTTAGCCAAACAAGGAAAAATTGATATTTACAAACCAGCACCAATTGCAGAGTGGAAAAATGACGATCGTAAAATTATTACGATTAATGATTTACTTCACATGAATTCCGGTTTAGAATGGGGAGAGAACTATAGCACCATTTGCGATGCCACACAAATGCTTTTTCAGGCTGAAGATATGGGAAAAGTACAAATGGATAAACCAGCTCAATTTAAGCCAAACACGCATTGGAATTATTCTTCAGGAACTACTAATTTATTGTCATTGATTTTAAGAAGACAATTTAAAACACAGCAAGAATATCTTGATTTTTGGTACAGTGCCGTAATTGACAAAATTGGAATGAATTCTATGATTGTCGAACAAGATATGTCAGGAACTTTCGTAGGTTCATCTTACGGATGGGCAACACCAAGAGACTGGTCAAAATTTGGATTGTTATATCTTCATAAAGGAAACTGGAACGGAGAACAAATTTTAGATGAAAGCTGGGTAAAATATACCGCAACGCCAACAAATACTTCTGAAGGAAAATATGGAGCGCAATTTTGGTTAAACGCGGGAGGAAAATTTCCAGATGTTCCTCGTGATATGTTTTATTGCAGTGGTTATCAAGGGCAAATGGTGGCGATTATTCCATCTCTGGATATGGTTATTGTGAGAATGGGAGTGAGAGAAGGCGATAAAAGTTTTGATTTTAATGGATTTTTGAAAGGGATAATTGAAAGTGTGAAGAAGTTAAAGTAATATTTAGTTATTTAAGTTTTTTAAATTATTTGTTAATTAATAAAAATGCTATTTAAGTTTTTTACGGTTTTCCTTAAATAAGATTATCTTTGTTTAAGTTTTTAAATGTTTTAAAATGGATGTATTTAAGTCTGGCCAATATATTAATCAAGGATATTATAAAAGTTTTCAGCCTAATCTTATAAATAGGAATTGGATCTTAAATAATATGGAAGTTATTCAGCTTTTAAGTAGAGCAGATAGGCATTTAGGTCGATTAGATATGTATTCTGAATATGTAAATATTGAATTATTCATTAGGATGCACATTGCAAAAGAAGCAACTCAATCTTCTAAAATTGAAGGAACCCAAACAAATATGGAAGAAGCTTTTTTGAAAAAAGAAGAAATTGCATATGAAAAAAGAGATGATTGGGAAGAAGTCCAGAATTATATAAGTGCAATGAATGAAGCGGTAAAGTTATTACACAGATTACCATTTTCATCAAGATTGATAAAGCAAACACATAGTATTTTATTGCAAGGAGTAAGAGGAGAGCATAAATTACCAGGTGAATATAGGTCTAGTCAAAACTGGATAGGAGGAGCAAGTATAAGTGATGCTGTATTTATTCCTCCATTTCATGGAAGTATTAATGAATTAATTTCAGATTTGGAGTTTTTTGCAAATGACGAAATTAATCCCTTGCCTGATTTAATAAAGATTGCAATTATTCATTATCAATTTGAAACAATTCATCCTTTTTTGGATGGTAATGGAAGAGTTGGACGTTTGTTAATCACAATTTATTTGGTAAGTAAAGGAATTTTGAAACAACCGATTTTGTATTTATCTGATTTTTTTGAGAAAAATAGAGTTTTATATTATGATAATTTGATGCGAACAAGGACTCATAATGATATTAATCAATGGTTGAAATTTTTCCTTACTGGAGTTATCGAGACCGCGCAAAAAGGAGTTACTACTTTTGACGGGATTTTGCAATTACAAAAAAATCTGGAAGAAAAGTTAAAAACTCTGGGTAATAGAAGTTCAGATGCACGCAAGGTAGTTGATTATCTGTATACGCAACCTATTATAGAAATATCAAAAGTGGAAGAATTAATAGACAAATCTTCAGTAACAGGGTATAAATTATTAGCAGATTTGGAAAGATTAAATATTATTAAAGAGATTTCGGGAGCTCAAAGAAATAAACTTTTTGTTTTTAAAGATTATATTGATTTGTTTAATCATGAATAATTTAAAATGCAAAGTTCGCAAAGTTTTGTAATAAACCTTTGCGAACTTTGCGTAAACCTTTGTGTCTTTGTGGTAAAAACTAAACTACAAATCAAATCCTAAATTCACGCCTAATTTCATGGCAATGATTTTAGTAATTCTTTGTTTTAATTCTGGTATTTTGATGCTTTCGATAACGGCATTTGAGAATGCGTACATCAATAAAGCTTTTGCTTCTTTTTGTGGAATACCACGTGACTGCATATAGAACATTGCTGTTTCATCAAGCTGTCCAACGGTACAACCGTGAGAACATTTTACATCATCTGCAAAAATCTCTAATTGTGGTTTCGCATTGATAGTTGCTTTATCGCTCAATAAAATGTTGTTGCTTTTTTGAAAGGCATTTGTTTTTTGAGCTTCTTTATTTACTAAAATTTTCCCGTTGAAAACTCCTGTTGAGCGATCAGAGAAAATTCCTTTATAATCCTGGAAACTCTCACAGTTTGGCTGTGCGTGATTTACCAAGGTATAATGATCAACGTGTTGTTTATCATTTAGAATTGAAATTCCGTTTAACGTACTTGTCAATCTTTCTCCAAAGTGGTAAAAGTTTAAGTTGTTACGAGTTAAATTTCCTCCAAATGAAAAAGTGTGTACGTAAGCATGACTTTCTTGTTGTTGAGAAACATAAGTATTGTCAACTAAGTTTGCTTCGCTATTATCGTTTTGAATTTTGTAATAATCAACAATGGCACGTTTTTGAGCAAAAATCTCTGTAACTGAATTTGTTAAAACAGGATTTTCATTCAAACTTTGGTGGCGCTCGATAATTTGAACATGTGAATTTTCACCCACAATAACCAAATTTCTTGGTTGAACCATTAATGCAGCTTCATTTCCGGTTGAGAAATACATGATTTCAATTGGTTTATCGGCTACTTTTTTCTTCGGAATATTGATAAAAGCTCCTTCCATTGCAAATGCAGTATTTAATGACGTTAAACTGTCATCTTTACTTGCAATTTGATTAAAGTATGTATCAATAACCATTTTATATTTTGGTTTGGTCAATGCCGATGACATTAAGCAAACATCAATTCCGTCGTGCGTTGTAGAAGATAAATGTGAACTAAAAACACCATCAACAAATACTAATTTATAAGTATCTATTTCGTGTAAAAAGTATTTTTTTACCTGATTAAATTCGATTGCATTTTCTTCCTTTGGAAAAACCGTAAAGTCATTTTTTAAGATGGCATTTAGCGATGTATATTTCCAAGCTTCTTCTTTTTTGGTTGGGAAACCTTTATTTTCGAAGTTTTTTAAAGCATTTGTGCGTATGTCATGTAAATCTGAATGTACATCGACACGCTCTTCAAAAGCCATAAAAGACGATACTAATTTTTCTTTTAAATCCATTTTGTTTTTGTTTCCTTCGGTGTTTCAGGTTTCAAGTTTCAGGTTGCCTATTGAAACTTATTCCCCTTGAAATCTTTTTTATTTAGATAAGTGATAAAGTTTTTTATTTTACCGCTTAAATTTTCATAATCCTTTTTTAAAGCTTCGAATTTTTGTTCCGAAATATATTCAAAATCAAAAACTCGATATAATTGAGATCTTGTTTCTCCGGCTGAACCTTTTGCGATAGATAAAAATTGTCGAAATTCTAAATTTCCATCTCTTTCAAATCCTTCAGCAATATTATCCATCACTGAACCAGAAGAATTTTTTATTTGATTTTTAAATCTAAGATCGGATCTTAACTCTGTATGAACTGCTATAAGATGAATTTCTTTTGCTAATCTTCGAGCTTCTTTCCAAATTTCTAAATCCTCAAATCGAGTTATTGTTGCCATAATTTCTGTTTTAATAATTTTAAGTTTAAACTTACAAAATATAGTTTAACTTTAAACTAAAAAACATGAAACCTGAAACAAAAATTTAGTTCTCGGCCTTAATCCAGTCGTATCCTTTTTCTTCTAATTCGTAAGCTAATTCTTTTCCTCCAGATTTTACGATTTTTCCGTTGTAAAGAACGTGAACGAAATCAGGAACGATATAATCTAGCAAACGTTGGTAGTGTGTGATAACGATAATAGCGTTTTTGTCGCTTTTTAATTTGTTTACACCATTAGCCACAATTCTTAAAGCGTCGATATCAAGACCAGAATCTGTTTCGTCAAGGATTGCTAATTTTGGTTCTAACATTGCCATTTGGAAAATCTCGTTTCTTTTTTTCTCTCCTCCAGAAAAACCTTCGTTTAGGGAACGAGATAAAAATTTACGGTCAATTTCTAATAATTCAGATTTCTCACGAATTACTTTCAACATTTCGTTTGCCGGCATTTCTTCTTGTCCGTTTGCTTTACGAGTTTCGTTGATTGCAGTTTTCATGAAGTTAGTAACGCTAACTCCAGGAATTTCTACAGGATATTGAAACGAAAGAAAAACACCTTTATGTGCTCTCTCTTCAGGAGCTAAATCAGCAAGATCTTCTCCGTCAAGAATAACTTCTCCGTCTGTAACTTCATAGTTTTCGTTTCCTGCAATAACTGCAGAAAGTGTACTTTTTCCAGAACCGTTTGGTCCCATAATAGCGTGTACTTCGCCAGCTTTAACTTCTATATTAATTCCTTTCAGGATTTCTTTATCACCAATTGAGGCGTGAAGGTTTTTTATTGATAACATTGTTTTTTTTATTTTATATAAATGTCAATTCTATTTTTGTTTGTTGGTTTAGGATGTTGGCATTAAAATGCGCGTGTCCTAAATATTCCATGCCTAAATAATCGGCAGTTTTTTTAAACGGAATGTAGAAACTTTCTTCGATTTCATTATCGTGTGAATTTGATATCACACCAATTTTCTTTCCTCTAAGTTTTCTTCCGGTTTCTTTTTCAATTCGGATTAAATCTGAAAACCGATCAAAAAAGACCTTCATTATTCCGCTCATATTATACCAATATATGGGCGTTGCAAAAATGAAAGTGTCATGATTTTCGATAATTCTTTTAATCAAGGGCAAAAAATCATCTTCTATATTTTTGCTTTCGTAATCATAATACGAAATAGTATAATCACTAAGATTTACTACATCAATATTGTATTCTTTTGCAATTTCATCTACAATTCTTGTTGTATTTCCGTTTTTTCTGGAAGAACCTAAAATGATGACTTTTTTATTTTCCATCTTCCAATTATCCTACAGAACCTTCTAAAGAAATCTCTAATAATTTTTGAGCTTCAACAGCGAATTCCATTGGAAGTTTGTTCAATACATCTTTACTGAAACCGTTTACAATTAAGGCAATCGCTTTTTCAGTTGGGATACCTCTTTGGTTGCAATAGAAAACCTGATCTTCTCCAATTTTACTTGTCGTTGCTTCGTGCTCAATTTTAGCAGACGGATTTTTACTTTCGATATAAGGGAAAGTATGTGCTCCACAATTGTTCCCCATTAAAAGGGAATCACATTGCGAAAAGTTTCTCGCATTCTCAGCTCTTGGACTAATTTGCACTAATCCGCGGTAACTGTTTTGTGATTTACCAGCCGAAATACCTTTAGAAATAATAGTCGATTTAGTGTTTTTACCTAAATGGATCATTTTAGTTCCCGTATCAGCTTGTTGGTAATTATTGGTAACGGCGATAGAATAAAATTCTCCAACCGAATTATCTCCTTTAAGTACACAAGAAGGATATTTCCACGTTACAGCAGAACCAGTTTCTACTTGTGTCCAGGAAATTTTAGCGTTTGTTTCGCATAAACCTCTTTTTGTAACGAAGTTGTAAACTCCACCTTTTCCTTCTTTGTTTCCTGGGAACCAGTTTTGAACGGTAGAATATTTAATTTCAGCATCGTCAAGAGCGATTAATTCAACTACAGCAGCGTGTAATTGGTTTTCGTCACGACTTGGAGCTGTACATCCTTCAAGATAAGAAACGTAACTTCCTTCATCTGCAATAACCAGAGTTCTTTCGAATTGTCCGGTTCCTGCCTGATTGATTCTGAAATAAGTTGAAAGTTCCATTGGGCAGCGAACACCTTTTGGAATATAACAGAAACTTCCGTCAGAGAAAACTGCTGAGTTTAATGCTGCGTAGAAGTTATCTTTTTGAGGTACAACAGTTCCTAAATATTTTTTTACTAATTCAGGATGTTCTTTGATAGCTTCAGAAATTGGACAGAAAATAATTCCTTTTTCGGCCAATGTTTTCTTGAAAGTTGTTGCTACAGAAACAGAATCGACAACAATATCCATTGCGACATTGTTCATCATTTTTTGTTCATCAACAGAAATTCCAAGTTTTTTGTACATCTCTAACAGTTCCGGATCAACATCGTCCAGAGTTTTATTAGGATCTACTTGTTTTGGAGCTGAATAATAAGAAATTGCCTGGAAATCTGGTTTTTCGTAACGTACGTTTGCCCATTCTGGCTCAATCATTTCTTTCCACGCGCGAAAAGCCTCGATGCGCCATTCGGTCATCCATTCCGGTTCTTCTTTTTTTAGCGAAATAGCTCTTACAATTTCTTCGTTTAAGCCAATAGGGAAAGTCTCAGATTCTATATTAGTATAAAATCCGTATTCATATTCTTTGGTTTCGAGTTCGATTTTTAAATCGTCTTCTGTGTATTTGCTCATTATTTTTTATTGTCTAATAGTTTTAAAGTCCAAAGTTTGAAGTCAATTTAGTCTTTATGACTTTACGACTTTCGGCTTTTGACTAAAGAGAGAATGATTCGCCGCAGCCACAAGTTCTGCTTGCATTTGGATTATTGAAAACGAATCCTTTTCCGTTTAATCCGCCAGAGAATTCTAAAATTGTTCCGGCTAAATATAGAAATGATTTTTTTTCAACTGCAATTTGTATATCATTGTCTACGAATATTTTGTCATCTTCGCCCTTTGTTTTGTCAAACTTTAAGTCATAAGACAAACCAGAGCATCCACCACTTTTTACGCCTACTCTTACGTAGTCGCTTGCGGCGTCAAAACCATCATCTGTCATCAAATCGATGATTTTCTTTTTGGCTGTATCAGAAACCTTTATCATTGTTTATGGTATTTGTTTTTAAAAGATCATTTTAATCTGCATTTAAATAGTAATCAATTTATTACATAAAATTTAAATGCCAATTTCAACGTTCAAATCAAATTGTCTGCAAAGATACGACTTAAAAACCTTTTTCCATAACGGTTCACATTATTATAACAAATGTTAAAATAGAGAGAAGTTATTTTTGCCTAAAAGTCCTTTGTTGAGTGACTTTTAGTTTACAAGGAATTTTGTTTTTGAACGAAAAGTCAGATGATTCTGTAAAATACTGGTTTACTGTGCTTTAAGTTATTGTAAATAAGCTAAAAAACCGTATTTCTACTTGTTTAGTCGAATAAAATAATGGTATTTTTGCAATAAATTGTGATGAATGATGAAGAAAAACCACACAAACGAATGGATCAGGGCAGTTTTAGCAATATTCTTTATTTTTGGAATAGGTGCTACTTTTTATATATTTAGTAAAGAACTAAAAGACGAGGCAGACAAGGAGGAAGCAAGCAATAAAAAAATTAAACTTGTCAATAACAATAAGGAGTACATTGCTCAAAAAAGTATTCTTGATTCTTTAAATGTTTTGAAATTAGAATATGATGTTGCAATTTTAGAAAAAACGGCCCTTTCGCAGCAATTGGCATTTGAAAAGAAGAATGTCGAAAATTTAATGGAAATTATAAAAGCATCTGAGAATCCTTCAAATACTCAAATTCAAATTTTTAGAAAACAGCTTTCAGATATGCAGACAGCATTAGCCTTTAAAATTGCAGAAATAAAAAGTCTTAAATCTCAAAATAAAAGCTTGCTTACAGAAATTGAATCTCAGAATGTTGTAATGTATAAGCAAAAAGCAGAAAATGATACTTTAATTTTAAAGCAGAAAAAGTTAGAATCAACCATAAAAGATGCTTCAAAACTAGTTCTAAATAATTTTAAAGTGATTGCGCTTCGTGAAAAAAAATCAGGAAAAGAACAGGAAACAGACAGAGCAAAAAGTACTAATAAATTAAAAGTAAGTTTTTCGGTTAACGGAAATGCTGTTGCCAAAACAGGAAAAAAGGTGTTTTATATTCAGGTTTTAGACCAAAAAAATACTGTTTTGGGCGAAAATAAATTAATAGAATTTGGCAACGATAAAGCTTTAGTTTACAGTTTTATTGTAGCAGCAGATTTTCAGGGAAAGGCTTTAAATCTATATGGAATTTTGAATTCTGATGAAAATCCATTTAAAAAAGGAACTTACTTTGTCAACTTCTTCGACAAACAAGAAATAATGGGAAGCGCTTCCATTACTTTGGAATAAAAGTGTTTTTTTTAGCCCACGGATTTTACTGATCTAAGAGGTTTACACAGAATCATTTAATTAGCTGCGTAGCTAAAAATAAAAACACAGTGGAAATCCGTTGAATCCGTAAAATCTGTGGGCAATGTATATTTGTGAGAGAAACATTATTTTGAGAATGCCTAGCAAAAGGAATTTGGATTTCCTAGCTTTGTTTTCTTATTAGAAATTTAAGCTCATGAAACTTTACCCTATAGAATCCGGAAATTTTAAATTGGATGGCGGCGCTATGTTTGGCGTTGTTCCAAAAACTATTTGGAATAAAACCAATCCGGCGGACGAAAATAACCTTATTGATATCGCGGCGCGCTGTTTACTTATTGAAGATGGAAACCGCCTGATTTTGATTGATACCGGAATGGGAGACAAACAATCGGAGAAATTCTTTGGTTATTATTCACTTTGGGGATCACATTCTATTGATAAATCATTGGCAAAATATGGTTTTCACCGAGATGATATTACCGATGTTTTTATGACACATTTACATTTTGATCATTGCGGCGGAAGTATTCAATGGAATTCTGAAAAGACTTTTTATGAACCGGCTTTTAAAAATGCAAAATTCTGGACAAATGAAAATCACTGGAATTGGGCAACAAAACCAAATGCAAGGGAAAAAGCATCTTTCCTTACAGAAAATATTATCCCAATGCAGGAAAGCGGGCAATTGAATTTTATTGAAAGACCAGAAAGTGATTTTGGTTTCTCTAAAGAATTAGGTTTCGGAATTTTCTATGCAGATGGCCATACCGAAAAACAAATGATTCCACATATTCAATATCAGAATAAAACGATAGTTTTTTGTGCCGATTTAGTGGCAACGGCGGGACATCTTCCGCTTCCGTATGTTATGGGTTACGACACAAGACCTTTATTAACAATGCCGGAAAAAGCTAAATTTTTAAATGCCGCGGCTGATAATAATTATTATTTGTTTTTGGAACACGATGCTCACAATCAAATTATAACAGTCGAACATACAGAAAAAGGCGTGAGACTAAAAGAGGTTTTTACTTGCGAAGATATTTTCTAAAAAACATAAAAAAATCCCATTTTCAACTTAATGAAAATGGGATTTTTTAGTTGAACTAAATTGTATTGTTTATTCCAGGATTATTTTTTTTGCAGAAGCGGCATCGCCATTTATTAAGTATACATAATACACACCTCTAGGCAAACCAGATAAGTTTATGGTATTATTGTTTTCGCCATTGCTGAAAGTGAACGATTTTACTAATTGGCCTAATGAATTGTAAACGTTTGCTTTTTCTAAAATAATGTTGTTAATGTGAACCTCACCTTTAGTCGGATTTGGATAAACTAAAGCTTTATCGAAAACAGATTCTTCGATTCCTAATGAGGAACAATTTGAAGAATAAACTGCTGTCACATCTTTTTTATCCAACCAATTTGTATTTGAATAATTTTCATCATCTACGTTAATACAAGTTAGAGTATTGTTTGTGAAATTAGAATAAGTCATATCAAAATTTTTGTTATTCCCATTTTTCAAATTCAAATATCGCAAATTATTATATTGACAATCAAATTTGTTTAACATAACATTTTTAGTTAAATCTAAAAAAGATAGTTTATTATTATTACAATTAAAAGTCTCTAAGGCCACGTATCTATTCACGTCTAAATTTTCTAGATTATTATTACTGCAAGTAAAAGTCACTAACGAGTTTTTACTCACATTTAAAGTTCTCAGTAAATTGTTATCACAGTTTAAAGTGGTTAAAGCTGGATTATTAGTTATGTTTAAAGTCGTCAATTTATTATAGGAACAATTTAAATTTGTTAAAGCAGTATTAAAAAACACATTTAGATCTTGAGAATCGTTAGAAATAGAATTATTACTTACATTTAGATAAGTTAGGTCTAAAAGGTAATATACATTGAGTGCTTTTAATCGATTTGTGTTACAATCTAAATAAGTCAAGAATGTATTTTTGTAAAGATTCAAACCTTCCAGATCGTTTTTGGGACAAAACAAAGTAGTTAAAACAGTATTTTCCGTTAAATCAATATTGGAGATTTTATTTGAACCGCAATCTAAGTAAGTTAAAGATGTAAAGTCTTCAATTCCTGTTAAATTTGTAATATTGCTCGAAGACACATCTAATGATTTTAGTGAAGCTATATTGGTTGTAATTACTTTTCCATTTTTACCATCAGTATCAATTCCCATATCTATCAATTTTTGCTCAAAAGCTGGATCAGGGACAAGAGTATAAGGAGTATTTTCACCACTGCAGTTTGAGTTGTAAAAAGCTTTTGGATCTTTATTAGGTCCCCAACTCGAAGTGCTGAAAGCGTCAACATTAATGCATGTCAAATTTGGATTGTCGATAAAGTTACGTTTACTCAATCTAAGGTTATTACCATTTTTTACATTCAGGTTAAACAGATTGTTAGAGTTGCAATAAAAAGTAGTTAGAGAACCATTATTTGAAACATCAAGATTCAATAACTTATTATTGGAGCAATCAAAGTAAGTTAACTTAATATTCTTCGAAACATCTAACTGTACCAATCGATTATTAGAACAATCAAGATAATTAAAATCAGGATTATGAGGAATTTCTAAACTAGTCAAAGCATTATAACTACAAGTTAGTTGAGTCAGCTTTAAATTATTTTTTAGGTTTAAATCTCTTATTTTTAGGCTATGGCAACTTAGGATTTTTAAATTAATATTTTTAGAAACATCAAGAAAATCTATTGTATAATTATATGAACAATTTAATGTCGTTAAAGCAATATTTTTTGAAATATCTATTGAAGACAACTTATTTTTACTACAATCTAAGGAAGTTAATTCAGTAAAATCCTCAATTCCTGTAAGATCTGTGATGTTTTTAGAAGATAAATCAAGAGTTTTCAGGGAAGAAATGTTTGCTGTTAGTACTTTTCCAGAAAAATTACCTGAATCTAGTCCGAGATTTATTAGTTCTAGTCGAAATCTTGGATCAGGAATAGCGGTGTACCGCCCATCACAAGCTAAGGCATAAGTAGCTCCAGATTCTTTGTTTCCCGTCCAATTTTTATTTGAATAGACTATGTCATCTACAGTGATACATTTCAAATCTTTATTTCCAGAAAAGCTTAAATGATAAATAGAATTCCAGTAAAAAGCGTTATTATTTCCATTTTTTACATTTACACTTGTTAGGGAGTTGTCTGTACAATATAAAGATGTCAAAGCTATGTTTTTTGAAGCATCCAGACTTGTTAGTAAATTCGCTGAACAATCTAAAGTGACTAAAGCAATGTTTTTTGAAATATCAAGACTTGTTAGTGAGTTCTTGTCGAAAAGTAGCGTGATTAAGGCAGTATTTTTTGACACATCCAGACTTGTTAATTTATTAGATGTACATTGTAAATTGGTCAAGGCTAATTTTTCAGAAACATCGAGATTTGTTAGTTTATTATTATTGCAAATAATAGTAGTTAAAGCTGAGTTTTTAGAAATATCCAAGTTTGTCAGCAAGTTGTTTTGGCAATTTAAAGTAAGTAAAGCAGTATTTTTAGTCAGATCTAAAGTTGTCAATTGTTGGCCTTGACAATTTAGTAATGTTAATGCTGTGAAATCTTGGATTCCCGTCAAATCTTTAACTAAACCAACCCCATTACTATTAGCAGTAATGTTTAAAGAAGTTAATGTAGAAATATTAGCGGTTAGCACTTTCCCGTCTGTTGGGCCAGAGTCGTGACCAAGAGCAATCAAGTTTTTTTCAAAACTCAAATCTGGAATAAGAGTATATTGCTCGGTTCCTTTAGCATAGATCTGTACATGATCTATAGTGGCATTAAACCCGATATTATCAAGAGTATTTAAAGAAATACTCAAATCGTAAGATAAATTTTGATCTGGTGTAAAAGTAGTTTCAACAGCTGTCCAGTTGTTGTTTGCGGCAAAATAACTGCTAGAAAGAGTTGTCGCACTTCCGTTTTTGCTAATGTTTAATACAATTGGGTGAGAGCCGTTATAATTGCTGCTTAAATATTTGTATTTAAATTTTACTACATAGGTAACTCCTTCATTTAAAGGAACTTGTGTTGTAATTTTCGGAGTCAAGGCACTATTTGTAAAAGATAGCGTTGCGCTGTTAAATCCTTCCCAATAATCTGCCGTATTTTGAGCAACATTGTTTTGAGTTGTCCAATCGGACAATGCTGTTTTGCTCGTCCACTTTTCGAATCCTCCGTTTGGGACTAAATTTGTCTGTGCATAAATAGAAAAATTTGCTAAAAATAGCAATAAGAGTAGTTTTGTTTTCATAGGCTGATTAATTATTGGAATACAAGGGTATAAAATATTAACGAGATTTCTTTACGTCTTTCCGTAAAAACACTATATTTCTTAATGAAATAAAATCCCATTTTCAACTTAATGAAAATGGGATTTTTTAGTATAATGGAAGTATTATTTTATTCGATGATTACTTTTTTAGCCGAAGCTGCATCTTGATTGATTAAATACACGTAGTAAACTCCTTTTGGCAAACCGCTTAAATTGATTGAATGATTTACATCGGCAGAATTTAAAGTAAATGACTTAACTAATTGCCCTAATGAATTGTAAACATTCGCTTTTTCTAAGCTTACATTTTTAATATTCAATTGGCCTTTTGTCGGATTTGGATAAATTGCCGCTTTGTTAAATACAGAATCTTCAAGTCCTAATGTACAAGTTTCAGAATAAACGGTGGTGCTTTCCTTAATCTTAGACCAATTTGCATTTGCGTATGCAGCATTGTCAACTTTTATACAACCAAGTTTGCTATTTTGCAAGAAGCTTGTATAAAGACCAGCAGCAGCTTTTTTACCATTTTCTGAAGGCAGAACAAAGTTTTCATTATTGCCATTTTGAACATTCAAGGACGTCAATGGGTTTAGTACTAAATAAATGATAGTTAAATTTGGGTTTTTAGATAAATCCAAAGTTGTTAACTGATTTGATGAGGAATTTAAAGTTTTTAGTAAAACATTATTACTTAGATCCAAAGTCGTTATTTTATTGTTGCTACAATCTAAATATGTAAGTAAAGTAAATTTTTCAATTCCTGTTAAATCAAAAATATTACTGTTAGAAAGATCTAAATTAGTAATTGAAATGATGTTTAACGTTTCAATTTTTCCATTAAAACCATCCGTATCAATCTTCAAATCAATTAGTTTTTTCTCGAAATTCGAATCAGGAATTAAAGTATAAGCAGCACAATTTGTGTTGTAAGCCGCTGATGAGTCTTTAAGATTTGACCAATTATCTGTTGAAAAAATGGCATCATCAACCTGAATGCAGGTTAAGTTTGGATTAACTCTAAAATTTGATTGTGAGAAAGAACGATTATTTCCATTTTTCAAATTCAGAAATTCTAATTGATTTCCTGAACAATCTAAAGTAATTAAGGCAGGATTTTTAGAAATATCCAAGTTTTTCAAATCATTTTTATAACAAATTAAAGAGGTAAGTGATGTGCATTTTGAGACATCTATAACTGCTAATTTATTTCCTCTACAGTCTACGGTTTGAAGTTTGGTATTTTTTGACAAATCTAAATTTCTTAAAACGTTCGAACTGCAATCTAAAGTTGTCAGGAAAATGTTCTTGGAAAGATCTAAATATGATAGCTGGGTTGAATTACAATCTAATGAAATTAAAGCGGTATTTGCTGTAAAATCTATTTGATTCAAAGCATAATTGTTTTTGATTGTCAGCGATGTCAATTTGATGTTTTTAGAAAGGTCAATTGTGCTCAATTTATTTGATGAACAATTCAAAGATTCTAAATTTGTAAAATCTTGAATACCGGTTAGGTCAGAAATAGAACTAGAAGAAACATTTAATGAAATTAGGCTATCTATACTTGAAGTAAGTACTTTTCCATTTATTCCATCAGTATCAATTCCTAAATTAATTAGTTTTTTTTCAAAATTAACATCAGGGATTAATGTATAAGCTTTCTCACAAGGAATTTCGCTGTAAACTGCAGTATTATCTTTGCTTGTTTTCCAGTTATAACTTGAAAATATGGCATTATCAACAAGTATGCAAGTTAAATTTGGGTTTAACGTAAAATTAGTATCGTATAAAGAAATGTTGTTTCCATTTTTTAAATTTAGATTTTCAAGCTTATTAGAGTTGCAATATAAAGTACCAAATTCTTTATTTTTGGTTATATCCAAATCTTTTAACTGATTGTTATCACAGCGTAAATGTTTCAAAGCTGTATTGTTAGAAATATCTAAACTTGTTAATTGATTTTGACTGCAAAGAAGCTCGGTTAGTAAAGTATTTTTTGAAACATCCAGATTTGTCAATTGGTTTTTCCCACAGTAAAGAGAAGTTAATAACAGGTTTTTAGAAACATCTAGGCTTGTTAGATTGTTGTCTTCACAATTTAAAGATTCAAGATTTTTAAAATCCTGTATACCAGTTAAGTCAGAAATAGAACTCGAAAAAATATGTAAAAAAGTAATTGATGCAATACTTTTGGTTAGTACTTTTCCATTTTTCCCATCAGTATCAATCTCATTTTTTATTAGTATATCTTCAAAATTAGAATCAGGAATCAAGGTAAAAGCAGTATCACAAAAAGTGTCAGAATAAGTTGCTTGTGTGTCTTTGCTCCATGAGGTATAATTAGCATACGAGTACGCAGCATTATCCACCAGAATGCAATAAAGATTAGGATTATATGCAAAGTAAGCTCTCAATAAACTTTTATTACTTCCGTTTTTTGCATTTACAGATTCCAGATCATTAGTGTTGCATTCTAGAATTGTCAGAGCGCTATTTTTAGTAACATCTAAGTTTTTTAATTTATTATTAGAACAGATTAATTGTTTTAAGTTAAGATTCTCAGAGACATTTAGTATCTCAATTTTGTTAAACTTGCACAGAAACCATGTTAATGAGTAATTTTTTGAAATATCAAGGCTTGTAAGTTGATTTGTTGAACAGTCTAAATTAACCAAAGCAGTGTTTTGACTAACATCTAAGGCTGTTAATTGATTTTGAGAGCAATTTAGATAAGTTAATAGACTATTTTTTGATACATTTAAATTTGTTATCTTATTTCTGTCACAAGATAAAATCTGTAACGTCGCATTTGAAGAAAAATCAAGATTTGTAAAAAGATTAGAATAGCAAGTTACATTTGTTAAACCTGTGTTTTTTGAAAGATCAATATTTGTCAGCTTATTCATTGGCATGCTCAATTCTTTTAAATTGGTGTTTTTTGACAAATCTAAAGTTGTTAGATTATTGCCTCCACAATTTAAAATTTCTAAATCTTTAAAACTTTGAATTCCTGTTAAATCAGCTATTGAGCTACTTGCCACATTTAAAGAAGTTACACCTAAGACACTTGATATGGCGATTTGACCATTTTTGCCATCTTTATCAATACCTAGTCTAATTAATTTGTCTTCAAAATAAGCATCAGGAATTAAAATTGAACAAGTAACTTCATTATAACTAGCAATATCCTCTTTTGCACTAGCCCAATTTGTATCAGAATAAGAAGCGTTGTCGACTAAAATACAAGTCAGTTTTGGATTGTTTTTGAAATCGGGTTCGATTAAAAGATTGTTTTTCCCATTTTTCAAATTCAGATATTCAAGTTTATTCCTACTACAATTTAAATTGATAAGAGTAGTATTTTTTGAAAAATCCAAAAATGCGAATTGATTTGCTCCACAATCTAAAGTTGTTAAGGCAGTATTTTTAGAAATATCTAGTGTTTTTAATTGATTTCCATTAAAATTAAAACTAACTAGTTTTGTGTTTTTTGATACATCAATCGTAAGAAGTTGATTGCTTACACAATTGAAGTTAACAAGATTAATGTTGTTAGAAATATTTATAGAAGATAAATTATTATTGCTTACAATTAAATCTGTTAATAAAGTGTTTTTAGAAAGATTTAGTATCGTTAAAGCATTTTTATCGGCATCTAAATATGTCAGATCATAATTTTGTGAAAGATTTAAGCTGGTTATTCTGTTTTCGAAACATATTAGCTCTTTTAGCGAGGTAAAATTTTCAATTCCCCTTAAATCTGTGATTGAACTTGCAGATACATCCAAAGTAGTTATTGCGCTAATGTTTGCGGTTAACACTTTTCCATCGATATTGCCGGAATCAATTCCAAGAGCAATTAATTTAGATTCAAATTTATTATCAGGAATTAAAGTATAAACATCACAAGTTGAATGGTTAAAGCTTGCCGAAGCATCTTTTTTAGTTGCCCAGTTTGTGTCAGAATAGGCTTTATTATCTACTAAAATACAGCTTAAAGATGGATTTGTTCTTAAATCAAGAGTGGTTAAAATGTCATTATTGTTATTTTTTAAATTTAAACTCGTCAGGTTATTATTTGAACAGTTTAAACTTTTTAAAGAAGAATTTAAGCTAAAATCTAATTGTGTTATCTGATTAAAAGCACTCGAAAAATTAGCCAATGCTAAATTTTTTGACGTATCAAGCCCTGTCAATTGGTTAGAATCAACTTTTAGATCAGTCAGAGCAGTATTATTTTTAATATTTAGATTTGTTAATTTATTTGATGACACATCTACATTAAACAACTTTAAATTTTTAGAAAGATCTATATTTGTTAATTGATTAGATGGACAATATAAAATTTTTAAATTAACAAAACCTTCAATTCCTGTTAAATCGGTAATAAAGCTAGACGCTATATTAAGTTGTGCAACTCTGGAAATATTAAATGTAAGTACTTTTCCGTTTTTTCCATCTTTGTCAAAGCCCTCAGCAATTAGTTTATCTTCAAAATTTGGATCTGGAATCAAAGTATAACCATAACAATTATTACTGAAAACAGAGGTTGCATCTTTTAAACTTAACCAATAACGATCAGAATATTCTGGATCATCTACCTGAACACATTTAAGACCATCATTTCTTTTAATATTGAAAACAGTAAAATTGATATTATTACCGTTTTTTAAATTTAAGGAATTCAGAGAACCATCATTACATTTGAACGAGGTTAATTTTGGGCAATTTGAAATGTCTAGACTTTTGATGCCTGAACCGGAACAATCTAAACTAAGCAATTCCGTGTTTTTAGAAAGATCTAAAACGGTTAATGCACCGTTTGAACAGCTTAAGCTTTTCAATTTTGTATTATTCGTTACATCTAAAGTTGTTATTGGATTAAAAGTGCTGTAAAAATCGATTAATAAAACATTTTTAGAAATATCTATACTTGCAAGTTTATTAAAACCGCAATAAAAGGTTTTTAACGCGGTATTGTTTGTAACATCTAAACTAACCAATTCATTTCTTTGAATATCTAACAAATCTAATTTAATATTCTTTGAGAGATCAATTGTTGTTAATTTGTTATTGGAAAGACCCAAAAAAGTCAAAGCTGTTAATTTTGTAATATCTAATGTCGTAATATAATTATCACTGCATATAAGTTTTTCTAAACTAACAAAGTCTTGAATTCCAGTTAAATCATTGATTGAACTGCCTCCTACATCTAAAACAGTTAATTTGGAAATTTTAGATGTAAGAACTCGTCCGTCAATGACACCAGAATCTATTCCTGATGCAATTAATTTTTTTTCAAAATTAATATCAGGAATTGAAGTGTATTGTGCATAAATTGAAAAATTGATTAAAAAAAATAGTAAAAGTAGTTTTGTTTTCATTGGCAGAGCTAAATGTTTTGACGGCACAATAATACGATAATCATTTCAGATTTTATTACGGGAAGCCGTATTAAAAAAAATATTGAATGAGTAATAAATATCTTATCAGAAGGAAATTAATTTTTTTTAAAAACAGACATAATTTCATAACACAGTGTTAACAGTTAGCTTTTTGTAACAAAAAAGCATAATTTAGACCCCACTTTTAACTTTTACAATTATATTCTAGATACATGAGTCATATAAAACCTCTCAAATTATCTGCTTTTGCATTACTTGTTTTAGCAGGTTACAGCGCGACTTTACAAGCGCAAGTTTCAACTTCTAAAGAATTTATTACAGCGCCTTTATCAGTTGTAAAAAAAGCTCCGGTCAGCGAAAATGAATTAAAAAGATGGAGTCATCTTGATTTAATAAAAGATTCTATTCCGGGAATGAGTGTTGATAAGGCTTACGCCGAATTACTTCAGGGTAAAACAGGAAAAAAAGTTATTGTAGGAATTGTAGATTCTGGTGTTGATATTGAGCACGAAGATCTTAAAGGAATGATTTGGACTAATCCAAAAGAAATTCCAGGAAACGGAATCGACGATGATAAAAACGGATTCATTGATGATGTTCACGGATGGAACTTCCTTGGAAATGCTGTTGCCGAAAATCTTGAAATGACCCGTATCATTAAAAAGAAAGACGACGGTTCTGCAGAATACAAACAAGCTTTAGAACAATATACTAAAAAATATGAAGAAGCTTTAAAAGACAAAGAACAAGTAGATTTTTTATTGGATGTTCATGCAACAATCAAAAAAGAGCTTAATAAAACAACATATAAAGTTGAAGATTTAGCAGCAATTACTTCTACAGATCCAAAAGTAGCAAGAAGTAAAATGATCATGACTCAAATTTTCACAAACGCAGGACCAACTTTTGATCCTGAAGCTGATTTTGAAGAATACAGAGAACAAGTTTACGATCAGTTGAACTACAATTTAAATAAAGAGTTTGACGGAAGAAAAGTGGTAGGCGATAATCCTGAAGATATTAAAAACAACCATTATGGAAATAATATTGTTTTTGGTCCGGATAAAGAAAAAGCACTTCACGGAACTCACGTTGCCGGAATCATTGCACAAGTTCGCGGTAATAATCTAGGCGGCGACGGAGTAGCAAACAATGTTGAAATCTTAACAGTTAGAGCAGTTCCAGACGGAGACGAATATGATAAAGATATCGCTCTTGCAATTCGTTATGCAGTCGATAATGGTGCAAAAGTGATCAACGGAAGTTTCGGAAAAAGCTTTTCTCCGCACAAACAATGGGTTTACGATGCTATTAAATATGCAGCAAAAAAAGACGTTTTAATTGTTCACGCAGCAGGTAACGATGGTTACAATATTGACGAAACAAAAAACATTAATTATCCAAACGATTCTCAGGACAATATCAAGGAATTTGCTGATAACGTAATCACAATTGGAGCAATTAACAAACAATATGGAGAAACTGTTGTGGCAGGGTTTTCAAACTTCGGAAAAATAAATGTAGACGTTTTTGCTCCGGGTGAAGAAATCTATGCAACAGTTCCAAACAACAAATACAAATACTTGCAGGGAACTTCAATGGCATCTCCAAATGCAGCAGGTGTTGCAGCATTGATTCGTTCTTATTATCCAAAACTAAAAGCTTCTCAGGTTAAGAAAATTTTAATGGATTCTGGAGTTGCTCTTCCAGCAAAAGTGGTTCTTGGCGCAAGCGAAAATCCAAATGAAAAACCAGTTGCAGTTTCTTCTGCAGAATCATCAAAAACAGCAAAAATGGTAAATGCTTACAACGCTTTATTAATGGCTGAAAAAATGTCGAAGAAATAAACAATATATAGAATACTAATCCAATGGAAGAGCCGCAGCTCTTCCATTTTCATTATTAAATTAACATGCGAAAAATTATTTTACTTTCTTTTTTGAGCTTAGGTTTAAACGCTTCTTTTGCCCAAAGTACCCCATATTGGCAGCAACATGCCGACTATAAAATGGAGGTTTCAATGGATGTAAAAAACTATCAGTATAAAGGGAAACAAGAATTGGTTTATACCAATAATTCTCCTGATACATTAAGAAAAGTGTTTTATCATTTATTCCCAAATGCTTTTCAGCCGGGAAGTGAAATGGACGCTCGTCTTCATTTTATCAAAGATCCTGACGGAAGAATGGTAAATAAAGTTAAAACTGCCGATGGAAAAGAAGTAAAACAAAGTCGTATTGAATCTTTGAAACCTAATGAGATAGGATATTTAAAAATTTCTGATTTCAAACAAGACGGAATTTCAGCGCAGACAAGAGTTTCAGGAACTATTTTAGAAGTGATTTTGCCTAAACCAATTTTGCCAAATTCAAAAACTACTTTTACTTTAGGTTTTGATGGTCAGGTTCCGGTACAAATTCGTCGTTCAGGAAGAAATAATTCTGAAGGAGTTGAACTTTCAATGTCACAATGGTACCCAAAATTAGCCGAATTTGATTTTGAAGGATGGCACGCAGATCCATACATCGCAAGAGAATTTCACGGTGTTTGGGGTAATTTTGATGTAAAAATTACAATCGACAAAGACTATACAATTGGAGGTTCTGGATATTTACAAGACAAAAACACAATTGGTCACGGTTATGAAGATGCTGGTGTAACAGTTGTTTATCCGAAAAAAGCAAAAACATTAACATGGCATTTTATTGCGCCAAACGTTCACGATTTTACCTGGGCAGCTGATAAAGAATATACACATGATATTGTAAAAGGGCCAAACGGTGTTGATTTGCATTTCTTCTACAAAAACAATGAAAAAACAACTGCAAACTGGAAACAGTTAGAACCATTAATGGTAAAAGTAATGGATTATTACAACCATAGAGTTGGAGCATATCCATACAAACAATACTCTTTTATTCAGGGCGGTGACGGCGGAATGGAATATGCAATGTGTACTTTGATGTTAGGAAACGGAACTCTTGAAGGAATTCTTGGAACTGCAACACACGAATTAGGGCACTCTTGGTTCCAGCATATTTTAGCTTCAAACGAATCAAAACACCCTTGGATGGACGAAGGATTTACAACTTACATCGAAGACAGTGCTTTGAATGAATTAAAAGGAGATAAAAAAGAAGCAAATCCGTTTAAAGGAACTTATGCTGCTTATTACAGTTTAGTTAATTCTGGAAAAGAACAGCCACAGACAACACATGGAGATCGTTACGATGAAAATCGTCCATACAGTATTTCATCTTATGTAAAAGGATGTATCTTTTTAGCACAATTAGAATATGTAATTGGGAAAGAAAGCCTGGACGCTACTTTAAAAAGATATTTCAATGATTTTAAATTCAAACATCCAACTCCAAACGATATCAAAAGAACTGCAGAAAGAGTTTCTGGAGCAGAATTAGATTGGTATTTAATCGATTGGGCACAAACTGCTAATACAATTGATTACGGAATTAAAGACGTTGCTGATAATTCAGGAAAAACAACAATTTCTTTAGAAAGAATTGGAAGAATGCCAATGCCAATCGATTTAAAAGTAGATTATACAGACGGAACTTCTGAAAACTTCTACATTCCGTTAAGAATGATGAATTTCATTAAACCGAATCCAAATCCAAACGAAAAAAGAACAGTTTTAGAAGATTGGGCTTGGGCAATGTCAAACTACAGTTTTACAATTGACAAGAACAAAACAGCAATCAAAAAAATCACAATTGATCCAAGCGGATTAATGGCTGATGTAAAACCTGCAAATAATGTTTTTGAAGTAAAATAATTCAAAACACACTTTAAAATTAAAAGCCCTTAAAATTAAATTTAAGGGCTTTTTTGCTTTAATTCAAAACCTGTGTTAAACGGAAACAAACGGCATCAATAATATTAAAACATAAAATCTCCGAAACACTTTTACTCAATACTTGTATGAAAAATTGTATTTTTGTTATTGCGAATAAAATACAGATCATAAAGAAACTATTTAAAATTGTTTCTTACCGAAACAATGTGTTTTTTACCAAAAACTATTTTGCAAAAAGAATTTTAAATATCTTTGAATTATGAGCACACTAACAAAACCAAATCATATAGGGCGAAAAATAAGCCGTATTCGTGAACTTCGCGATATGAAGCAGGAAGCTTTGGCACAAGCTTTGGGCACAAATCAACAAGCTATTTCGATTATTGAAAACAGCGAAACAATTGATGATGAAAAACTTCAGGCAATTGCCGAAATATTAGGTGTTTCTGCTGAAGCAATTAAAAATTTCTCTGAAGAAGCGGTTTTAAATAATATTCAAAATAATTATGAAGGTTCTGTTATTAATAGCGGACCGGTAGTAAATCATAATTGTAATTTCAATCCTCTTGATAAAGTTGTTGAACTTTATGAGCGTTTGGTTCAGGCAGAAAAAGAAAAGGTTGAATATCTGGAAAAATTATTGAAAGAGAAATAAACTGAAATAAATACATAAAAAAGGACTTGAAAACTCAAGTCCTTTTTTATTTTAATCATAATTTATTTTATGGGATTCAATAGAGAAATTATCTGCCTAATTTTTGATGAGCAGCTGTAAATTGTCCTGAAGACATTGCTGCAAAAATTGATAACTCGCCTGTTAAACATAAAGCAATTGCAATTTCGGCAAGTTTACCGCTTTTTCCTGCGCCATAGCATCCTAATAATTCAAGACATTCTTTTTGGGTAGGAAATGAAGTGCCGCCGCCAACTGTGCCAACAATCATATTAGACATGGTGATGGCAAAGTAAATGTCGTTGTTTTCGATTATTTCCATTCTTGTGACGGCAACAGAAGCTTCACCTGTACAGGCAACATCCTGTCCACAGGCAATAAACAAAGCCGCAAGTCCATTAGAGGGATGCATGCCGCTTCCTACTACGCCGGCTTTTTTTGCACCCGAAACACATATTCTCCATTGTTCGTATAATAATGCCGGAGTAGTCTTTAATACTGATTTAATGATCTCTTCTTTTAACACGATTTCAGCAGTAACTTTTTTTCCGCGGACTCTTGTGTTTAAAGGGCTTATTTTTTTATCTCCCGAAAAATTACCTTCAATAGTCCAGAATACGGGCTTTATTGGGCAGTTTTCGAGTATAAACTGGCATATCCTGTCAGAACAGATCGTAACCATATTTTGACCCGATGCATCGCCAGACGTATATTCTAATCTTAAAATTGAAATATTGCCTTCTATATTTACATTTACATCGTTTAAAATGGCGTAATTACTGCTTTCTCTGGTTAAGGCTGAAAATGTTTCGGTGTGATCCATAACCCATGATGAAAACTTTCCTGCCTCAATTAAGTTTTTAAATTTAAAAGTTGGTGTTCTTTGTACACCTTCCTGAAGCGTAATAACAGTTATTGGCCCGCATTCCCTACAAGCTTTTGCGCCTCTGTTGTAAGAGGCAAGAAGTGCACCCTCAGTAGTGGCAAGCGGTATGTAAAAAGCTCCCTGCGCAACACTTCCGTTAAGTATCAATGGGCCAACAATTCCGGTGGGAATCTGGCTCATTCCAATATAATTTTCAATATTGCCTTTTAGGCTTTCGTTATTATTAAATACTTTTTCACCTGAGATGAAGTCCATGTCTAAATTAAGTGTACTTCGAATGAAATTCAAACGTAGTTTTTGACCATTTATAGAATATGGATCCTGATCTGGTATCCTTTCTGCTTTTGAAAGTTGATGATCGTAAGATTCTAATTTGTCAATAACTGACGAATCTATATAATCATATTTAGGGCTGCTGATGTTACTGGTTAAGTTTTTCATAAGTTTATTTTTTAGATTGCAGCTAAGTTATTACAAATCAATCTATTAACGGTGTAAATTCTGACTTTTTAATTTATAATTATCTAATTGTCAGATATTTATGTTAATTTTGATTAAAGCTTGAAAAAAGGCATAAAAAAATCCTGTTCTATTAAATAAAACAGGATTAAACTTTGACTCAAACCGAGTATTTTTAAATGTAAGCTATTGTTTGTTATTTACTTACGTTTGTTTTTTGTTCTTCTTTTTTGATTTCAGCTACATATTTGGTAAGCTTTTTTCCATAAAGTGACTGTGCCACTTTTGGAGTCATTGATTTTTGAATTGTATCAAGAAACTTGATATTAATATCGTAAATCTCTGCTAAAGCAATATAAGGTGATACTTCGTGATCTTTGTTGTTAATGGCGAAGTTTGTAGCGTACAAATATTTTCTTTTGATATTTGACTGTTGTTTTGCGTCAATGCTGTCAATTGCTTTTTGGTCTTGTCTTTTAATTGCTTTAAATCTTGCTTCAACCATTGATAAATTCTCATCAATAAAACGAGAATTTACTTTTTTGTATTCTTCAAATAATTCCTGATTTTTAGATCCGGTAATTTTTGCACTCGAAATGAAATTATCCAGATTAGTATCAATATTGATATTTCCTGGTTCAGCAAAAAATAAAATATTATTGTCTAAAGAATTCGTTACGCCGCGATCAAGAAATAGATAAAGCATTTCTGGAGATTCTAATTTAATATCTCTTTCAAAAGAAGCATTTCCGTCAATTTTAACACTGTCGATAGCAACAAGCGATGTATCAACAATTCTTTGAATATATAAAGTTCCGGTTTTTAAACCTTTTATATTTCCTGTAAGGTGTAAGTTGTCTGCAGCAGATTCTTTTTTGCTACACGATGCAAGCAGTGCAAGAGTAACAAAGGCAATAATTGATTTTTTCATTAGTTTATTGGATTTTGGTGCAAAATAAAGAAAATAGTTTGAATGTAAATAAGTCACCGTTAATTTTTCTAAAAAATAAAATCCCAATCTATTTCTAAATTGGGATCTCTATATTTTTTTAAAAATGAATTGGTTACATTACTAAAGTGTAAATCGCTCCATCTTCATGCGTATACGTATATTTGGCATCACAGTCATTGTTTCCATAATCAATAACACCATTTAAATATCCGCCCTGAATTTTTAATTTTCCTTTAGAAACATACTCGCAGGAATATTTTTTAACTAAGGTTTCCTGTACAGTTAAAGTCAAAGTTCCTCCTTTTTCTGTAGTTACAGTATGAGTTCCTTCAGGCATTTCATAAATATTATCTTCTAATACGTATGGAGTATCAACACCAGCAGTTTGTTTTATGGTGTGTATTCCTGAATTTGTAAAAACTCTTCCCAGTAAATCTGTAAATTTTCCGTTTGTTACCTTTCTGCTCCATTGCGGTACAGTTGCAACAGTAGTTGTGTTAGTATATTCTATAGTTCCTTCCAGTTTAAATCCGTTTATAGAATAATCGATTCTTTCTATCGTCATTTTACTTCCGGTTGTAATTACCGGACCAGAAAGCGTAATTTTTAGTTTTCCTTTTCTTGTAATTTGATTTATCGTACAGCCTGTACCATAATCAACAGTAAAAACTTTTGGATAAGGAGTTCCGTTTGGAGTTGTAACCGCAATATTGTAGCAAGCTTCGGGAGAAGCTTCAGATGGTTTTGCCGCAGGATTTGTATTTGTTACAGTCAATCCTGTTTTAATATCCATTTCATTTATAGCGTCAATTACAACAGATGCGCTGACAGCAGTTGTGTCTGCCTGATTGACAACTTCATCGCTGCTCGAACATGAAACATAAATAAATGCCGAAGCAAACATTACAGAAAGTAAAATAGCCGTTTTTTTCATATTGGTTTTTGTTTAAGATTAGATTAAAGGCTTTCAAATGTAATAAAAAAAATAATTCACAAAAAAAATCCTGAAAATTCTATTTTCAGGATTTTGGTTTTTAATTATTTGTAAATCAATTGTTTTTAAACTGTTTTGTAATATTCGCTTTTGGCTTTTCTGATTTTTTTATATTCTTCCCAATCAAATTTGTTTAGGAACTCTGCCGCTTTTTGCGCTCCGCGAATGAACAAATCAATTTTTGCGTCATCAGTAAGATTAAAATTCAGCCAGTTGTGGTTTCCGGTATCGATATATCCTATAAGGTTTTTAAAATCAGGATTTTTTCTTAAAAATTCTGAATCATAACCAAATCTCGCCGTGTCAAACATAGAGCTTATTACATTGGTTATTTTTTCGTTTGTATTGATTTCATTTTTATCATATCCCAGTTTTATACCAAAAGTAGGTGAGGCCGGAACATTCATATTTTCATGAAAAATATCGATAGGAAAATTTGAAATTATTCCACCATCCATAAACATAACTTCTGACGGAACTGAAGCGCGCAAGCAAGTTGCTTCGTTCCATTTATTCCAGGCTTCAATACCGCCGGGAATATTTTTAATTCTAAACGGAGTAAAAAATAGTGGAATCGACATGGAAGCTCTCACAAAATCGGCAGGATTTTGAACATCCGGATTAGAATAAAACAAGTCGATCATTTTAGGGAAAATAATTTTGCTTTCTGTAGTAATATCTGCGGTTATTATCGCTATTTCACTCCAATGATCTTTTCTGGTATAATCTTCTTTGTCACCAAGTTTTACTTTGTTAATTCTAAATAATTTATTGTCGTTTGAAACGCCTTTTTCACGCAGCGCTTTTAAATCGCCATAATTTTTAATTCCTTTCTGCGAAAGCAAATTTGTCATCCATTGATGAAAATTAGTACCGGGATTTAATCCTAAATCATCTTTAAAATTATCTACAACCTGACAGCCTTTCATAACTAATTTAAGATTTCCGGCATCACTCAATAAAGCGTCAATAAATTCGCGTGCATCATGATCGCCGTCGACAAAATCGTATAAATTCTTATTACACAAACATTCTAAAATCCACTCTGACTTTGTAATATCAATTGGTCCGGCAGCCGCCATAAGCATGGTATTAATACTTCCGGCTGAAGTTCCGGCTAAACTTAAAAACCGAATTCCTACTTGTTCTAAAACATAAACATATCCAACTAATGCAACGCCGAGAACGCCGCCGCCTTCCTGAACTAAATCTACATATTCATTACCGTTTGCATCTACAATATCTGAGAATTTCTTTTTCTTCTCTTTAATTTGTTCCTTTAAATCTTTTATGATCGCTAAGACTTCACCGTTTTCTGTAAATTTCGTTTTCTCCATGATTTCCAGTATTTAGGTTTATGATTTGTTTTTTACAAAATAATTTTATTTAATTGTTTGATTTTCAGGTATGTAAAAATACAAATTCGATTAGCGGCATAAAAGGGGAGAATTACCCTTTTTTAAGATTTTTGAAATTTGTATAAAGCAAAAAAATCCCGCAGAAATTAATCTGCAGGATTTTAAATATCTTGAGGAGATGTTTACAATGATTTTAAATTTTCAACAGCTTCGACTGCGTAATCCTGATATCCAAAAATGGAATAATCTACAAACATATTGCCTGTTAAATCGGGAATGTCCTGTCTGTCTCTAATTCCGTTTGGATAATCTAACTTTTCAATAAAAGAAGTAAGGTAATAACCAATTTGGTCGTCTTTTTTATTTTTTGCAATGTCTAAAATAACTCCAACAACTAATTTAGAAAGCTCAACAACAGCACCGCTAACAGGATTACTTGCTTTTGCAAGTGCTTGTATTCCTTTTGTAATCGTATCAACATTAGAATCTGTCAAGACCGATTTAATCAATGCGGCATTATCGCGGGTTTTTTTATCTAATTCTACAGCGACGATCTGCCAGCTAAAATCTTTTGGGATTTTTTCGTCTTTGTAAACAATATATCCTGTGTCTCCAAAAGTGATAATACTTTTATCTTTTACTTTGTCGATAGTCATTAAAATTCTGGATTGGATAACTCTTGATACAGAATCTTTAATGATTTCCTTTTTTCGATCTTCATCATTGGTTTCAAAAAATTCATTTAGATTCGGCAAACTATCATTTGATTGGTTTATAAAACTCATGAATTGGATTTCACCTTTTCCTATTATATCACCATTCTTGATGATTCTTAATTTGTTTAGTCTTACATAAAACATAATCTTAGAATTTATTTGCCTACTCTATTTAGGATTTTTGGCTCGCTCCGGTTATAAGTTTCTATTGTTTATAATAGAAAAGATGGTAAAGAAAACGGAGTTAAAAATATGTGATTTTTCTTAAATCACTACATATAAAATAACCTAATTTTTAAATTTTTATGATTTTGTTTTTTGTAAAAAAAACAGCCCGCAAGTTTTACCTGCGGGCTGTTTAGAATAAATTATTTTATGCTACTCTTATTTGATCATTTCAAAACTTCTTTTTACAAAAGCAGTCAACGCTTCACCTTTTAAAAGGTTTTGAGATAACTTAGCTAAGTCTAAAGCTTGTTTTACCAAATGTTCCTGATGCGTTTTATCTTCTGTATTTAAAATACTTGAAGCTAAATCAGAATTAGTGTTTACAACCAGATTGTACATTTCCGGCATATTTCCCATTCCGAACATTCCGCCGCCGCCTGTTTGGCTCATTTCTTTCATTCTACGCATAAATTCTGGCTGCGTAATAATAAATGGAGCTGCCTGACTGTCCATAGCTTCCAGCTGAACGCTGTATGCTTTAGGAATATAAGCTTCTAATGAAGTTTTTAATGCTGCTTTTTCTTCATCAGATAATTTAGAAATCGTGTTTTCGTCTTTTTTGATTAAGTTATCAATATGGTCAGAATCTACACGAACGAAAGTCAAATCGCTGTTATCGCCTTCAATTTTTTGAATTAAATGTGAGATAATTGGAGAATCTAAAAGTAATACTTCGTATCCTTTTTCTTTTGCTGCTTCAATATAAGAGTGCTGTGCATCTTTGTTTCCGGCATAAAGAATAACTAATTTACCATCTTTATCCGTTTGGTTTTCTTTTAGTTTTTCTTTTAATTCTTCTAAAGTAAAGTAAGTATCGTCAACCGTTGGGTATAAAACAAATGCACCTGCTTTTTCGTAGAATTTATCTTCAGAAAGCATTCCGTACTCTAAAACGATTTTAATATCGTTCCATTTTGCTTCAAAATCAGCACGGTTTTCATTGAATAAAGCTTTTAACTTATCGGCTACTTTACGCGTAATGTAGTTAGAGATTTTCTTAACGGCTCCATCTGCCTGTAAACCAGAACGAGAAACGTTTAACGGAATATCCGGTGAATCGATAACTCCTTTTAACATGGTCAAAAATTCAGGTACAATTCCTTCTACGTTATCTGTAACGTAAACCTGGTTTTGGTACAATTGAATTTTATCTTTCTGGATTTGCATATCTGAACCTAACTTAGGGAAATACAAAATACCAGTTAAGTTAAACGGATAATCTACGTTCAAGTGAATGTTGAACAAAGGATCTTCAAATTGCATTGGATACAATTCTCTGTAGAAGTTTTTGTAATCTTCATCAGATAATTCAGAAGGTTGTTTTGTCCAAGCCGGATTTGGGTTATTAATGATATTATCAAGTTCGATAGTTTCATTAACGTAATCTTCCGGTGCATCTTCTGGTTTTGGAAGGGTTTCTGTTCTTGTTCCAAATTTAATTGGAATAGGCATAAACTTATTATACTTATTCAATAAACCGCTGATTTTAGAATCTTCTAAAAATTCTAAAGAATCTTCGGCAATGTGCAAAATGATTTCTGTACCACGTGAAGTTTTGTCAGCCGGCTCTAAAGTAAATTCAGGGCTTCCGTCACAAGTCCAGTGTGCAGCAGGTTCATCTTTGTATGATTTTGTAATGATTTCTACTTTTTCTGCAACCATAAAGGCAGAATAAAAACCAAGACCAAAGTGACCAATAATTCCAGAATCTTTTGCAGAATCTTTGTATTTATCTAAAAATTCTTCAGCTCCGGAAAAAGCAACCTGGTTGATGTATTTTTCAACTTCATCAGCTGTCATACCTAATCCCTGGTCGATAATATGGATTTTTTTTCCTTCTTTATCTACTTTAATTTCGATAACCGGATTTCCATATTCTACTTTTGCTTCGCCAATACTAATTAAATGTTTTAACTTTAATGTAGCATCAGTTCCGTTTGAAACCAGCTCACGTAAAAAGATTTCGTGATCGCTGTATAAGAACTTTTTGATTAAGGGAAAGATGTTTTCTACTGAAACATTAATTTTACCTGTTGTCATATTTTTTTATTTTTTGAATTTAACTTGATGATTTTCATTTAGTCAAATAAAATACCAATTTTTTTTAGGTGACAAATTGTCGTAAATGTTAATTTTGAAAGAAAATAATTAGATTTTGGAACTGTTAATATTTCAATGAATCGTATATTTGTGGTACACTAATTGTTAAAGGTGTAAGTATTAACTTAAATAAATGTACAAAATGAAGAAAATAATTTTCATTTGCATGATTGCTACAGTGTTATTCGCGTGCAAATCATCTTCGTCTACAGCTTCAACAGAAGCAACAACGCTTTCGACTAAACTTGACAGACCTACTCAAGTCGCTATTAAAGGGAACTGGGTACTTACTAATGTATCTTATGCAGGTTCTGATTATATTAAAGTAACTTCATTTGATCTTGCAGATTCTAAATGTTTTATTGGCAGTACCTGGAATTTTATTTCAAATAATAACAAAGGTACAATGAATCTAAATTCTCCAAATTGTACAGCTTTTACTTCTCCAATTGTTTGGAGTATTAACAATCAGGGACTTTTTGTTCTAAAAATTGTAGATCCGGGATTGAAATCTAAAAATGTAAAATCAGGATATTTACTAAAAGTTGCAGGTTTAACAGATAACTCTTTTCAGTTAATCGACAATATCAATGTTGGCGGACAAACAAAAGATGTTACGTACCAATTTCAAAGAGCTAATTAATATTAAAAAGGATAAAAATGAAAAAGATAACAGTTTTAGGTTTAAGTAGTTTACTTGTATTAGTTAGTTTATTTACAAGCTGCGATTCAGTTAAAAACGCAAACAATACTCAAAAAGGTGCCGGAATTGGTGTAGTTGCCGGAGGTATCATTGGAGGTATTTTAGGAAATAATTTAGGAAAAGGCGG
Organism: Flavobacterium sp. NLM; assembly: GCF_002210235.1. Classification (NCBI taxonomy): domain Bacteria; kingdom Pseudomonadati; phylum Bacteroidota; class Flavobacteriia; order Flavobacteriales; family Flavobacteriaceae; genus Flavobacterium; species Flavobacterium sp. NLM. Next base: position 214,658 of record NZ_LIAC01000007.1, read on the forward strand.
AAACGCTGCTTTAGGAGCTGCAATTGGAGCTGCTGTAGGTGGTGGAACCGGAGCCTTAATTGGTAACAAAATGGATAAACAAGCCCGTGAAATTGATCAGGCTTTACCAGGTGCGTCTGTAGAAAGAGTAGGTGAAGGGATTCACTTAACTTTAAATGAAAACGCTGTTCGTTTTGATACAAACAAATCAACTTTAACTCCTCAGGCAAAAGCAAACTTAGATAAATTAGTTCCTGTTTTTAATGAGTACGGAGATACTGATATTCAAATCTTTGGTTATACTGATAATACAGGTAAACCAGAATATAATTTGACACTTTCTGGACAAAGAGCTGCTTCTGTACAGTCTTATTTAGTTTCAAAAGGATTAAAATCAAGCCGTTTTAAAACTTCAGGTTTAGGTATTGTTGATCCTATTGCAACAAATGATACTCCGGAAGGAAGAGCTCAAAACCGTCGTGTAGAATTCTCTATTACAGCAAATGACAAAATGGTTAACGATGCTAAAGCTGAAGCTGGAAAGTAATTTCAGATAAAATAAAATATAAAAAAAGCTGTTTCATAATTGAAGCAGCTTTTTTTTGACTTTAGAAATTAAACATCGTAAATTTGACCTCTCTAATTACAACACATGCTTGATATTCAAAATATATCTTTTTCGTATACTGATAAACCAGTTATAAATAATGTTTCTTTTTCGATCAATAAAGGCGAAAATATTGCCATTATTGGCGAAAGCGGTTGTGGAAAAAGTACGCTGTTAAAGCTTATGTACGGTTTGTTCGATTTAGATGAAGGTAAAATATTTTATAACGAAAAACCTATTCTGGGGCCAAAATACAATTTGATTCCGGGAATGCCTTATATGAAATATCTGGCGCAGGATTTCGATTTGTCTCCATATGAAACTGTGGCAGAGAATGTTGGAAAGTTTCTTTCAAACGGTTTTGCAAACATGAAAAAACTTCGTGTTCAGGAATTATTGGAAATGGTAGAAATGGAACAATTTTCTAATGTTAAAGCCAAGTTTTTAAGCGGCGGGCAACAGCAGAGAGTAGCTTTAGTAAGGGTTTTAGCTTTAGAACCAGAAGTAATTTTGCTTGACGAACCTTTCAGCCAGATTGATGCTTTCCGTAAAAATGCTTTACGCCGAAACTTATTTAAATATTTAAAACAAAAAGGAATCACCTGTATTATTGCTACGCATGACAGTACAGATGCTTTATCTTTTGCAGATGAAGCGATTGTAATGCGACACGGAGAAATTATCGTGAAAGGCGATCCGGCAAAAATATACGAAGACCCGCAGACTAAATATGTAGCTTCATTATTTGGAGAAGTAAATGAGGTTGCGACACATTTATTGCTTCCTTACGAAGATGAAACTCATAAAACATTAGTGTATCCGCATCAGTTTAAAATGGTTTCAGAATCTAAACTTCCGGTAAAAATTAGAAGAACTTATTTTAGGGGAGGACATTATTTAGTTGAAACCGTATATAAAAGACAATTAATATTTTTTGAAAGTGAAATTGATTTACCGCTTGAACAGGAAATATTTCTTGGACTGAATTATCTTTAATGAGATAATTTGCCAATTAGATAATTCGATAATTTTTGATCTTTAAAAAAGTAAACCCGACAAGTTTTTGAAACTGTCGGGTTTACTTTTTATAGTCGTTTAAGAAATAAATTAGTTTTTCAAATACTTCTCTAAAAACTGATCTTGTTCCCAAAGTAAGTGCAGGATATTTTCTTTGGCTACATAGCCATGTGCTTCTTTCGGTAAAATTACCATTCTTGCAGGCGCTCCCAAACCTTTTAAAGCCTGAAAATAACGTTCTGTCTGCAAAGTGAAAGTCCCCGGATTATTATCGGCTTCGCCATGAACCAATAAAATTGGAGTTTTCATTTTTTCGGCATTCATAAATGGCGACATAGCATTGTAAACTTCTGGTACTTCCCAGTAATTACGTTGTTCAGATTGAAATCCGAAAGGAGTCAATGTTCTGTTATAAGCACCGCTTCGCGCAATTCCACAGGCAAAAAGATTAGAATGTGTCAATAAATTTGCAGTCATAAACGCACCGTAGGAATGTCCGCCAATAGCTACTTTTTTACGGTTAATATATCCCAGAGCATCTACTGCATTAATTGCAGCTTCGGCATTGTCTACTAATTGAGAGATAAAATTGTCGTTTGGTTCTGTAGTTCCTTCGCCAATAATTGGGAAAGCAGCATCATCTAAAACAACATATCCTTTTGTAACCCAATACACAAACGATCCATAATACGGAAACGTAAATTCATTTGAATTTTGAGTGGACTGGCCAGCGCTGTTTCTGTCTTTATATTCTGCCGGATAAGCCCAGATTAATAAAGGCAGTTTTTCTTTTTTAGCTTTATCATACCCCGCAGGAAGGTATAAAGTTCCCGAAAGTTCCAGCCCATCTTTGCGTTTGTATTTAATTACCTCTTTGCTGACATTTTTAATGCTTTCAAATGGGTTTTTGAAATCAGTTATCGCAGTTAGACTATTTGGTTTTTTAATGTTTCTGAAAAAGTAATTTGGATATTCTGTTTTGGATTGAATCTGAACCAGAACTTTACCTGATTTAAAATCTTCAATTTCTAAAATTTCTTCTTTTTTATCTTTGTATGGAGAAGTATAAACACGTTTTGATTTTAATGTTTTAAAATTAAATTCATCAATAAAAGGAAACTGGCCATCTTTAGTATAACCATCTCCAATTCGGTATAAATTATCTTTTTCAAGAGCTAAAACATATTTGTTGTATTCATTCTTTCTGGTTTCGAAAACGCCGGGATCAGAGTAAACATCTTGTGAATTTCTGTCGGTTATTAGTTTTGGCTGTTGATTTGCATCTGAAGGATTTATCAAATACGTTTTCTCATTTCGGGTATCGTACCATTCATCAGAAACAACGGCAACATTGTCATTTCCCCAAGTAATGGTATTAAAACGCTGAGGTGTTTTGACTAATGATGCAGCTTCTTTATCAAAAGGTGCATCCCAAAGAAAAACTTCGTCTCTAAAATCTACTTTGTTTGCAGGATCTCCTTCATCTAAAGCCGTTACGTATGATAATGTTGCAGGTTTATCATTTCTCCAGGCCATTTCTCTTTTTCCTTTTCGAACAGCCATAAAACCTTTTGGCATAATTTCATTCAGCGGGACTTCGTTAACCGTTTTAATTTCTTTTCCTCTAATGTCATAAACAATCGTTTTAGAAGGAAACCTGTTTAAAGGCACCACATACGAAAATGGTTTTTGAATTGTAGTCAGCATAATATAATTGCCGTCTGGCGAAATTTTCTCGCCTGCAAACATCGCTGCTTCTTTAAATAAAACAGCATCACCATCTAATTTGACTTTGTATAATTCAGATGTAACGCTGGTTTCGAAATTAGCTTCGTCATTTTTGTTTTTCAACATATCAGGATAGGTTCTGTTTTGAGATTTTTCTCCAGATGTATTAGAAATAATAGGGCCGGTTGGTAAATCTTTTTTAGAATCTAAAAGCGGCAGTCTGTTTTTTGGAAGCATTTTTACCAAAATTGTTTCGTTGTCTGAAAACCAGTTAAACGGATTTCCCAGATTGGCATTTACAGTTGCTTCTGTAAGTTTTGTGGCCTGCGCCGATGCTACATCTAAAACCCAAAGTTCAACACCAGTATTTGTAGTGTGAGAAAACAGGATTTTTTTATCGTTTGGCGACCAAAGAATATTGGCAATTTTTGGATTTTGCGGCAAACCAGAAACCTGAATTTCGTCTTTACCATTTATTTTTCTAAGTTTTAAATTCGTAACATACGTTACTGTACTTGATATATTAGTAACGGGATTAATTCGTATTCCGGCTAAACGAATTTCGTCCTGATTTAAATCGTCGAGCGTTTTGTATGTGTTTCGGTACAATAAAAGCATATTTTCTTTTTTTGTATCCATTGAAACGGTTGGAGCTCTTTGGTAATCGACCAGATCTAAAATAGATTTAGAAGGCTTTTGATAAGTTAAATTCTCCTGAGCAAAAGAGAAAAAACCGATATTTAAAAATAGGAACAACGTAACCTTTAATTTCATGAGTTGAATTTTTTGGGTTTAAAAAAAATGGTATTCAAAATGTTTGTCTAAGATACTTTAGTCTTGTTACATTTTAAATCTTATTTTTCATTCTTTTCAATGAATTCCTCAATAAACTGGTTTTTCAAAAACTAATTGTTTTTAAACAGTCTGATAATTAAAGTATATTAAATTGCTAATACCGAAAAAAATAGTATTTTGTACTCTTATGTTTTAAAGTATACGTAAATTTGCATTCTAAATTTTTAACAAATAACAATATTATATGTATCATTCAAAAATAGCAGGCTTAGGATATTATGTTCCTTCAAATGTTGTGACAAACGATGATTTGTCTAAGATAATGGATACCAATGACGAATGGATTCAGGAACGAACAGGGATTCAGGAGAGAAGACATATCATTCGTGGAGAAGATACTACGACTTCAATGGGTGTAAAAGCTGCTAAAATTGCTATAGAACGTTCTGGCGTTGCCAAAGAAGATATTGATTTTGTAGTTTTTGCTACATTAAGCCCGGATTACTATTTTCCAGGACCTGGAGTTTTAGTACAACGTGATTTAGGATTAAGAACTGTTGGGGCTTTAGATGTTAGAAACCAATGTTCTGGTTTTGTTTACGCAATTTCTGTTGCTGATCAATATATTAAAACCGGAATGTATAAAAATATTTTGGTTATTGGTTCTGAGGTTCATTCAACCGGATTAGACATGACAACTCGCGGACGCGGGGTTTCGGTTATTTTTGGAGATGGAGCAGGAGCGGCAGTTTTAAGCCGTGAAGAAGATTTGACAAAAGGGATTTTATCTACGCATTTACATTCAGAAGGACAGCATGCCGAAGAATTGGCTCTACAGGCACCTGGAATGGGAGCGCGCTGGGTAACGGATATTTTAGCAGATAATGATCCAAATGACGAAAGTTATTATCCGTATATGAACGGTCAGTTTGTATTTAAAAATGCAGTGGTTCGTTTTGCCGAAGTTATCAACGAAGGTTTAGAAGCAAACGGACTTCAGGTTTCAGATATTGATATGCTGATTCCGCATCAGGCTAATTTGAGAATTTCTCAGTTCATTCAGAACAAATTCAAATTGAGCGATGATCAGGTTCATAATAATATCCAGAAATACGGCAACACAACTGCAGCATCTATTCCAATTGCTTTAACTGAAGCTTGGGAACAAGGTAAAATAAAATCTGGTGATACTGTTGTTTTAGCCGCTTTTGGTAGTGGATTCACTTGGGCAAGTGCAATCATCAAATGGTAAATTAATTCATCTTACATTATATTTAAAACCTGCTTCGTTTTGGAGCGGGTTTTTTTATACTTTAGTATTGTCATTGCGAGGAACGAAGCAATCTTAGGGCTAATATTACGTTACTAACTAAAAATGAGATTGCTTCGTTCCTCGCAATGACAAACGATGAGAAAATAGATTATAATTACAATGAAAAAAAATCAATTAGAAATAGCATGCTTTAATTACGAATCAGCCATAATAGCTCAGGAAAATGGTGCAGATCGAATTGAGTTATGCGAAAACATGAAACTTGGCGGAACAACTCCAAATTCTATTTTAGTAGTGAAAGTCCGCGAAAGCTTAAATATTAAAATGCATGTTATTATTAGACCTCGCGGCGGCGATTTTGTTTATTCTGATGAAGAGCTTGTAGAAATGAAACAAGATATTAAACAGTATAAAAAATTGGGTGTTGATGGTTTTGTTTTTGGAATTTTAAAAGACAGCGGAAATATTAATAAAAGACAGAATAGGGAATTAGTGCATTTGGCACATCCGCTTCCTTGTACTTTTCATCGTGCTTTTGATGTGGTCAAAGATGTAGAAAAATCTCTTGAAGATATTATCGATTGTGGGTTTAAAACGATTTTAACTTCGGGACAAGCGATAAATGTAGAGGAAGGAATTTTGGCCTTGGAACGAGTACAAGACCTTGCTAAAAACAGAATCGAAATAATGCCGGGCGGCGGTTTACGATCTTCAAATATTAAATTATTACAGGAAAGATTAGATTTGACTTTTTATCATTCATCTGCAATTACAAACAATTCAGAAACTGCAAATCCCGAAGAAATAAAAGAATTGAAAAATTTTCTATAGTATTTACAAAAAATAAAAAAGCCTGAAGCTGGCAAACTTCAGGCTTTTTTCTACAAGAAAATTATTTAAAAATATTAAAATTGATTCTAATAAAAGCAGTGATTAGAACATTCCGCCACCGCCTTGATTAGTGTTTTCTTCTCTTTGTTTACGCTCTAATTTTTTGATTTTTGCTCCACCAAAGTTGTAAGTTAAACCTAAATAAACCGTTTGGCTTTCCCAGGTAAACTGACCAGTTTGAGGATAAGGATAAACACCGTCAAATGAATATTTCATTGTATTGAAAACATCATTAAAACGTACGCTGATATTCATCTTATTGTCTAACAATGTATAGCGTGAACCAATATCCATTTTGTACATTTCATTTCTATGTTGTTGAATTTCTTCAACTCCGCCTCTGTAAAACCCGAATAATAAAAAGCTTAAACGTTTTGTAGGTTTAAAGTTTGAGTTCATACGAGCATTAAATGCAGAAGTTGTTACGCTGCGTTCTAAAGGTGAACTTAATTTTGTTGCAGGATCATACTGGAAGACAACACCTTGTTGATTTATACTAGAAAAGTCAACAGAAGGCTGAATATCCCACCATTTAGTAATTTTATAGTTAGCAGAAATGTCAAAACCATAAGCGCTATTGTGATCGTAATTAGCAAAACTTAAGATTTGTTTGTAACCAGAAGCATCATTAGGATCTGGGCTTAAAGTTCTGCTTATTTGATCGTTAATACTTCTTACAAAAACTCCCGCAGTAATGCTTCCTTTTTCAAGAGTTTTAGTATAATTTACTTCAACAGAATTTGTAAACTGAGGTCTTAATTCTTGATTTCCGTATGAAGTTACTAATGGAGTAGAAAACTCACGAATAGGTTTTGTCTGCTCTAAACTTGGTCTGTCAACACGACGGCTGTAGCTTAATTGCAACACGTTTTTCTCATTTAAGTTATAAGTTAAATAAGCTGATGGATATAATGTAATATAGTCATCATCAAATTTTGTCTCACCATGATTTAAATTAGCAGCAACTTTATAACTCTCAAAACGAGTTCCTAGCTGATAACTGAATTTTTTGAATTTCTGACCAAAAGTTACGTATGCAGAATAAATATCTGTATCATAAGTATAAATAGAATTACTAAATGCAGCATTGGTTGTGTTGTAAATATTGTCAGTTCTTGTAATTCTTGCCTCAGCACCTGCTTCAAGAGTCGTTTTATCATTTAGCGGATTTACGTAATCAACGTTTACAGTACCTAATTTTCTTTTATCATTAATATAATCAGAATATAAAAGAGAGTTGGCAGTATTATCCGGCTTAGTTGTTTTAGTGTCAAAACTTGCGTCCTGAGTTTCTCTGGTATTACTAAAGTTCCCTTCAAAATCTAAAGTATGACCTTCTTTTTTAAAGATATGTTTGTACGCTAAATTATAAGTTCCGGTTTCGTTTGGACCTTCGTATCTCGCTTTTTGGTAAATATTTTTAATATCCGGATCTCCGTTATTGTAATCAATATCTGTATTTACTAATCCAGTTCCTTTTGATTTATTTTGATTGGTATAAAATGATAAAGTATTGTGGTCATTGATTAAATAATCCATTCCAACTTTATACAAATAATTATCATTGTCATTAGAAATATCTAATTTTTGAACCACATCCTGATCTAATCTTTTGATATGTCCATCGTTAAAATAAGTTCCAAAATTATTACCTGCATTTCCAAAGAAATTTACTTTTCCGGTTTTATAGTTTAAATCTAAAGACTGGTTATATTTTGCCGTTTCACCAAAAGTAATACCACCGCTGTAACTTCCGTTAAAACCAGTATTAGCATTTTTGTGTAAAATAATATTAATAATCCCAGACATTCCTTCCGGATTGTATTTTGCACTAGGATTTGTAATCAACTCAATTTTTTTGATAGAAGTTGAAGGAATTTGTTTCAATAACTGAGCAGGATCAATGTTAGAAGGTCTTCCGTCAATTAATACACGAACATTGTCATTTCCGCGAAGCGAAAGTTTTCCGTCCTGATCCACATTTACAGAAGGAATATTGCTCATAATATCTGATGCAGAAGCTCCGGCAGTCGTCAAATCTTTCCCGACAGTAATTACTTTTCGGTCAATTTTTTGTTCCATTGTCGAACGTTCAGCAACAATATTAACACCTTTAAGCTGAGTTGCTTCTTCTTCAAGAGAAACATTTACAGTTGCAGATTTTTTGTTATCAGCTAAAATTACGGAACCAATATATTTTCTAAATCCAATATATTGAATTTCGATAGTATAACTTTTTAGCGCTACGTTTTTAAAAGTAAAATCTCCGTTATCATCTGTATTAACGCCTGATACTACTTTTCCGTTTTCTTTAAGAGAAACCGTTGCGTAAGAAATTGGTGCATTGTTTGACTTTTCGGTAATTTTCCCCGTGACCGTTCCGGTATTTTGGGCTTGTGCTGTTGCAATTACCCCCAGTAATGCAAGCAGAAAGAATTTTAATTTCATAATGAGATAATGATTATTTGATTTGATTGATGATGAGGTTGTTTTTTTGTTTTTGTTTTGATTTTCTTTGCTTCAAATAAAATTTAAAGTCTCTATTAAGACTATTTTGTTGTCGATATGTTACATAAAAAGTAAAAAAACTTTTTATTTTTTTGGGAAGTTCTGTTTTGTAGCAGGTTAGCGTTTTGATTTTTTGATAATTTTAACATTCAAAACAAAACCTTTTTTAAGAAATTCTAACAGGATTATGTTATTTAATATGTTTTTCATTTTCTCTAATTGATGAATAAGCAGTATCTTTGCTCACTTTAAAATAAGTTTACATGTCATTATCACAAATTCTTACACCTTCTATACAAAAAGCAATACAAGCATTATTTGACGTTTCTGTTGATAAAATCGAGTTTCAAACTACCAGAAAAGAGTTTGAAGGCGATATTACAATGGTGATTTTTCCTTTGTTAAAAGTGATCAAAAGCAATCCTGCCGAATTAGGAAATAAAATTGGAAACTACTTAGTTGAAAATGTTTCTGAAGTGGCACGTTTCAATGTAGTTTCGGGGTTTTTGAATATTGTAATTTCAGATAGCTATTATCTGAATTTTTTCAATGAAATAAAAAACAATCAAAAGTTTGGATATGTAACACCAGATCCTGCCGATAAAGCAATTATGGTTGAATATTCTTCACCAAACACCAATAAACCTTTGCACTTAGGACACGTTCGTAACAATTTGTTAGGCTATTCTGTTGCAGAAATTATTAAAGCATCGGGTAAAAAAGTGTATAAAACACAAATCATAAACGATCGTGGAATTCATATTTGCAAATCGATGCTGGCTTGGGAGAAATTCGGAAACGGAGAAACTCCGGAAAGTTCAGATTTAAAAGGTGATAAATTAGTAGGTAAATATTATGTTGAGTTTGATAAAGCTTACAAAGCAGAAATCAACCAATTAATAGAAACCGGTAAAACCGAAGAAGAAGCAAAAAAACAAGCGCCAATTATTATTGAAGCGCAGGAAATGCTTAAGAAATGGGAAGCTGGAGATGAAGCAGTTATTGCGCTTTGGAAAAAAATGAACCAATGGGTTTATGATGGTTTTGCAACTACTTATACGAATCTTGGGGTTAATTTTGATAAATATTACTACGAAAGTAATACCTATTTATTAGGAAAAGATGTTGTACAAGTTGGTCTAGATAAAGGTGTTTTCGAAAAAGATCCGGATGGTTCTGTTTGGATTGATTTGACAGATGAAGGTCTTGATCGTAAAATTGTATTGCGTTCTGACGGAACTGCGGTTTATATGACACAGGATATTGGGACGGCAATTCAGCGTGTAAAAGATATGCCAGATGTTGGCGGAATGGTTTACACTGTTGGTAACGAACAAGATTATCACTTTAAAGTTTTATTCTTAATCTTGAAAAAACTTGGTTTTGACTGGGCTTCAAGTCTATATCATTTATCATATGGAATGGTTGATTTACCATCTGGGAAAATGAAAAGTCGTGAAGGTACTGTTGTTGATGCTGATGATTTAATGCAGGATATGACAGATACAGCTAAACAGATTTCTGAAGATCTAGGAAAATTAGACAGTTATTCTGCCGATGAAAAAGCAAAATTGTATAAAACAATTGGTCTTGGTGCTTTGAAATATTACATTTTAAAAGTAGATCCTAAAAAACGTATTCTGTTTAATCCGGAAGAATCTGTTGATTTTGCAGGAAATACAGGTCCGTTTATTCAATATACTTACGCCAGAATTCAATCAATCATCCGTAAAGCCGATTTTGATTTTTCTGAAGAAACCAACATCGAAGAACTTCACGAAAAAGAAAAAGAATTGGTAAAACAAATCGAACTTTTCCCGGAAGTAATTCAAAATGCAGCACAAAATCATAGTCCGGCATTAATTGCAAACTATACTTATGATTTAGTAAAAGAATATAATTCGTTTTATCAATCTGTTCACATTTTAGGTGAAGTTGATTTGACAAAAAAGATTTTCAGAGTACAGCTTTCGCAGAAAGTTGCCGAAGTTATAAAATCTGCTTTTACGTTATTAGGAATTGAAGTTCCGGAAAGAATGTAAAAACTTTTTACAAGAATTTAAAAAGCCGATAGTTTAAAACTATCGGCTTTTTGTTTTAGAATTGTTCACTAAAAGAATGAAAAATAATAAGATAAGACATATTTTAAGTTAAATATCGCTTTCGTATATGAATTAAAGATAATTCATGTTAATTTTGCACTCGCAAATAGAGAAGAATTAAATTTAATTGAATTAATTCCTTGTTTATTAATTAGTTATCATTTGTAAAAATAACGATTAGTTTCTCGGAATTTTATCTGCATATATGAAGATATTTTCCTTATAGCATTTTTATCTATTTTGAATTAGTACCCTTTTAGTAAGAATTATAAGGATTATCAACCGTCTAATTGAGTTTAGGCGGTTTTTTTATTTGTAAAAATTACACTACATTTTTTAATGTTAAAACGAAATAAAATCTTGTTAAAATTAATTTAATTTTATAAGTTGCGCCCCTTAATTCAAATAAACTATAATGAAAAGAAAAATTAAAGGGCTGTTAGTTCTGGTATTTGTTCTTACAACGCATTTATTTTTTGCGCAGGAAAGAACGATATCTGGGATTGTATCAGATAATGCAGGAATGCCATTGCCTGGTGTGAATGTTTTAGTGAAAGGGACAAAAAATGGAACGCAAACTGATTTAGACGGTAAGTACTCGATCAAGGCATCTTCGAATCAAGTTTTGGTATTTAACTACATCGGAATGAAAACTCAGGAATTATCTGCTGGTTCAACTTCTATAAATGTAAAATTAAAAGATGATTCTGTAGAATTAGAAGGCGTAGTTGTTACTGCTTTAGGAATAAAAAGATCAGAAAAGACACTTGGATATGCAGTATCGAAAATAAATTCTGATGAAATTAGCAGATCAGGAGAACAAAATGTTATGCAGGCATTAGCAGGAAAAGCTGCCGGTGTACAAGTGGTTGGATCTGGAGGAACACCAGGTGCTTCTAGTAAGATTATTATTAGGGGAGTTAATACAATTACAGGAAGCTCTGATCCATTAATTGTAGTAGATGGAGTTCCAATTGACAATAGTACTAGTCAAACTAGTGCAGGAGATAATCCTTTTAATGCAAATTTATCTGGTATTAATAATTCTAACCGTGCATTAGATATAAATCCAGATGATATCGAAAGTGTATCAGTACTTAAAGGTCCTGCGGCTGCAGCGTTATACGGAGAGCGAGCAGGTAACGGAGTTATTATTTATACAACTAAAAAAGGAAAAGCCGGAAAAGGTTTAGGTATTGATTATTCTACTTCATTAGCAATTGATAAAGTTAGTCAATTGCCAGCAAGACAAAATAAATATGTTCAAGGTGGTTTAAATCCTAAAACAGGTATTCCTGAATATAATGGAGGAACTCCACAAAGCTGGGGACCATCTGCAGAATCTCTTGGGATGCCAATGTATAATAATACAAGGAATTTCTTTAAAGAAGGTTTGACATTTACAAATAACATATCTTTTTATGGTGGTGATGAAAAAGCCGTCTATAGGGCTTCTTACGGAAATGTAACTCAAACAGGTATGATTCCTGAAACTGGTTTAAAAAGAAACACTTTAAGAGTTGTTGGGGATTTAAAAATTAATAATAAGTGGAAAACAGGAGGAAGTCTGCAATATACCCATACAACAAATACGTTAGCTCAAAACGGAAGTAATTCTTCTGGAGTGATGTTAAGTTTACTTCGTTCTCCTGGAAACTATGATCTAAGAAATTATAAAGATGCCGAAGGAAATAATATGAACTATTATTCTTCTTACGATAATCCTTATTTTACTGTTAACGAAAACCCAGCAACAAGTGATGTAAATCGTGTTTTTGGAAATATGTATTTAACCTATTCACCTGATACATGGTTATCTTTAACTGCAAAAGGTGGAATAGATGCTTATTCAGATTATCGAAAACAAGTTTATGCAATTTCATCTAATGGAGATAATCTAAGAGGAACTGGAGAAGTTGCCTTTAATAATATTAATAATAAACAATTTTACGGAGATTTTATAGCAAGCGGATTATTGCCTTTGAAATCAGAATGGTTTAAAATAAATTACACAGCAGGTCTTAATTTGCGTTCATCTCAAAATACAGATGTGTTTTCAAGAGGTAAAGAACTTGCAGTAAGAGGAGTATATAATTTATCAAATGCAACACAATTATATGCATCAAATGTAGAATCAGATATTATGTCCAGAGCTTTATTTGGACAATTAGAATTTGATATTAAAAATCAAGTTTTTGTTACAGGATCTCTTAGAAAAGAATGGTCCTCAACTTACGGAACTGATGCTAATAGTGCATTATTTCCATCAGCATCTGCTTCATGGGTTTTATCAAGTTCATTTGATTTGCCAGAATGGACAACTTTTGCAAAAGTAACTTATGGATATGGAGAAGTTGGTATTGCGCCGCAAGCCTATAAAACAATTAGTACCTATTCACAGCCATTTATGACTGATGGATTTACTGATGGATTAAGTTTTCCATATAATGGAGTTAATGGTATGGGGCTTTCAGGTACTTTAGGAAATCAGCAGTTAAAACCTGAAAGAGTTTTAGGTCATGAAGTTGGTTTAAACACTAAATTTTTTGAAAATCGTTTGACTTTCGATGTAAATCTATATTATAAAACTTCTAAAGATTTATTAATAAATGTTCCATTGCCACAATCAAGCGGATTTGCTGTTGTTTATCAAAATGCGGCTGAATTAGTTAACAAAGGTGTTGAGGTTGAATTAGGTTATGATGTTTTCAAAAAAGGGAAGCCATTACAATGGAATATTAATTTGAATTGGGCTAAAAACGAAAATAAAGTGACTGATATTTATGGAGGCTTAGATGAAATTTCTATTGAAACAGCTTTTGGATCAATTGGTTACTATGCTGTAAAAGGACAGCCATTAGGAAGTTTCTATGGTACAAAATGGGAACGTGATGAAAATGGACAAAAAATAATAGGATCTAATGGTTTGCCAATAATTGCTGACGAAACAGGAAATTTAGGTAATTCAGCTCCTAAATGGACAGGAGGAATTAGAAATACATTCACTTATAAAAGGGTTACTTTGTCAGGATTATTAGATTTCAGACACGGAGGAGTTGTGTATAATGGCACATTAGCAAGACTGCACAATTTTGGTGTTTCTGAAGCTTCAGCAGATAGAGAACATAACTATATTATTGACGGTGTGAAAGAAGATGGTACTCCAAATAATATTGCAATTTCAGCTAAAGATTATTACCAAAAATATTTAGGTGATGGAGGAGGAGCTTCTGAAGAAGCAGTAACAGATGTAAATTGGATAAGATTGCGTGACGTGACATTAAGTTATGACTTCAATGTGAAAAAATTTACTGCAATTAATTCAGCTCAATTATCATTTACGGGTAGAAACTTGTGGTTAAATACCAATTATAAAGGCGTTGATCCTGAAACTAGTTTAACAGGTGCAGGTTCAAGAATTAATGGATTGGATTATTTTAATAACCCAGGCAGCAAATCATTTATAATGACTCTTAAAGTGGGATTCTAAATTTTAAATTTAAAAGAAATGAAAAAATATATAAAAAGTTTAATCTTGACAGCTTTAAGCGTCGGGATGCTTTCAAGTTGTCAATCTGAATTGGATCATTTTAATGAAAACCCAAATGATCCTATGTCAAGCAATCCAAGTTTATTATTAGCCGCGATGGAAGTTTCGACTTTTTCAACACATACATCAGGTTTAATTAGAACTTCTAATATTTTTGATCAGCATCTTGCAGGAACTAGTATAGGTCAATTGGGAGATATTCAGCGTTATTTTATTAGTGAGCAAGATGTTAATAACGAATGGAATACTTTATATGGCACAACTTTGATGAATGGTCATATCTTAACACGTGATTTTGCACCTGAGTATCCATATTATACAGGTATGGGACAGATATTAACGGCTATAAATTTAGGATATGCAACTGATCTTTGGGGAGACGTTCCATATGATGAAGCTTTTAAGGCTGATCAAGGAAATAGAACTCCTAAATACAATACTCAGGAAGAAATTTATCAAAGGCTGCAAGCAATTCTTGATGAAGCGATTTTAAACCTGCAAAAACCTGTTTCAAATAATCTTTCTGTCCCAGCTAAAGATGATTATATCTTTAATGGAGATACAAAAAAATGGATTCAAATTGCTTATGTTTTAAAAGCAAGATATTCATTAAGATTAACAGAAGTTGATACGCAGGCAGCTCAAAAAGCATTAGAATATGTTGTGGCTTCAGGAATGAGTTCAAATAATAATGATGCAAATACTTTTTTCCCAGGTACTTCAAATGGGCTTAATCAATGGTATGCTTTTAATGAAAGCCGGGTAAATTATCTTAAGACAGGAGCTTATTTTGTTAATTCCTTAAAAGACTCTAACGATCCAAGATTGTCATTTGCAATTGCAAAAGATAAAAATGGTAATTATACTGGTAATGCTGCAGATGATTTAGATACAACTTCATCCTCCTATATTGGTTTGGCATTTGCAGATGAAACATCTTCAATCGGTATTGTTACCTATGCTGAAGCTAAATTTATTGAAGCTGAGGCGAAGTTTAGATTAGGACAAGATGCAAAACCAGCATTACAACAAGCTGTTGCTGCTTCGGTACTAAAAATTACAGGCAGTACTGCAAAAACAGAATTTTTATCTGCTGTAACTACAACGGTAAATTTAGAAACTATTATTCGGCAAAAATATCTGGCTCTTTTCTTAACTATGGAACCTTATAATGACTATAGAAGAACTGGATTTCCTGTATTAGTTCCAAACCAGTCTTCACAGACAAAGATTATTCCTGTAAGACTTCCAACTCCATCAGATGAAAGACAATATAATCCAAATGCTACAGTAGTTAGTAATGTAACGACTAATGTTTGGTGGGATAAAAATTAACCAATTTTAGTATAGAGTAAAAAAAGCCGGTAATCTTAAAATTACCGGCTTTTTTACAACTAACACAAACATTTTTTATTTTACGAACTTGTCGATAATTGCATCAGATTCTGCTTTTGTTGCAGTTGGTTTTAAATCAAACAAAAGAGAATAAAGCGCTTTTCTATCAACCTTAGCTTCTAAGTTTAAGTCTTTATGTCTGTCGAAAAGAGTCTGCCATTTGTCACGAACATTTTTCCAAAGCGCATTGTTTTCTTTCCACCATTTTTGAGCAGCAATACATTTGATGTCTGGAACTTTAGTATAAACATCAAACCCTTTTTCCTGCGCTAACAAAACATCTTTTCCAGCATCGTCACGGATAAGTTTATCATTATCCTGCTCATGATTCCATCCTGTAGCGGTGATTTCATGAATGTTTCTTCTTTTTAAAACATTATAGTCATTACGTTTTGTCTGCTCTCTTCTTGGAAGCGGCGCATCAGCAACATTAGACCAGTAATCTTGTCCGTCAACATGTACCCAAGTTGAAGATCCTTCATATCTTGGACTGTCATCTACCTGATATACTTTTTGAGTCCACTGTCCTTTAACAGCTTTCTTGTCCAGTTTTTTATATTTCCAGGATGTTCCTTTATCAAAAGAATATAAGTCTGTGTTTTCAAATAACCAATCTTGTCTCCAGTGTTTGATAATCATATCATCACTTACGATTAATAAGTGCTGCATAACTATTTTGTTTGGAGTATCTTCTAACAATTCTACCCATTCTAAAGCAGATTCATGTTTAGTCTGTGAAGGTTTGTATGTAGCCGAATCTTTAGCATATTGAAAAGTTTCTGCAAAGTTGAACTTCACTTCATAACAACCACACATAGATTTAATTGATTTTATGTCTTGTTGTTTCTTGTCCTGACTAAAACCAAGACCACATGTCAAAGCCATAATGGCTGATAAATAAAGGCTTTTTGAAATCATAACTTATTATTTGTTTTTAATTTTTGCAAATATATAAATTTTATTTAGAACAATTAAAAATAGTTATATATTTGCATCGATTATTAAGACTGAATAAAAATAATGAAAATAAAACTATCCCTTTTTGCTGTATTAACTTTCTGTCAAATCTTATTTGCACAGCAAAAAGATACTATTGCGTCTCAAGAAAAACTATCTGAAGTGGTTGTTACAGGGCAATTAGAACCGCAATCAATAAAGAAATCAGTATTTAATGTTCGAGTGATTTCAAAAGAGACTATAAAACAATTGGCCGCAAATAACCTTTCGGATGTTTTAAATCAATATTTAAATATTACTATTAAAACTAGTGGAGAAGATGGACGTTCAACAGTCTCAATGTTTGGTCTGGATTCACAATATTTTAAAATTTTAGTTGACAATATTCCTTTAGTAAGTGATACTGGAATGGGGACAAATGTCGATTTAACTCAGGTAAACCTTGATGATGTTGAGCGTATCGAAATTATTGAAGGTTCAATGGGAGTTACACATGGAGCAAATGCTGTCAGTGGTGTTTTAAATATCATAACCAAAAAAGGAGGTGGATATAAATGGCAGATAGCAGCAACTGTTCAGGAAGAAACCGTTGGTAAGGAATATGCTTTGTTTGACAAAGGCCGCCATATTCAGTCAGCTAAAATAGCACACAATTTTAATGAAAATTGGTTTATAAATGTTGGAGGAAATCGTAATGACTTTGCAGGATATTTTGATAATAGAGAAGGTAAAGATTACGATTTAAACGATGGCTTAAGAGGGTATACGCAGCTGCCAAAACAACAATTGGTAGGAAATGCAATTTTAGGTTATCAAAAAAATGACTTTAAGATTTTCTACAAATTTGATTACTACGGAGAAAATGTTCATTATTACAATCCAATCTTAATTCCTCAGGATAATTATCCTTTTCCAGAGACTTATTTTGCAAATGACAGACGTTATATTACCAACCGTTATTTTCATCACTTAAATTCTAACGGAAAACTTTTCTCTAAATTAAATTATAACATCTCAGTTTCTGAACAAAAACAAGAACGTGATGTAGAGAAATTCAATTATCAAATTGATACAGGAAATGAATTTGATAATCAGAGACAAACCTATCAGTCTAAAGAAGTCTTTTATTCTACAGGAACTTTAAGTAATTTCTTTGATAGTAAAAAAGTTGATTTTCAATTGGGATATGAGATAACAAATGAAAATGGGTTTTATGATGCAACGGCCGGAACCTTTAAAGATGATAACCAGCAGTTGACAGATATTAGAAGGAAATTCGAAAATTACGACATTTTTACGGTAGCCGAAATTAATTTGACAGACAAATTCTCTATTCGTCCAGGAATTCGCTATTCTTTTCAATCGTATTTTGACAATCAATATGCAAGTTCTTTAGGTTTAAGATATCTATTTAAAAAAGGTTTAGAAGCTAGAGCTTCAGTTGGAAAAGCTTATCGTACACCAAATTTTGATGAATTATACACCTATTTTGTAGATTCAAATCATAATCTTCAAGGTAATCCGGACTTAGTTCCAGAGCAAAGTACTTCTTATGAATTGAGTTTTAAAAGATCTTGTCTTCTCAATTCAGGAGCTCAGATAGCAAATAATCTGGCGGTAACTTATATGGATGTGGATGATAGAATTGATTTGGTAATGACTCAGGCAACTCCCACTCAAAATTACAGATATGTAAATATCAATAAATATAAAATGTGGAATGTTTCAACCACAGAACAATATTCTTATAAAAATTGGAACGTTCAAGTTGGTGCTGCTTTAGTTGGAATCTCTCGAAAATTAGATTTAGCAGCTGTGAATGTAACTTCAGATGATAAATTCTTGTATTCATTACGTTTAAATTCCAACATTTCATACAACATACCTAAATGGAATACTTTGATTGCTTTGTTCTATAAATATAATGGAGAACAACAACAATTTGTAGCAGGAACAGATACAGATGGAAGTACTAAATTCTTTTTAAGTCAAATAAAACCTTATAGCTGGATGGATGCCTCTATTCGTAAATTATTCTTTAAGAATCAATTTGAAGTAACTGTTGGAGCTAGAAACTTATTTGACATTACAAGTGTGCAGACGATTCAAAATGGAGGAGGTTCCGCTGGAGGAGGAGCTCATGCTTCTGGAAGTTCAGATTTGCTGTTGGGATATGGGCGCTCCTATTTTCTTAAACTTACGTATAACCTAAATTTTAATTAATATATAAATACCATGAAAAAAAACTTTATTTTAATCCTTTCTTTCGTTTTACTTGCTTTTACAGCTTGTAATAGTGACGATGATGCACCTGTTGTAAATTCAATTGCTTTTGCAGCAACTTCAGTTAACTTAACTGCTGCAGCAACTCCAATCGAAATAAAATTTGCTACTCCTACAGCTGCTGCGGGAACTGTAACATTATCATTTGTTGAAACGGATGTTGTTAGTGGTACAGATTTTACAACTTTACCAGCTGCTACAGCAAAAACGGTAGTAGTTCCTTTTGGACAAAATGTTTCTTCTGTAAGTTTTACTTTTAACAAATTAAAAGATGCTGTTGAAGGTGAAAATAAAACTAAAAAAGTTGTTTTTACAATTGTAAGTGCTACTATCAATACTACAATTGCTGAAAACAAATCTATCCAGGTAAACTTTACAGAAACTGCTTCTTTAGGAAGTGCTTTGTCTCCGGAAGTTGGAGGTTCTTTACAGCCAAATCAAGTTTATGTTGATTTGAGCAGCGGAACTATGACAAAAGTTGTTAGAACATCTTGGGATTTAGGATTCTATTCAGGAGATAAATTTAGAGTAGTATTAAACAGCTCTTTAAAAATGGCAGCTAAAGTATTAGCAACTTCAAACATTGATGAAGTTCAGGTAGCTGATGAGACCATGATTATTTCTCAAGGACAAGGAAATGCAAGTCAAATTGATGATCCAACTGGAGATTTTACTAAAACAACTGCTATTGCTGAAGTTTCTGCTACAGATTCTGAAAACAAAGTTTACTTAATCAATATGGGAAGTAATCCTTCAACAACTACACCTGCTTCAGGATCTGAAGGATCTGCTGGAGGAACTTCAAGAGGATGGAAAAAAATCAGAGTTTTGAAAAGTGGAAACGATTATAAAGTTCAATACGCTGATATTGCTGCAACAACTCATAGCGAAGTTATAGTGTCTAAAAATGCGGCATTCAACTTTACATTCTTTAGTTTATTAGACAAGAAAACAGTTGATGTTGAGCCCCAAAAAGCACAATGGGATCTTAACTTTACAACATTTACAAATATAATTCCAGGCGCTACACCTACACCTTACTATTACCCGGATTTTGTATTGAGTAACTTAAAAGGTGGTGCAAAAGCATACCAGGTACTTACAACTGCTTTTACATATGATGCATTTACATTAGCAAATGTTGATAATGCTAAATTTACAGAAGACCAAAGAAATATTGGTTCAAACTGGAGAAGTACAAGTGCAGTAGGTGCTGATGGAATTCCTGTTTCTCAATTTGTATTAAAAACGGATCGTTTCTTCGTAGTTAAAGATCCTGCAGGAAATATTTATAAATTGAAATTTACTGGTGGAGCTAGCGCAACAGGTGAAAGAGGTTTCCCTAAATTTCAATACGCTATCTTAAAATAATTGATAATGAAGAATCTAAAAAAAATATAAAGATTATTTCATTCTAGTTTATGATGTTTCAGCATCAAAAATTTAGTTAATCATTAGCTTTGTTTTTTTTATTTTTTTTTGATTTAGAGGTTAGATTTATCTAACCTCTTTTTTTTATTTCTTTATTATTAAAAATGAATGTTTAATTCTATCTTTGTCTACATTTACATATTGCGAATTAATAGGAATTTTACAATAATTTTTAATTTTCGTAGTTGTTTCTTTTAAATTTATTTAATTAAGTGAATACTAAGTCATATTTCTTTCAGTCTTTTGCAATTGTAGCATTAGCATTTATTGCTTTTATTGGTTTTAAACAAATCTTACCAGATAAAATTTTTTCTGATAGTAAAGTAGATCCCAAAAATGTACTTATAGACAGCCTGCTTCTGGAGTCAGTAGCAAAAGATTCATTGTCCTTAAAAAGCGACAGCATCGAAGAAAGCGAGCGTAAATTAGGCCAGCAGAAAATTGTTTACGATGCTTCAGAAGGAATTGAATTCCCATCAGAAACCTTCGATAATTACAAAGGATATCAATATCTGATTTCTTTTTACGAAAAATTATATCAATTAGAACAGAATCCGCAAAGGCATGTTAGAATTGCTTATTACGGAGATTCTATGACCGATGGAGATTTAATTGTTCAGGATGTGCGTAACAATTATCAGGACCGTTTTGGCGGGAACGGAGTTGGTTTCGTATCCATAACTTCAGAATCTGCAGCGTCAAGAGGTTCTGTTAAAGCCACCTATTCTAAAAACTGGAAAACACAATCATATTTAAATGTAAAAAGACCTGCAAGCCCTTTTGGTGTAAACGGACATGTGTTTTTTGCAAATGACCAGACAAACCCAACCTGGGTTCAATATGAAGCAGGACTTCCAAAACATACAACAACTTTAGATAATCCAACCTTATTTTATGGGAGATCATCTAAAAGAGGAAACGTAAATTTCATTATCGGAAAAGATACCTTGAAAAAAAGTCTTACTCCAAACAATTTGGTAAACACTTTAAAAGTTACTTCGGGAAGTATAAAAGCTTTCAAAGCAAACTTTATTCATGCCGATTCAATTCCAATTTACGGATTTAATTTTGATAACGGAATTGGTGTTCACGTTGATAATTTCTCTCAAAGAGGAAATTCAGGACTGCCAATTTCTATGTTTGATGCCAGCGTAATGCAAGCCTTTGATAATAACCTGAAATACGATTTAATCGTACTTCACTACGGAACTAACGTATTGAATTACGGAACCAAAAACTATTTCTGGTACGAAAAAGGAATGACAAAAACGGTAAATAAAATAAAAGAATCATTTCCGGGAGTTTCTATTTTAATTGTTTCAACAGCAGATAAATCGACTAAATATGATTTAGAAATGAAAACTGATTCTGCAGTTGTTCCTTTAATGAAAGCACAGAAAAAGTATGCTTTAGAAACCGAATCAGGATTTGTAAATTTATATACCTTAATGGGGGGTGACGGATCGATGGTAAAATGGGTAGATGAATCTCCTGCAAAAGCCAATAAAGATTACACACATTTTAACCAAAGAGGCGCAAAAGCAATTGGTAATTTGTTATACAGTCAGTTAAATAACGGATACGAACAATATAAAATTTTACGTCAAAAACGTGAAACAGGCGTTAGACCTAAAGCGATTAGAAAACCCAAAGCAGATTCCGTCTCTGTAGAAAAAGATAGCGTAAATGAATAAACTTATTATTTTCTTTTGTTGTCTGTTTTTCTCAACAAATGATAAACCGCAAAATCCAGTTTCACCTCCAATAACTAAAAATATGGTTAGTAAAGTCGATTCAACAACAGTTGAATCTTTCAACGGAAATAATATTTACAATGTGAAAGCTTTAGAAAGTTTTTTTAAGAAATTAAAAGACAATGAAAGCGATAACAATCAAAAAATAAATATTGTTCATATTGGAGATTCTCACATTCAGGGAGATTTAATGACCAATGAAATCAGGAAAAATCTGCAAAGAAAATTTGGAAATGCCGGCCGCGGATTAGTTTTTCCGTACCAATTGGCTAAAACAAACGGATCTTACAACGAGCGTTTTCGCTGCAACAGAGTTTGGGAAACCTATCGAAATATTTATCCGGTTAGAAATTATCCTGTTGGTTTAAGTGGAATTGGACTTTGGAGAGATTCCGGCGGATTTGTTTTAGAACTGAATATTAAAGATCCGGTATATAAGTTCAATTCAATAAAAATAATAACACCTCAAAATGAAGACATGTTTGATTTGTCAACAGCATCTCAAACCAAATTTATTGAAACAGCAGAACCTAAAATAATCAAGCATAAAATTAAAAAAGGAGAAGCAATCTCTGTAATTGCAGATAAATATAATGTTTCGATTGCCGAAATAAAAAGAGCAAATTCGCTAAAATCAAATAACATTCGTGCAGGAAGAATATTAAGAATTCCGACAAACGAAACACAATCCAGAAATATAAAAACATCTGAATATGTTTCTTTAAACATGGAATCTGATTCGTATTCACATTATTATAATTCAGAAAAAGCGTTAGATAAGATTTATTTGATTCCGAATAAAAAAGCTTCAAAATTTGAACTAAACGGAATTGTTTTAGAAAAAGATGCGCCGGGATTAATCTACAGCGGCATTGGAGTAAACGGAGCAAAATATTCAGATTATAATAAATATCCGTTGTTTTTTGAGCAGTTAAAAGCTTTGCATCCAGATATGTTGGTATTTTCACTCGGAACAAATGAAAGTTATGAGAAACTGGAATCAGGAAATTACATCAAACAGTTAAGAGAATTTATAAGCAACTTAAAAGCGCAGAATATAAATGTTCCAATAATTGTAATGACACCGCCGCCGTCTCTGCTTAGAAAAAGACCGAATACATTCATTCAAGATTACACCAAGCAAATTATTGAAATCGCACAAACTGATGGTTTTGCCGTTTGGGATTTATATGATGAATTTGGCGGAATGGAAGGAATTCGAAATCTAAAATCGGCAAAATTAATTGGTCCTGATTGGGTTCATTATTCTAAAAAAGGATACGAAAAACAAGGAAATTTGTTTTCAGAGGCATTTTTAAAAGCATACGATAATTTTAAATTAAAGAAGTAAGTTGATAACAATAGATAACATCAATAATTGGTTCGTCCAAAATTTTGGTGCAATTACAATAGAACAAGTTAAAAGCTGGTTTGTTTATAATCCAGACGAAAAACTATTATTTAATACAGGTTTATTCTTAGGATTATTTCTCGTTTTTTATTTTGTGTACGGCTTTTTACGCAAAACATTTTATTTAAGATTAACGTACGTTATTCTCTTCTCGCTTTTCTTTTATTATAAGTCAAGCGGAATTTACTTTTTGCTGTTATTACTTTCTTCAGTTGTAGATTATGGCTTGAGCCAAATTATCTATAAAGAAACAAAAGTCGCTACCAAGAAAGTATATTTGGTAATTAGTGTAATCCTGAATTTGGGATTATTAGGGTATTTCAAGTACATGAATTTCATGATTGGAACATATAACGATATGTTCAACGGACATTTTAAATTTCATGATATTTTCCTTCCGGTCGGAATTTCATTTTACACTTTCCAATCGATGAGTTACATTATCGAGATTTACCGTGAAGAAATTAAACCAACGAAAAACTACATTGAATATTTATTTTTCGTTTCGTTTTTCCCACAGTTAGTTGCCGGGCCAATCGTGCGCGCAAAAGATTTTCTGCCGCAGATTTATCAAAAACTAAACTTAACAAGACAAGATGTAAACAATGCCTTGTTTTTGATTATTGGCGGATTAATTAAAAAAACGGTAATTTCAAATTATATCTCCATAAACTTTGTAGATCGCGTTTTTGATACGCCTTTAAATTACACTTCATTCGAAAATTTAATGGCATCTTACGGATATGCCATCCAGATTTATTGCGACTTTTCAGGATATTCAGATATGGCAATCGGTATTGCTTTATTATTAGGATTCAAATTACCAGCCAACTTTAGAACGCCATATAAATCAACTTCGATTACAGATTTCTGGAGAAGATGGCACATTTCGCTTTCAACCTGGTTAAAAGATTTCTTATACATTTCGATTGGTGGAAACAGAGAAGGTTCATTTGCCGGATTCTTATTCCCAAGTTTATTCTTCTTCGGATTATTGCTTTGGGGAATCACAAGTTACAATACAAGTATAATTCCGTTGATTATTGCTTCAATTTCGATTGCGCTATTTTGTTTATCATTTCTGCTTTCCAGCAAAAGAAAACAAACTTTAGTAACCAATCTAAATCTTTTCACCACAATGCTTTTAGGCGGATTGTGGCACGGAGCAGGAGCGCAATTTATTGTTTGGGGAGCTTTACACGGATTAGCTTTAGCGGTTCACAAAATTTTCCTTGAATTTTTTCCTTCTAAAAAAGACGGAAAAAGTAATTTCTTATGGAGATTTTTCTCGATTCTAATTACATTCCATTTTGTAGTTTTCTGCTGGATCTTTTTCCGCGCCAGAGATTTCGAAACAGCCTTGCAGGTAATCAATAATATTGGTCAGTTAACTTTCGAACCACAAAACTGGAAAGCAATTGTTTTAGGATATAAAAACGTGTTCTTATTAATGTTATTCGGATATGTTTGGCATTTTTTACCAGAAGTTATTACTGACAAAATGAAATTGGTTTTCGATAAAACACCATTACTAATAAAAGCAATAATTCTGGGCTTCGTTTACTGGATCGTTTACGCAACAGCAGTTGCCGGTTCACAACCGTTCATATATTTCCAATTTTAAAATATAGCCACAAAGACACTAAGGCGCAAAGATTTTTATTCTTTGCGCTTTTTTTACTCTCGCAGATTTAGCAGATTTTTTTCATATTCTATCTAAAAAATAATCTGCCTATCTGCTAAATCTGCGAGAAAGAAAAAAATGACGCCTTGACAAGAAAAAACAAAATAAACTTTGTGTCTTTGTGCCTTCGTGGCAAAAAATTGCACATAAATAAAAATTGCCTGAAATATCTAATTAGATTATCTTTGCACTTCAAATAAAGAAAATAGTATGTTTGATAATTTAAGTGATAAGTTAGATAAAGCGTTCCATATATTAAAAGGACACGGTAAAATTACAGAAGTAAACGTTGCCGATACCTTAAAAGAAGTTCGTCGTGCCTTACTTGATGCCGATGTTAACTTTAAAATTGCTAAAGATTTTACAACCAAAGTAAAAGAAAAAGCAATTGGTCAGGACGTTTTAACAACGCTTCAGCCAGGACAATTATTGGTGAAGCTGGTAAAAGATGAGCTGACAGAATTAATGGGAGGTGATGTTGCCGGAATTAATTTATCTGGAAATCCAAGCATTATTTTAATGTCTGGACTTCAGGGTTCTGGTAAAACTACTTTCTCAGGAAAATTAGCCAATTTTTTAAAAACGAAGAAAAATAAAAAACCACTTCTTGTAGCGTGTGATATCTACCGTCCGGCGGCGATCAATCAGTTACATGTTGTAGGAGATCAAATAGGTGTTGAGGTTTACTCAGAACCAGAAAATAAAAATCCTGTTGAGATTGCACAAAACGCTATCAAACACGCAAAAGCAAACGGTTTCAATGTAGTTATTGTCGATACTGCAGGACGTTTAGCAGTAGATCAGGAAATGATGGACGAAATTGCACGTGTACACAAAGCAATTCAGCCACAAGAAACATTGTTCGTTGTCGACTCTATGACAGGACAAGATGCTGTAAACACAGCAAAAGCTTTCAACGATATCTTAAATTTTGATGGAGTTATCTTAACGAAATTAGATGGAGATACTCGTGGTGGAGCAGCAATCTCGATTAAATCGGTTGTAAACAAACCAATCAAATTTGTGGGTACGGGAGAGAAAATGGAAGCAATTGATGTTTTCTATCCGGATCGTATGGCTGAGCGTATTTTAGGTATGGGAGACGTTGTGTCTCTTGTAGAAAGAGCTCAGGAACAATTTGACGAAGAAGAAGCAAGAAAACTTCAAAAGAAAATCGCTAAAAACGAATTCGGTTTTGATGATTTCCTAACGCAGATTCAGCAAGTAAAGAAAATGGGTAATATGAAAGACTTGGTAGGAATGATACCAGGAGCTTCAAAAGCCATGAAAGATGTAGAAATAGAAGATGATGCTTTTAAACATATTGAAGCAATCATTCACTCCATGACACCGGGAGAAAGAAGCAAACCGGCCATAATCGACGTAAAAAGAAAAGCCAGAATCGCAAAAGGTTCCGGAACGAAAGTCGAGCAGGTAAATCAGTTAATGAAGCAGTTTGACCAAATGAGCAAGATGATGAAAATGATGCAAGGTCCGGGCGGAAAAAACCTGATGAAAATGATGGGAGGCATGAAAGGAATGCCAGGAGGAATGCCGAGATAAAATAATAAAAGTTTCAAGTTTCAGGTTTCAAGTTAAGAGACCAAAACTTGAAACTTTTTTAATTACATAAATATTTAAGCTTCGCAAGTAACGTGAAACATGAAACTTTAAACCTGAAACAAAAACAATGCAACTACTAGACGGTAAAAAAACATCTAACGACATTAAAAACGAAATTGCAGCCGAAGTTCAATCCATAAAAGCAGCCGGAGGAAAAGTACCTCATTTAGCAGCCGTTTTAGTTGGAACAAACGGAGCAAGTTTAACTTACGTAGGAAGTAAAGTAAAATCATGTCAGGAAATCGGATTTGATTCAACTTTAGTAAGTCTGCCGGAAACGATTACCGAAGATGAACTGCTTGCTAAAATTAAAGAACTAAACGAAGACGATAATCTGGACGGATATATCGTACAGCTTCCTTTACCAAAACATATCGACGAGCAAAAAATATTATTGGCAATCGATCCAGATAAAGACGTAGACGGATTTCATCCGACTAACTTTGGAAGAATGGCATTGGAAATGGAAAGCTTTATTCCGGCAACACCATTCGGAATTATGGAATTGTTAGAGCGTTACAAAGTAGAAACTTCAGGAAAACATACCGTTGTAATTGGAAGAAGCCACATTGTAGGCCGACCAATGAGTATTTTAATGAGCCGTAAAGGAAACCCGGGAGATTCGACAGTTACCTTAACACACAGCCGTACTAAAAACTTAGAAGAATACACTAAAAATGCTGACATTATTATTACAGCTTTAGGTGTTCCTGAATTTTTAAAAGCTGATATGGTAAAAGATGGAGTAACGATCATCGACGTTGGAATTACTCGCGTAGATGACGCATCAAACCCAAAAGGTTACGTTATAAAAGGTGACGTTGATTTTGACGGCGTAAGTAAAAAAGCCTCATTTATTACACCAGTTCCTGGTGGAGTAGGACCAATGACAATAGCTATGCTGTTAAAAAACACCCTTTTAGCACGCAAAATGAGAAGTGCAAAAAAATAAGCCAAAAAAGAATGAAAAATACAGAAAGTCCATCTACTAAAGATGGGCTTTTTGGTTTTACAACATGATATAAAAATATTCGGAATTTGAAATGAAAACATTTTATAAAAGTAATGACGGATTATTTGAAATTCCTGAATGGAGTTCGAATTGTTGGATTAATGTAGAATCACCAACTTTAGAAGAAAAAAAATATTTATTAGAAGAACTTCAAATTCCGGAAGCCTTTTATAATGATATTGAAGATATTGACGAAAGACCCCGTATCGAAACAGAAGATGGATGGACATTAGTAGTTTTGCGCGTTCCTATAAAAAGAAACGATATCAAATTACCATTTCAGACCATACCTTTAGGATTCGTTTTCAAAGATGATATCAAAGTAACAATCAGCTTTTATAGAACAGAAATTATTTGTGACCTTGTGATTTATTCACAAAAAAAACATATCCAGATCAATGATAATTTTTGTTTGGTTTTAAGGCTTTTACTCTCATCAAGCGTTTGGTATTTAAAATATCTTAAACAAATCAATCAAAAGATTAAAGTAGCAGAAGATAATTTAGAAAAGTCAATTAAAAATGAAGAACTGCAAACATTGCTTCAAATTGAAAAATGTCTTGTCTTTTTTATAACGTCCTTAAAAGGAAATGATGTTTTATTTCATCGCATTAAAAACTTAAAAATACAAACACAAAACTACGACACAGATTTGGTCGAAGATGTTGAAATTGAGTTAAGCCAGGCGCAAGATACAGCAAATATTTACAGTGATATTTTGACAAGAATGGTTGATTCCTATGCTTCTGTAATTTCGAACAACATGAATAATATCATGAAACAAATGACTTCTATTTCGATTATTTTGATGATACCAACATTGATTGCCAGTTTATATGGTATGAATGTTCCAAACGGTCTCGAAGAAATCAAATACGGAATTTGGATTCTTCTTTCAATTTCAATCGTACTTTCAGCCGTTGGTGTATTCCTTTTTAAGCGAAGAAGATGGTTTTAATTATAAATGAAAATAAAAGCCTGTTCCTTACGAATAGGCTTTTTCGTTTTTATACTTTGGGCGTGACCATGTTTGCAAAAAGGCGCTCCAATCTTTTCGTTTATTGCGCGCCTTTTTGCAAACATGGTCGGGCTATCCGCGCTACTTCGGTAGCCTGCTTCTATCCCTCACGCAGCACTCAGGTAACAACAAATCCCGCTCCTGCAAGACTTGCAAAACGATATGATTATTAAATATTAATTAAATGTGTAGTCCCTACGGGACAAAAAATTGTCGTAAATGATTTTTAGCTACCGATATTTAATCTCTCCGAAATAATTGGTTAGGAGTTATAAATAGTTGTGAATGAAAAATGAATAGCAATAATCTGTATTTAATACAATCCCTGAAGAATACTCTGTTAGGAGTTATATATCGGTAGCTAAAAAAATAGATGCCTAGAAATCCCATTTAATATTTCATCTCTGCAGAATACTCCGTTAGGAGTTATATATCGGTAGTATAAATAGTATCCCCGTAATAAAATATCCCGTAGGGATTACACATTTCATCCCTATGAATCGCAATTCATTTTTACGTCTGCAAATAATTTAAAATAAAAACACAATTTTTTATTTGTCAATTCAAAATAAATAATAACTTTGTAACGCAAAGTACTTTAATTATGAATCAAAAGCACCAAGAAGATTTAGCACATATTCGTTCCATGATGGAGCGTTCTTCAAGATTTATATCGTTAAGCGGACTTTCAGGAGTTTTCGCGGGACTTTCGGCATTAATAGGCGGATTATATGTCTATCAGCTTTTTAAAGTAAATGGAATAGAATATTTCACTGATGAGCATATAATATTATCGGGCAGCTTAGTTTCAGAATTAATATGGATAGGCGTAATAATTTTAATTTGTGCATTTGTATTCGGAACCTTTTTTACCGTTAGAAAAAGTAAAAAATACAATTTGCCAATTTGGACTTCTGCCACAAAAAATATGTTGTTTAATCTGGCGGTTCCACTTGCAGCAGGAGGAATATTTTGTTTAGCATTAATATATCACGGATATTACGGTTTAGTAGCGCCGTCTACTTTATTATTTTACGGACTAGCCGTTATCAATGCCGAAAAATATACATTTTCAGATATAAAATATTTAGGCTTTTCTGAACTTTTGCTGGGATGTATTTCGCTTTTTTATATTGGATATGGTTTAATATTTTGGATCTTAGGATTTGGTATCCTGCATATCGCATATGGATTGGTGATGTTCAAAAAATACAAATAACCCAATGGGAATTATTGATAAACTAAATAAAGATTTTGAAAGCCGTGTCAGACTGGGTATTATGTCCGTTCTGATGGTTAACGACTGGGTAGATTTTACCGAGATGAAAACACTTTTAAATATCACCGATGGTAATTTAGCAAGTCATTCCTCTGCGTTGGAGAAATCTGAATACATCGAAGTTAAGAAAGAATTTGTTGGTAAAAAACCAAAAACATCTTATCAGGTAACGCCGCTAGGCCGCGCAGCGTTTAAAGAGCACCTTTCTTATCTCGAAAAATTAATGAAATCGTAATAACTATATTTTTTTACCTAAAAACTTTGAATTACAAAGTACTTTTAAAAATTGAAATCATGAAATTGCCGATAGTGTTTTTACAATTAGAAGATAAGGCAATTACATTTTTGACCAATAACAAATAAAAATCTACAAAAATGAAAAAACATCAAATTATTTTAGCTTGTACAGCGGTTTTTATACTGCTTTTTTACAATGAATCTGTGGGAATCAATATCTCTATTTTTGGAGTGATACTTACTCTGTTAATTAGTTATTTCTTTCAGGAAAAGTTTGTAAACAGATCACATCTTGTTCTTGTTATGACTTCTATTTTATCTTGTTTTGCCTTTGCGTGGTATGGAGACGCTGCATCATTTTTTGCTTTAGCATTATCAATTCTGTTTTTACAATTTAAAACGCAGGATGGAGAACTTAAAATCGTTCAGATTTTTCCTTTAATATTCCTAAACGGAATCACTACAATAGGACGTATTTTTATATTTAGCCAATGGCTTCCTGAACGAAAAATTCACAACGACTTTGCTAAGAAACTAGTAGCGTTTGTAATTATTCCGGTAATATTTCTTGGATTATTTTTTATCGTTTACTCATTCGGAAGCAATCATTTCTCTTCATTGTTTACTGATTATACATTAGATATTAATCTGCCTCAATTAATAGCTATGTGTATTTTAGGATTTTATATCTCATTCAGTTTTTGGAATTACTGGGTTCCGGATATTTCTTATCAGTTCAACCCAAAATTAAACAATGAATTCACTAACATTTCTGAAGTAAAAAATCAAAGTACATTCTCATTTTTAGATTTGGATTTTGAAAGAAAGAGCGGAGTAATCACATTATTTATGTTAAATATTATGCTTCTAATTTTCATTGGAACATATAATTACGAACAATTTTTTGAAGTAGTCGAAAAAACAAACCTAAGCGCCGATACACACGAACGAGTAAATGCAGTTATATTTTCAATTTTGATGGCAGTTGGTGTAATCTTATTTTACTTTAAAGGAGGTTTTAACTTTGATGAAAAAGCAACAACACTAAAAAAACTGGCAAAAGTATGGATTGTATTAAATGTAGTTTTAATTGTAAGCGCCATTGTTAAAAACTCAGAATATGTTTCTTTCTATGGTTTAACATACAAACGTCTAGGAGTTTATGCGTTTTTAATTTTAGCCATTATCGGGTTAGTTTATTCTTTCTTAAAAATAACGAAACAAAAAACTAATGCCTATCTTTTCAATCAAATGATTTGGTATTTCTATGGAACAATTCTTTTATGCAGTTATGTGAATTGGGGGAATTTAGTAACCAATTATAATATTTCGGTAAATAAAGGAGTAGAGCCAGTATTTTTAAGCGGATTAAACTTTAATGATGATGCCAGAAGAGAATATCTTTCAAAGAATAATTTAGACGGAAAATATCCAGAAGCGGTAAGAGAAGAATTAATTTCAAATTATCAAAATGCAGGTTTTTTATCTAAGGCTTTGTATTATGAATTTTTAGATAATAAGAAATAAATTAAAAAGTCCCATTTGAAATCTCAAATGGGACTTTTATTTAATTGTTATCACCTCTTTTTCTAAATCGGGGATCGTGTTTTGAAATAAATGTTGTTCTTCGATTCGAACTTTGACTTGGAGCTTCAACTTTAGGAAAACTCGCTTCTTCCGTTTTACTCGAAGGCTCAATTAACTGATTTAATTCTTTAATTTCAGCATCGGTTAAATCGCGGTAACGCCCAACTGGAACATCCAAAGAAATATTAATAATTCTAATACGTTTAAGTGCGGTAACTTCATAACCCAAATATTCAGACATTCTTCTAATTTGTCGGTTTAAACCCTGAGTTAGAATTATTTTAAAAGTGTATTTACTGATTTGTTCTACTTTACATTTTTTGGTAACCGTATCCAAAATTGGAACACCATTTCCCATTCGTTGTATAAAACGATCTGTAATAGGTTTATTTACTGTAACCGTATATTCTTTTTCGTGATTGTTTCTGGCGCGTAAAATCTTATTTACGATATCACCATCATTGGTCATAAAAATCAATCCTTCACTCGCTTTATCCAATCTTCCAATTGGGAAAATACGTTTCGGATAATTGATATAATCCACAATATTATTTCGAACTTCTAAGTTAGTGGTGCATTCGATTCCAACCGGTTTGTTGAAAGCCAAATAAACCATTTTTTCGTGCTTTTCCACGATTAACTTTCCGTCTATGCGTACTTCATCATGTGGAGAAACTTTAGTCCCCATTTCCGGCACAACGCCATTTATTGTTACACGTCCTTCTTCAATTAATTTATCGGCTTCACGACGAGAACAATATCCCGTTTCACCAATAAATTTATTAAGACGTTTAAGATTTTCTTCCATACTGCAAAAGTAGGCAAAAAAATGATTTTAGATTTTAGAATTCAGATTTTAGATTTTTCAAAAGCTTTGAGCTAAAAAAACTTAGAATCTTAGCAACTTAGAATCTCAGTATCTTTATTAAGAATCATGAAAAATCGAACTATCTTCCGGAGTTTCTTTTCTTTCAAACATTCCGTAGTCGCGCACAACAGTCGCAATTCGTAAATGATAATCTTTAAGAACCTCATTTCGTCCTTTTGTCTGTGCAACGTGATGCATTTCAAGATTTCTCCATTGCTGAATACTTTCTTCATCTCTCCAAAAAGATAAAGACAAAACCTTTGAAGGATCACTAAAACTCTGAAATCGTTCTATAGAAATAAAACCTTCAATATGGTCTAATTCAGGGCGCAGACTTGCGGCGATATCAAGATATTCTTCTTTTTTTCCTTCATTCGGAATAACTTCAAAAATTACAGCTATCATTTTAATTGTAGATTTTAGAATTCAGATTTTAGATTTTTGGAAAAACTTTGTCCCTTTGAACCTCTGTTACTTTGTCCCTTCAAAAAGAAACTCAATCACCTTATCATACAATTCATCATCATGCATTCCGTGACCTAAGCCTTTGGTTTCAATAAACTGACTGTTTTTCCAGTTGCTTGCTATTTTTTTTCCTTCGGCGAAAGCCACAATTTTATCAGAAGTATCATGTGCAATGAAACCGGGAATAGTAAATTGAGAGGCAAATTTTTGCCCTGAAAAATCTTCCAGTTTAAAGTTGAAACGATTTATGAATTTATTTTCTAAAAGAGACAGCATTTTGGAATTCAGACTCAGCATCGAAATATAATTATCAATCAAAGTTTTTAAATCTGAAGGGGCGCCAAGAATAACCATTTTATTAATGCTCGTATTCGGAAATAAATATTGATGATAAACACAGGCTGCACCACCAATAGAATGTCCAATAATAATTTCTGGCTGATATTTTTCTACCGCTTTATTGATGAATTCGGTATAAAGCGGAACATTAAATTCTTTTCCGCTGCTTTGTCCGTGTGCGGGCGCATCAATTGCAATAATAGTACTTCCTGATTTTTGTAGATGAGGTAAAGTTTTTTTCCAACGAGAAGCATTGCTTTCCCAACCGTGAACCAATAAAATTTTGGTTTCATTTCCTTTCCAGATATAGGTTTGAAAATGATGTTCGTTATGGTGAAAAATTTCTGTTTCGGTGTTTCTTAAAACTTTTGGAAGTGTTTCTTTTTTTAATCTCCCAATTCGGGGCTGACTAAAAAGAGCATAAGAAAGTTCCATGGCTTTTTGCGGACGCACATAACTCAAAAAGTTAATATAAGACCCAACTGATTTTAATGTAATAAAACGAATTCCTTTTTTAATTCCCAAAACTTAAATTTTTTCTAAAGGTAAAAAATGTTTTGCCACAGATTAAAAGGATTAAAAGGATTTTATTCAGCGTAAGAATAATTTAATCTGTGTTAATCTTTTTAATCTGTGGCAAAAAAATAATTGCAAAAAAAAGTCCCGATTAAATCGGGACCGTTTATTTAGAATTTTGAGAACAATTGTTCCATTTTTTCTTTTTCTTCTTCAGCTAATTGAGTATCAACTAAAATTCTTCCAGAGTGCTCATCAGTAATGATTTTCTTTCTTGAAGCGATTTCAACCTGAGTTTGTGGTGGAATCGTAAAGAAAGATCCTGCAGAAGCTCCTCTTTCGATAGAAACTACAGCTAATCCGTTACGAACACTGCTTCTGATTCTGTTGTAAGCAGCTAATAATCTTTCTTCAATTTGAGCTGAAAATTCAGCTGATTTCTCAGATAAGAAGATTTCTTCTTTTTGAGTTTCAGCCATAATAGCATCTAATTCAGATTTTTTATGTTTTAAATGAGAGCTTTTAGCATCAAGTTTTTCTTTTAAATTAGAAATAACTTCTTTTTTGTGCTCGATAGAAGCTTTCATTTCTTTGATTTGCTTTTCAGCCAATTGAATTTCTAATTCCTGAAATTCAACTTCTTTTGTCAAAGAATTAAATTCTCTGTTGTTACGAACTGATTCTTGTTGTTTTGTGTATTTCTTGATAACCTCTTTATGCTCCTCAATAGCAATTTTCTTTGCTTTGATTTGCTCCTCAATCACTTCAAGTTCACCTTTCAGTTTTTCTGAACGAGTGCTCAAACCTGCAACTTCATCTTCTAAATCTTCAACCTCTAAAGGAAGTTCTCCTCTAACGTTTCTGATTTCGTCAATTCTAGAGTCAATAAGCTGTAAATCATATATTGCTCTTAACTTGTCCTCAACACTTAATTCTTTCGTATTCGTCATATTCTATAAGTACTTAACTGGATTTGTATTTTCTTCCGATAAAATGATCGCAAAATTAAGAATTTTTTTTCGAAGATAATCAACAATATAGTTTTTTGTATAGCGTTCACTCTCAAAATGACCAATATCGGCTAAAAGTAACTTGTTTTCTGCTTCATAAAACTGATGATATTTTAAATCAGCAGTTAAAAAAGCATCGGCTCCAGCCTGAATTGCATTTTTTATGGCAAAACTCCCCGAACCTCCCAGAACAGCTACTTTTTTTACTTTTTTTCCTGTAAAGGCAGAATGACGAATTCCGCGGGCAATCATAATTTCTTTTACGTGCAGAAGAAAGTCTTTTTCATCCATTTCATTTTCCAATTCGCCAATCATTCCTAAGCCAATATTTGGATGCGAATTTTGAAGATCGTAGATTTCATAAGCCACTTCCTCATAAATATGATTCGTTAAAAGCGCTTTTAAAACTTTGGATTGTAAATGTTTTTCAAAAATAACTTCGATTTTTATTTCGGTTCCGGTATGTAATTTTCCTTTTTCTCCAATTGTTGGATTGCTTTTTTCATTTCCTTTAAAAGTAAAAAAGCCTTCAGAATTAAAACTGCAGTTATCATAGTTTCCTATTGTTCCTGCGCCGGCTTCGAACATAGCATTTCGAACTTTTTCAGAATTTTCGGGAACAGTATAAGTAACTAATTTTTGTAGAAATTGCTGTTTTGGAATTAAAATTTTGGTGTTTATTAAACCTAAGGTATTACAGAAAATGTTGTTAACTCCCTGCGGATGATTGTCTAAAGCGGTATGTACGGCATAAATGGCAATATCATTTTTAATGGCTTTTAAAATGGCTCGCTCGACATAGTTTTTACCTGTGATTTTTTTAATTCCGGAAAATAAAATAGGATGGAAGCAAACTACGAGATTGCAATTTTTAGCTATGGCTTCTTCAATTACATTTTCTAAAGCATCATGACAAACTAAAACTCCGTTACTTTCGTTTTCCGGATTTCCTACTAAAAGTCCTACATTGTCAAAATCTTCTGCATAGGCGAGAGGCGCCATTTCTTCTAGTACGGTTATGATGTCTTTGATCTTCATGTAATTTTTGTTTCAGGTTTTAAGTTTCAGGTTTTCTTGTATTGTGCAGATTGAAACTTTAAAACAAATTAACGAATAAACGTATTAACCTTAAAATATTTTAGTGATATTGTGTTATGTAAAATTAGTAATGCCAATAAGACCATATTACCAGTATTACTAATTTTGTATCTTTGTCTTTAAATCAAGAACTATGAAAACGCTAACTGTAAAAATAAACGAACGCACTAAGATAGGGAAAGCTTTTATCGCCATGTTTGATAGTTTTAAAGGTTTTGAGGAAATTGAGATTATTGAAACTGATTATGGACAAGTGAATGAGGAGCGAAGCATTTATTCTTCTGAATTTGTTGAAAAAGTTAAAAAAGCAGAAGAAAATATTAAAAATGGCGAAACAACAAGGCTAAATCCAGATGATATATGGGGAAGTTTAGGGTTGAAGTAACTAAGGTCGCAAACCTGGATATTGAAAAACATAAAAAATCAGGAAATAAAATTTCTATAAAAAATATTGCTAAAATTTTAATTGATCCTACAGAGAATCCATATGAAGGTTTTGGAAATCCTGAACCATTAAAATATGAATATTCAGGATTATGGTCAAGACGAATTAATCAAAAAGATCGATTAATTTATCGTGTAGATGACGAAGTTGTAACCGTATTTGTAATTTCTGCAATGGGTCATTATTCAGATAAATAATTCTATGAACTTACTTCGAAAAATACTTTTTCCCTTCGCTATCCTATACGGATTCATTACCAGCATTCGCAATTTTCTTTTTGACAAAGAAATTCTAAAATCAACTTCTTTTAATATTCCGGTTATTGCAGTTGGAAATTTAAGTGTGGGCGGAACTGGAAAAACTCCACAAATAGAATATTTGATTCGGTTATTAGCTGATAAATATAAAGTGGCGACTTTAAGCCGGGGTTACAAAAGGAAATCGGAAGGTTTTGTTTTAGCAGATGCAGCTTCAAATGCTGAAATTCTAGGCGATGAACCTTTTCAGTTTTATCAAAAATTTCCAAATGTTAAGGTTGCAGTTGATGCCAATCGTACAAACGGAATTACACAATTGCTTTCTCAAAAAAATAAACCACAGGTAATTTTATTAGATGATGCTTATCAGCACCGAAAAGTAAAAGCTGGATTTTATATCCTGCTGACTTCTTACGGAGATTTATATGCAGATGATTTTATGCTGCCAACAGGAAATTTAAGAGAAAGCCGAAGTGGTGCCAACAGAGCTAATATTGTTGTGGTTACTAAATGTCCAAATAATTTATCGGAAGAAGAACAAGAAGAAATTCGTTTGAAATTAAAACTGAATTGTTCGCAGCAAATCTTCTTTACTTTTATAGATTATGATACTGTAATTTATGGCAAAAATGAAAAGATTGCTGTTGATGAAATTAAATCAGAATCAAAGTTGCTTTTAGCCGGAATTGCAAAACCAAAACCATTTTTTGATTATTTAAAAAATGAAAATGACGAATGTTTGACTTTCCCGGATCATCATCATTTTTCTGATGCTGATTTAGATTCTATTCAAAACAAAGCAAACGGAAAAAAGATTATTACAACCGAGAAAGATTATGTTCGCTTAAAAGATTCGAAACTGGTTTCTCAATTGTATTATCTGCCCATAAAAAGCACGTTCATCAATCACCAGCAAAATTTTGACGTTTCGATTTTACAGTATATAAAAGAAAACTTAGAACCTTAGCATCTCAGAATCTTAGCCCTTTTAGATCAATCAAAAAACTTAGCAATTGTACTGTAAAATTCGTCAGGAACAAAAGGTTTTGTAATTACATCGTTCATTCCAAAAGATAAAAGCATATCTCTGTTTTCGTCAAGCGAAATAGCCGTCAAGGCAATAATAGGAGTTGTTTTGTCGAAATCTCTAATATGCTGCGTTGCTGTAGTTCCGTTAATTCCAGGCAAATGCACATCCATTAAAATCATATCAAAACGTTTTACTTTTAAAAGTTCGACAGCATCTTCGCCATTATCGATAATTTCGCAGGTAATCATTTTGTTTTCAAGCATTTTACGCGTAATCATTTGATTGATTTTGTTGTCCTCAATCAGTAAAATAGACTTGTGTTTTAATTGTTTGTCGTTATATGGTTTTTCTTCTGTAACAGCTTCCAAAGGTTCGTTATTAATTTTAAAATTTAGTTTGAAAGTAAAAGTTGATCCTTTGCCAACTTCACTTTTTAGTTTGATTTCACCTCCTAAAAGTTCGATTAATTTTTTAACAATAGTAAGACCTAATCCTGTACCGCCGTATTTTCGGTTCACTTCTATAGAACCTTGAGAAAAACTTTCGAAAACGGTTTGCAGTTTATCTTCGGGAATACCAATTCCGGTATCAACTATTTCAAAATAAACGGTTGCATTTTCATCTTCCTGTCCAAATAGTTTAGCAATTACATTTACATTTCCGTTTTGAGTAAATTTTAATGCATTGTTAATCAGGTTTAATATAATTTGAGATAATTTGGTTGGATCGCCAATTAAGTTGTCTGGAATTGCATCGTCTATTTCAAGATTGAAATAGTTTTTATTAGCCGTTGCCAGTTCTTTTAGAGAGCTTTGAATATTAAAAAGCAATTCTTTTAAATTAAAACTAATATTTTCAACTTCAACTTTAGTCGAATCAATTTTATTAATTTCAAGAATTTCGTTTATAAAAGTAGTAAGATAATTTCCGGAGAATTTTAGAGATTCTAAATATTTTAACTGTGTTTTTTTCGGGTTATCTTCAAGAAGTAAATGCGTGATTCCGTTAATTGCATTTAGCGGCGTCCGCAGCTCGTGACTTACGGTTGATAAAAATTCTGATCTTGCTTTCGAGGCTTTTTCGGCTTTATTTTTTGCCAGGATAAGTTCTTTGTTTTTTTCTCTTAAAAGCAAATTATTCTGATTACGAATAATATTGTTTTTGTATAAAGCCAAACTCAAAAGAGATAAAATCGAAATTAAGGCAATCGCCAAAATACTAACTAGTTTAGAATAGCGATACGTTTTAAGCTGGATTTTTTCTTCGCTTTCCCGTTTAAGTGTATTGTTTAAGGTTTGATTTTTTTTGAATTTTTGAAATTCGTTGAAATCTATTTTGGCATTTTTTAATTTTAGAATATAATTTTCTAATTGATAATGCTCGTCCAAATAAGAATAGGCTAAATCAAAATTTTTGTTTTGTTTGTAGTATTGACTTATTGCTAAAGTTATTTTTGATTTTTGCGAAAGATTATTTGTTTTCTCTGTATAATCAAGCGCTTTTTCAAAATAAATCATAGCAGAATCATTCCGTTTAAGCTGTGTTTCAATTAATCCAAGTTGATAATAAGAATCACTTTTGGTTTCTAAGATCAATGGATTATCCGGTTTTTTGATAATTTTTCGGAAGGTATTGGTCGCTTGATAAAAGTTTTTATTTGTTTTAAATGCAATTGCTTTTTGATAGTCTAAAATTTCAGAACTATCAACAATACCAAGCTGTTTTAGAAGTTTTTGGGCTTTTGCATAATAAACATCTGCCGTTTTATAGTCGCCTTTTGCAGTATTTACAGCGCCAATATATTGTAAGGCTAAGATTTTGGTACAAGTTGGTTTTAGGCTGTCAAAGGATGAAACACTTTTATGAAAGTTTTTTAATGCTTCGTCGTACTTCCGCTGATTGTAGTAAATTTTTCCAAGCTTAAAAGTCTGGTTGGCTAAATTTTCAGGAATGTTATTAGTTTCGCAAAAATCAATTGATTTTTTAGTGTAAAAAACAGCCTCATTGTACTCTTTACTGTTTAATTTTTTATTGGCCAGTTTATTATAATAGGAAACACTATCTGTATTCTGTTTGATTTGAGAATACAAAAATGAATTAAAAAAACAAACAACAGATAAAAGATAGTACTTCATGTATGGCAGAGCATTTACAATGAATTCTTATGTTTTCCTTATCAGTAAAATCAAATCAATCAATCTTGATGAATAGCCAATTTCATTATCATACCAACCCACAACTTTTACCATTTTATCAATGACAGAAGTTAATTGTGCATCGAATAAGCACGAATGCGTATTGCCAATTATATCAACAGAAACGATAGGATCTTCTGTGTAATCTAATATTCCTTTTAAATTTGTTTTTGAGGCTTTTTGAAATGCAATGTTAATTTCTTCAATCGTAACAGCACGCTTAACATTGAACGTGATGTCTGTTAATGAACCATCTGGAACTGGAACACGAATGCCACAGCCTCCGATTTTCTCATGCAATTTAGGAAAAATTTTTGTTAATGCCTTAGCTGCACCTGTAGTTGTTGGAACAATCGACTGACTTGCGCCTCTGGCCCTGCGTAAATCCTTATGCGGCTGGTCGTGAAGACTTTGGTCTGTTGTGTAAGAATGTATCGTTGTAATGTAAGCCTGCTCAATTCCGCACAATTCTTCAATGATTTTTATCATTGGAGCAGCGTTATTTGTTGTACAGCTTGCATTTGAAACAATATTTTCTGTTCCGTCTAATATGTTTTCATTAACTCCAAGAACTACTGTTTTAATCGTATCAACTTCTGATGGTGCAGAAAGTATCACTTTCTTTCCCCCGGCTTCTATATGTGCATTTAATTCTTCATGCGTTTTATATTTTCCGGTCGATTCAATTACAAAATCTATTGAATGACTTTTCCAGTCTAAATTAGAAATGCTTTTTTCGTGAAAAAATAAAAAATGCTTTTCGTTTACAATAATTCCTGTTTCATCATAACTTACAGCAAAAGGCAGAATTCCATGTATACTGTCGTATTTTATTAAATGTGACATTGTTTTGTTATCTGCAATATCATTAATTGCAACAACTTCAATTTCAGGATGATTTATAAGAAGGCGGAATAAATTTCTTCCAATTCTTCCAAAACCATTAATAGCAATTCTTGTTTTCAATGTTTTGTTTATTTGTTGAATCGTTTAACCGTTTAATCGGTTTGACAATTAAACGATTAAACAATTAAACTTTTTATAAAATATGTTTTTGTGCTTTGTATGAAGAACGAACAAGAGGTCCGCTTTCGACATGACGAAATCCTAATTCAAGACCAAATTTTTCGTATTTGGCAAATAACTCAGGCGTGATAAATTCTTTTACAGGTAAATGTTTTTTACTTGGCTGTAAATATTGGCCAATAGTAACCACATCAACATTTGCATTACGTAAATCTCTCATTGTTTGGTAAACCTCTTCTTCAGTTTCTCCAAGGCCAAGCATGATTCCAGATTTAGTTCTGTTTATTCCTTTTTCTTTTAAATAACGTAAAACTTCTAAACTGCGATCATATTTTGCCTGAATACGAACTTCGCGTGTTAAACGACGAACAGTTTCAACATTATGAGAAACTACTTCAGGATTTGCTTCCACAATTCTGTCAATATTTCTTTCAATTCCCTGAAAGTCCGGAATCAAAGTTTCAAGAGTAGTATTTGGGTTCATTCTACGGATTGCTTTTACAGTTTCTATCCAAATGATAGAACCTCCGTCTTTTAAATCATCTCTGTCAACACTTGTAATTACAGCGTGTTTAATATTCATGATTTTTATAGAACGAGCTACTTTTTCAGGTTCGTCCCAATCTACCGTTTCCGGGCGTCCGGTTTTAACACCGCAAAAACCGCAGGAACGGGTGCAGACATTTCCTAAAATCATGAAAGTTGCTGTTCCTTCTCCCCAGCATTCTCCCATATTAGGGCAGCTTCCAGAAGTACAGATCGTATTTAAGCTGTATTTATCAACTAAACCGCGTAGTTCAGTATATTTTTGTCCAATTGGTAATTTTACCTTTAACCATTTCGGTTTTGCAGGCGGTATGTTTTCAATGACTGTTTCCATATATCATAAATCTGAATACAAAGATACGGAATGTTGTTTATTTGGAGATGCTAATTTACTTTTCGTTTACTTTTCATATCTCCTAATGTCATTTAGGATTATGAAGTTCAAGTATTAATAGTTTGACTATAAATACGTTTTAAGCTTATCTTTTTAATTTTTACTTAAGATTTTGATAGTAAGACTAATATTTTTTAAAATTTCACATTTAACCTTAATCTGTTGCAAATTTGGCTTTTTTAGATAATAAAAGATTTACGCTGTAATATTTTTGCTGTTAATTTAATAATAGTTTAGAAAAGACATGAAAAAGAAATTTATTGTATTAGGAATTTTATTTGCAGCTTTTGGTTTTACTAAAATGGATGCACAAATACTTTCAGATAAAACTATGGGAGCTTTAGGTAAAGGAGTTTCAGGATTTACTTTTAGCGATGCAGATGCTGCAGCTTTAGCAAAAGAATCGATTGCTGAAATGGATGCAAATAATCCTGTTGCCGCAGCAACAGATGGTTATTCGATTCGTTTAAATCGTTTATTTGGAAAACATACTTCAAGTGAAGGAGTTACTTTAAATTATAAAGTTTACTTAGTAAAAGATATTAATGCTTTTGCTTGTGCAGATGGAAGTGTTCGTGTATTTGCAGGTTTAATGGATATTATGGATGATAATGAATTACTTGCCGTTATTGGACATGAAATAGGTCACGTAGTGAATCATGATACAAGAGATGCTATTAAAGCAGCTTATAAAAAAGAAGCTTTGTTAGATGCCGCTTCATCACAATCAGGGAAAATTGAGACGCTTACAGGATCTCAATTAGGAAAAATAGGAAGCGCAATGATCGACAGCAAACACAGTAGAAAACAAGAATCTCAGGCAGATACATTTTCATATGATTTTATGAAAAAAAATGGTTATGATGTGAATGCTGTAGAATCTGCTTTTAGAATTTTGCAAAATTTAAGTGAAAGTGCAGAGGCATCTTTTATTACCAAAATGATGAGTTCACATCCTGATTCTGGAAAAAGAGCCGATGATGCTAAAAAAAGAGCAGTAAAAGATGGTTTGTATAAAGAGTATGTACAGCAGAAAATTGTAAATACTGCACCTGCAAAAACAACAACGAAAGCGCCAGCAAAAGCAACTGCTAAAAAAACAACAACAAAAAAGAAGTAATTTTTGTGTAAAAAGTAAAACCGGTAATTCTACAGAATTTACCGGTTTTTTTTTTGATCGTTATATCAGAAACACCTACAATATTGCTAAATAGCTCATTTAAAATTCATATCTTTAATTTGTTAAAAAAATAAACTTTGTGTGAAATGAAATAGCATTATGTTATTTACATTTGTTGTTAAATTGTAATTATAAAAACATGAAAAAAAGATTTATAATAGTAGGACTAATATTTACAGCATTTGGTTTTACAAAAATGAATGCACAGATTAATTTTGGTGAAAAGGCGATAGGAGCAGTTCAAAAAGGTGTGGCAGCTTTCACTTTAACAAATGCAGATGCAGCAGCATTATCTAAAGAAGCAGTTAGAAAATTAGACTCTACTAATCAGGTAGCGCCAGCAACTGATGGTTATACTTTGCGATTAAACAGGGTTTTTGGAAAACATACAGCAGGCGATGGTTTTACTTTAAATTATAAAGTTTATAAACTAAAAGAAGTAAATGCTTTTGCAACCGCTGACGGAAGTGTTCGTGTATATTCAGGATTAATGGATATTATGGATGATAACGAATTGTTAGCTGTAATTGGTCACGAAATTGGACACGTTGCTAATAATGATTCAAGAGATGCAATGCGTGCGGCTTACCAAAAAGAAGCTTTAATTGATGGTGCATCATCACAATCTGCTAAAATTTCTGCAGTAACAGATAGTCAGTTAGGAAAAATTGGAAGTGCTTTAATCGATAGCAAACACAGCCGTAAACAAGAAACTGAGGCTGATTTATATTCTTATAACTTTTTAAAGAAAAACGGTTATAATGTAAATGCAGAAGAATCTGCTTTTAGGATTTTAGCTAAAATGAGTGAAGGTGCAGAAGCTTCATTTATCGATCAAATGATGAGTTCACATCCTGACTCTAAGAAAAGAGCAGATGA
Source organism: Flavobacterium sp. NLM (assembly GCF_002210235.1). Lineage (NCBI taxonomy): Bacteria > Pseudomonadati > Bacteroidota > Flavobacteriia > Flavobacteriales > Flavobacteriaceae > Flavobacterium > Flavobacterium sp. NLM. The sequence goes on from NZ_LIAC01000007.1 coordinate 259,027, forward strand.
TGCAAAAGCAAGAGCAGAAAAAGATGGAGTTTACAAACCATACGTTCAGCAAAAAATCGATAATACAGTTCCTAAAAAGACAACAACGAAAAAAACGACTACAAAGAAGAAAAAGTAGTTTTTGACATAAAGTAAAAACGGCAGATTTAAATCTGCCGTTTTTTATTTCTAAATTAACCTAAAACATGATGTGCTAAAACTTTTTGCACATCGTATACGTTTACCGATTTATTGAATTGTTTTACAATACTTGGATTTAATTCGCTTGAAACCCAAATTTTTAATTCAGCATCAAGATCAAATGTTCCCGCAGTTTCTACACTAAAACGCGTAATACTTTTGTAAGCAATAGATTTATATTCAGTTTTGCTTCCTGTTAATCCTTGTACATCAACTAAGATTAATCTTTTATTGGTGAAGATAAAAGTATCACGAATAAGTTTAAAACCCATTTCAATTTCTTCGTTATCTGTCAAAAGCTGACCGTATTTTTTAAGTAAATCTTCCTGACTTACTGTACCGGCATTGCCCATAAGAGCTGAAAATATTCCCATTTCTTTTTATTTTTAATTGATTAATTGTCTTTAAAATATCTTGTAAAAATAACTAAAATGAAGAATAAAAAAGTTTTATAACCATTAAGAGATTAAGAAAATTAAGCTGAAGGTTATTTTTAGCCATAAAAAAAGCAGAACCTAAATTCTGCTTTTCTTTTTATATATTTTATTTTTATTCAGTTTGTCCTGTTTGTATTGTTATTGGAAGATTGTACGCTGTACGAACTGGTTTTCCAGCTAATATTCCTGGAGCCCATTTTGTTTTCAAAGATTTTAAAACTCTAACAGCTTCTTTTCCCATTCCAAATCCTGGATCATTTTTAACAATAATGTCAGTCATTGTACCGTCTTTTTCGATTACAAATGAAACATACACACGTAATGTTTTTTCAGCATCCAATTCTGGTTTTGTAAAATTGTTGCCAACATAAGTATAAAACTTTTTAATTCCTCCAGGGAACTCTGGTAATTTGTCTAAAACTGATACGTTAACAATCGTAGTTCCAGTATCACCAGTATTAGCAATTGCAGGTTCTCCGCCAGTATTTCCAGGTAATACATTTGTACCAGGTCCATCTGTTCCTACTGCATTGTCTACATGAGGAGTATTGTCCACGTTAGCAGCGATAGTTTGTGTGGCCTGATCTGTAGGTACTATAACCGGATTTGTTAATTGACTTGACGTTACTGGCGCTGTTGCTGCCGGTGGTGTTGATTTCATTGGTGGTGCAACAGGATCCTTTGTTTTTGGAACCACTATTGGATCAACATCAGTTAAAGTAAGAGGTGTAATAGGAACAGGCTCAGTCTCAACAGGGTCAATTGTTCTAAATTTATTAAGCAGCATCGATACACTTCCTATGGCGGTTAGTAACAACAAGGCCATAAATAGTGCCGTAACTGTTGTTTTAGAATTTTCCTGGCGTAATTGGTACGCTCCGTATTCTTTGTTTTTGTTTTCGAAAACAAGGTCGATCCACTTGTTTTCATAGATGCTTAATTTAGTCATGATTTTTGGATTTTAAGGTTAAGTAACTTTAAATCATACGCGATAGTGAATTGGGTTTAAGCAAACAACGTAGAAGTTGTTGTTTTAGTGTGTGAATAAATTATTTTTTTAAGAAAAAATATGATTATATCTTATTCTTTTCTTAAAGATAATAAATTATCTATTACGTTCGATGATTTCTGCCAATAATTTTTTAGCACGAAGTAATTTGACCTTTACGTTGCTTAGAGGCTCATTAATTTTGTCAGCAATTTCCTGATAGGACATTTCCTGAAAGTAGCGAAGCTGAATTACTTCCTGATAATGGGGTTTTAATTCTTTGATGCATAAAAGCAAACGGGAGAGGTTTTGCTCTTTAATTAATGCATCTTCTGCAGATGGAGTAGTGTCGGCAATATTGTATGCCTGTTGGTCTTCAGTATCAGTGATTTCTATAAAAAGATTGGTTTTCTTTTTACGTAATAAATCAATATAGACATTTTTTGCAATCGCAATTAACCAAGTGTTGAACTGAAATTCCGGGTTATAAGAACCTATTTTATCAAAAGCTTTTGAGAAAGTTTCAATAGTAATATCTTCTGCGGTAGTTTCATTTTCTGTACGTTTAAGCATAAAGCCATAGACTTCATTCCAGAAATAATCTAATAAAAAAGTAAAGGCGACCTGGTCACCTTTTTTTGCTTTTTCTATTTTAGAATTTATTTCCAATATACAGGTTTTGAAAAAATATTAGTTATAAAGATATTAATTTGCGTTACAATAAGCACAATTTCTAATACTGGAAACCAAATTTTAATATCATTTTCTTTAAGTTTTCCTGCAGAAAAACCAATTACAGTCCAAACTACAGTATAACGTGTTGCTAAAATTGCTACAACAGCAATCCATTGAAATTGAAACGCCAGCAGAATTATAACTGATAAAAAGAAAAATAATTGTGAAAAATAGAAAAGTCCCAATTGAAATTTATCAAAAAACTTATAATGCTCAGCCGTAGAAACGTGTCTTCTTTTTTGTGTAAACCAGTCTTTAAAAGATTCTTTTGGTTTTGAATACGTAAAACTTTCCGGCGTATACGATATTGTAGTATTTAATTTGTTTGCCGCCTGATTGATAAACAAATCATCATCGCCGGAACGAACCTGAATATGATCAATAAAACCATTTACATTAAAAAACTCCTCTTTTTTGTACGCTAAATTTCGTCCAACTCCCATATACGGAAGTCCGGCTTTTGCCCACGAAAAATATTGAACAGCAGTTAATATGGTTTCAAAACGAATAATTTTATTTAATAAAGAATTTTCTATTTTTTCATAACCTCCGTAACCTAAAACAATAGTTTTTTCTGTATCAAATTGTGAAGTCATTGATGTAATCCAGTCTTTTGAAGTTGGATAACAATCTGCATCTGTAAAAAGTAAGTAATCTTTTTTTGCTGCTTTGATTCCTAATGTTAAAGCGTATTTTTTATTTCCCCAAAAAGCTTCATTATTTTCAACTTTAACAAGGCGAATGTTGGGATATTTTTGCTCAAATTCTTCAAATACTTCAAGCGTTTCATCACTTGATGCATCGTCTATTAAAACAATTTCAAAATCAGGATAATTTTGCTCTGCTAATAAAGGAATAAATTTCTTTACGTTTTCTTCTTCATTTTTTGCACATACAATAACAGAAACCGGAATATTCTTTGGCGTAACATCTTGAGGTTTAGCAAAAGCAAATTTTCCAAAAATTCCTAAATAATAGAAAAGCTGAATAAAAACAATAGCAATAAAAAAGTAAAGTAAAATTATAAGCATATGGTTTTAATGTCTGTTAATGTTCCAAATTTTGCGAGAACAAAGGTAGTTATGAATTCCTAATTTTCAATGTTTAATATCAATTTACTTTCGGCACTTTGACATTTCTTTTGCAATTGCAATAGACTGAGGGTTTTCTGTTTTTTCCAGTTCCGAAATTATGTTTTTATAATTATGATCATCGCGGTTTTGAGACAATTTTTTGGTAGCCTGAATTTCACCAATTTCTATTTCAAAACCAAAAATCCCTCTGGCTTCGCGCATTGTTTTTACAGATAAATCTTCAACACGAACAGGATTTTTAGAATTTGCTTCGTATTTGTCAACAAGTTTTTTCAGCTGTTCTACAGATGTAGTGTAATCTACAATCTTAATTCTTCCATAAACATGTACGGCTATATAATTCCATGTTGGTACATTTTCATGATCGTACCAAGAGGATGAAATATAACTATGCGGACCTGTAAATACGGCCAAAACCTGATCGTTTTCTGCAAAACCTTCAGCTTGCGGATTCAGTTTAGAAATATGTCCCTGCAGGATTTCTTTTCCATCAGCATTAATTTCCAGTTCTATCGGAATATGCGTGGCACATAATTTCCCGTTAGTCTGATTGATCAGAATCCCAAAACTATTCTCTTTTAAAAAAGTTCTGATTGATTCCGGATCTTCATCTTTATATAGCTCAGGTGTGTACATTTTGAGAATTTATTTTCAAGATTTCTTTGTGATGCATTCACTTCAGCATCAATATGAGTTCTTAAAGTTTTCAAAACGAAGATAAAGATTTGCGGATAATTCAAAGGTACTTTCTGTAACTTTTTCGGTTTTTGATGTGTTAATTTATAAGGAAGATTTTTTAATCATCAATATAAAATTCAGTTCGTTTTTTTTGAGTTCAAATAAATCTGAATTACGCTTAGATATAAAATAGTAACTCCAATAAAAGTAAAAATTACGCCTTCGATCAGGCATTGTGTTCCAAAATCGTCAGAGCAAAAAGTTCTTATGGGGCGGAATAATTGGGATATTATTTCTTTTCTGAAAAACTTAACCCTTAAAAGAATGTACAATACAATTGCCACTATAATTGTATTAAGTGATGAAAGTTTACTTTTCCAGTTTATAAAAGCAAGTGTGCAAATACCTATTAATGAACCTAAAAATATCCAAACGTATACGCTAGGCCAAAAGTTGAAAATGCCTTCATTTGTGGGTAATAATTTGTTCCAATATTGCGAATGTTGGTATTGTGAATGTGTTTCTGCCCAGATGATTTTTTCCGATACGGTGTAAAATCTAAGCTGCAGAATACCATTTATCAGGAAAATCAATCCGAATATTTGGAGCAAGATAACTTTGATATTTAATTCTTTCATTAAGGTTTGGTTGGTAAGCTGGTAAAGTCTGAGTTTTTTTAGATAACATTTACTTCAGCTTCAATTTGAATGCCAAAGATTTCGAAAACGGTTTGCTGGACTTGTTTCGAAACATCTAAAATTTCCCGACCTGTTGCATTTCCGTAATTTACTAAAACCAAAGCCTGATTTTTATGAACTCCCGCATCGCCAAAACGTTTTCCTTTAAAGCCTGCCTGTTCAATAAGCCATCCCGCAGGAACTTTTACTTCGGTTGGTGAAACTTCGTAAAACTTCATTTCAGGGAATTTTTGATGAATTTTTTCGAAATCAGATTTCAATAAAATGGGGTTTTTAAAGAAACTGCCGCTGTTTCCTAATTCTTTTGGATCAGGTAATTTGCTTTGTCTGATAGCAATTACAGCGTTGCTTACATCTTTTAAAGTAGGTTCAGAAATATTATTCTTAGCCAGTTCAGCCAAAATATCTCCGTAAGATGTATTGATTTTATGATTGCGTTTTGTCAATTTATAAATTACCGAAGTAATAATAAATTGATCTTTTACTTCATGTTTAAAAATACTTTCGCGATAACCGAAATTACATTCAGAATTGGCAAAAGTTTTTATTTCCTGTGTTTCAATGTTCATTGCTTCGCAGGAAACGAAAGTATCTTTGATTTCAGTTCCGTAAGCACCAATATTTTGAACTGGAGTTGTACCGACATTTCCCGGAATTAGGGACATATTTTCTAATCCGCCAAAATTATTGTCGATTGTCCAAAGCACGAAATCATGCCAGGTTTCCCCAGCCTGACTTTCAACCCAAACAAAATCATCATCTTCCTTAATGATTTTTTTTCCTTTTAAATCGATATGAATGACCAATGCATCAATATCTTTTGTTAAAAGCATATTGCTCCCGCCGCCAAGAATAAATTTCTTCTCGTTTTTGTTTTCTTCTAAAATAATTTTCAGTTCTTCAACAGAATGTACTGCGACAAATTTTTTGGCTTTAGCTTCAATACCGAAAGTATTATAGTTTTTTAAAGAAAAATTGGATTGGATATGCATGTGTAAAAGGCTTTTTAATCTGAGGTCAAAAGTAAGGATTATAATTTATTTCAATTGAGTTTTGACATCAGAAAGTCTTTTTAAGCGAATTTACTTTATTGCCTCAATAAATTGCTGCATTTCTTTCATTGTTCCAATAGTAATTCTCGTCCATTTTCCGTTTTCTTCATAGATTTTGGTTCCCTCAATATTGTTGGCTTCTAATTGTTTAAAGAAATCCTTTTTATAATTTTCAAGAGAAAAATAAATAAAATTGGAATAAGACGGAATGCAGGTTAAGTTAAGCTGTGTAAGTTGGTCAATTGTATATTTCTTAACTTCTTCATTTAAAGAATAAACTTCCTTAATAAACTTTTCATCATTTAAGGATGCCATAGCCGCAGCTGTTGATACCACACTAACTGATAAATTTGGAGATGATTTTAAAGCACTGAGTTCGTCAATAGTTGATGATGCCGCAATGGCATAACCGATACGCGCGCCAGCTAAACCATGCATTTTTGAAAAGGTTTTAGTGATAATTAAATTTTTGTTTTCCATTACAAGACTGCTTAATGATTGCTCTTTTGTGAAATCGATATAAGCTTCATCTACAAAAACAATGGCATTTTTAGATGCTTCTTTTACAAAAGAAACCAATTGTTCGTGATCGCATATTGTACCTGTTGGATTATTGGGATTACAGATATAAATCATTTTTGTGTCTGAATCAATTGCTTTTAACATTGCCGCTAAATCATGCTTTTTGTCTGCAGTTAACGGAACCGTAATTTTTTTTATCCCTAATTTTTCAGAAGGAAATGTCCAATAGTTAAAGGTTGTTTCTGCAAGTATGTAATTTCCCTTTTTTAAAGCAGTATATTGAAGAACTAAATCTAAAATTTCTGTTGAACCGGCACCTAATAAAATATTATTATCAGAAACATTATTCTTTTTTGCAATAAGAGAAATTAATTCTCCCGAAAGATTCCAGCCGTATCGATTGCTATTATTGATGCTTTTTTGCATGGCAGAGCGAGCGAGTGGAGAAGGTCCATAAGGATTTTCATTGGATCGTAATAATATAGGAGATTTGTCTGCATCTAAAGAAATATAATTTTCTGGCGAAGGATTTGCAAATGCTTCAAATGAAGTTAAACCTAATCCTATTGTGCCTAAACCTACTTGTTTTAACCAATTTCTTCTATTGCTCATATTATTTTAAGAATTAAATTACACAATCCATTATAATAGTATGTCGTTGAGATTGAAGAAAAGTTACGAAGGTTTTTTAACCGCAAAGACACAAAGTTTACGCAAAGTTCGCTAAGCTTGGTTTTTATTGCGGGAATGCCTGAAAGCTTTTTTTGTTAAAAACAGGCTTCTATAAAAATTACACCATTATAATTTGCTATACCGGCTTGGAAATCTTCTATTTTTGATAAAAGAGATTCTGCATTTTGGCTGAAATAATGAATTGAATCACTGTACATTTTTGAATAATCACTATTCATGTCTTTTAAAGTCTCAAAAAATAAACATGCAGCTTCTTTTAGTTCTGTTTTTCCTTCTACATTTTCTAGCTTGTTTATTAATTCAAACTGTTCTTTTGTATTAGTTTCTGTGTTAGAAATTATAAACTTAATCATTAAGAAGGTTAAAAAATCTAATACTAAATTCATTTCTTCTGCATTTGAAAGAGTATCTAATTCTTTCCAAAAATTGTCTTTTTTAATTGTGCTATAGTAGTTGTTTATACCATTGATGCCAAAAAAGAATAAATCATTTTCGAATTTAGTGTTAAATGACTCAATTTCTTCTAAGCCTAATTCAATAAGAAATTTATCAATGTCTTCATTATCATTATAATATTTATGTACCCAATCCATTATCATCTCAAATTCAGAAGGGTTAATTTTGTAAAAATCTGTTTTTACTTTGAAAATTAATTGTTCAAATGAAATTTTTGTAAAAATTGAATTTTGGGTTATTTCAATTACATAATCTCTGAAGTTGGTAATTTGTTTGTCTTTAAAATGATATAATTGTTTAGGTTGCAATTTTATATCATTCAGTTTTGATAATAATGTAACGGATGTTTTATTCTTGTCGACTTTATAATAGTTGTAATATCCACTCATTTATCTTGTGATTTTATATAGAAATAAGATTTTATTTGTTCAGCAACTCATGATACTTATCAGCAATAACCTTCATATTAATATCGTAATTAGCATTTTCCTCTACAAATTTTCTATTTCGAATAATGGCCTCATTTCGGGATTCAGGATTTTCAAAAGACCAGATTAATTCATTGGAAAGTATTTCAATGTTGTCAATTTCAATTAATTGCCCGTTTTGACGATGCGTAATCCAGCTTTGATTTCCTGCAATATCAGAAACTACAGGATAACAATTGCAAGCCATAGCTTCAAATAAAGATGCCGAAACGCCTTCGGTAATTGGCATGCTGATATAAATATTCGATTGCTGTAATAATTTAGGAAGTTCAGTATTTGGGATTCTTCCCGTAAAAATTACTTTGTTTTCGATTTGCAGTTCTTTGGCTAAATCTTTCAAAAATTGCAATCTTGTTCCATCGCCAACAATTGTCAGCGAAAAATCAATTCCCTTTTGATGTAAAATACCAAATGCTTTTAAAATAGAATCATGTCGATATTCCGGCTGTAGCGAACGCGTTACAATTGCTTCAATTTTATTGGAATGGTTTGTTGAAGCTGTAAAAAGTGATAAATCAATTCCTTTCGGAAGAACCAAAACTTTGTTCATGTCAACGCCAATTTCTTTCATAGAAATCGTCATAACTGGTCCCCAAGCATGAATTAAATGTGCTTTTTTGAAAGCATATTTCTGAATGAACTTTTTAAATGGATATAAAACAGAATCTTCCGGCCATAAATCAGTTCGGCCTTGTTGTGCGATTGCAATAGTTTTTGAACCGGACAAAGCAGCAAGAAATCCGTAACTTGTAGTTCTTTCCGCAATAACCATGTCCGGTTTTTCATTTTTGATTATTGTTCGAATAGAAACAGGAGCGAAGAAATATTCTAAAATACGTTTGAATCGGTTAAGTTTTGAATTACTCGGAGATTGAAGTTCCCAGGTGATAATTTCAAAATCGCCAAATTCTTTCAGGCCTTTCATCCATGTTATAGCATCGGCGCGGTACGATTCTCCAAGAAAAAGTATTTTTCTTTTCATTAAAATGAGTTTTTTTTTCGCCACAGATTTCACAGATTAAAAGGATTTTTTTTTGCCACAAATTACACGAATTAGCACGAATTTAATTAGTGGAAATTTGTGTAATCGTGGCAACTTCAATTGTGAATCATTTTAATCTGTGAAATCTGTGGCAGATAAAATTAAGATTCATCAGTGTCTAAAGCACGATTTATGAATTCGTTTAAAGGTTTTAAAGCAATCAGTTTTTTGCTCATTTTTGAAACGAAATCTTTTTGAGTCACTTCAGAAATATCATATTTTTGAGTCGCAGTAACACTTTTCAGTTTTAGAAATTCAATTGCCGGATGATCTTTTTCATAACCTCTTGGCATACCTTTAAGAGAATTATTTTCGTTTACATCTAAACTTCCAAATTCTTTTTTAAAATTTTTATCCGCCAAAATAGCTTCTAAATCGTCATAAAAAAAGGCAATTTCCTTGCGGACTTTTTTCAAATCTTCCGCTTCAGGCGAATAAAATCCGCCTGCTATAAAACTAGCTCCTTTTTCAATATGAACATAATATCCCGAACGATTCGCGCCTTTTGCGCCAGCCGACATCCAAACGCCCAAATGCGCTTTATAAGGAGATTTGTCTTTAGAAAAACGAATGTCCCGGTTAATTCTAAAAGTACAATTTTTAACCTCCAATAATTCCAGCGAAGGATCAAGCGGTTTCATTACATCCAGAAAATCACTTACTAATTGATGATAGTCTTTTTTGAAGATTTCATAACGTTTTTTATTGTCCTGAAACCAATCTCTATTGTTGTTCTTTTTTAAATCGTCTAAAAATTGCAATGATTCTTTCGTAAGCATATTATGTGTTTTTATTGCAGTTGTTTTAAGTTCGCCACTAATTACACGAATTTACACTAATTTTTTAATTGCTTATCGCTCAACTTTGACAAAGTTTTGATTCGTGAAAATTCGTGGAATTAGTGGCAAAAAACTTTACAAATTAAATATCTTATAAGTTTGATGCGTCGATTTTACAATCGCTTCGGTTCTTTCCGGGTGTGTATCTGAAATAAAAAGCTGTCCAAAAGTTTCGCTGTTTACCATTTCGACAATTTTGGCAACACGGGTTTCGTCCAGTTTGTCAAAAATATCATCAAATAATAAAATAGGTTTTACACCGCTTTGCTTTTTTAAAAATTCAAACTGAGCCAGTTTCAAGGCAATCAAAAAGGATTTTTGCTGTCCCTGCGATCCGAACTTTTTTATGGGATGAGAATCAATTTCAAAAGATAAATCATCTTTATGAACTCCAGAAGTTGTATAATGTAAAGCTCGGTCTTTATTGATATTTTCCTGTAAAAGGGTCAATAAATCTTTTTCAAACAAATGACTTTCGTAAACCAGTTGAACCGTTTCTTCAGAACCCGTTATGGTTTGATGATGTATATTAAATATAGGTATAAATTGTTCCAGAAAATCTTTTCTCTTTTCAAAAATCGATTTTCCGTATTCATTTAACTGCTCATTATATATAGATAAGGTATCATTGTCAAAAGTATGATTGAGTGCAAAATATTTCAAAAGCGCATTTCGCTGTACAATGACTTTTTGATATTGAATAAGCTGATGCAGATAAGTCGAATCTAACTGCGAAATAACACTGTCCATAAATTTACGGCGTGTTTCACTTCCTTCTACAATTAAATCTCGGTCGGCCGGAGAAATGATTACCAGCGGAATAAAACCAATATGATCGGAGAATTTATCGTAAGCCTTTCCGTTTCTTTTTAGAACCTTTTTTTGACCTTTTTTTAAACTGCAGACAATTTGTTCTGTTCTGTCGTTTTTTTCTAATTCGGCATCAATAACAAAAAACTCCTCTCCGTGTTTGATATTTTGAACCGCCAGCGGATTAAAATAACTTTTTCCGTAAGCCAAATGATAAATGGCATCCAGAACATTGGTTTTTCCAATTCCGTTTTTTCCAACAAAACAATTGATCTTGATGTCGAAATCAAAACTGGCTTCAGCGAAATTTTTATAATTGAATAAAGAAATTTTGTTTAAATGCATTTTTAAGAAACTCTAAAAGGTAAAATTTGATGTTTTTCTATTAACTCTTTAACTTTTTTCTGCCACTCCCGATAGCTATCGGGATAAAATGATTAAAAAGATTTTTTGCTGAGGCTTTTTAATCTGTGTAAATCTGTGAAATCTGTGGCTAAAACTAAGTTTTAGCTCAGAAAAGTGGTATTTAAAATCATCAAAAATTTGAGGGTGCAAATTATCGAAAATTATCGATATAAAGGACTTTTGGTACGTTTCAAGTTGATTTATTTTGGTGCTGATGCGAAAGGAGTTAGCGTTATTAAAAATATTTGTTTTAAAATAGTGATAAATTTGATTTTTTATGCCACAGTTTCAAGAAAAATTTTATTTTTGCCGTTCACTAAATTAATTTTAAATGGCTACTTACAATAAAAGAGGATATAAAGCACCAAAAGAGAAGGAAGTTAAAGAAGTAAATGAAGAACAACAGGTAATCATTGACGAAAAAGACAGCACAACAGCTGGTGTTTTTTCTAAATTAGACGAAACTGCTTCAAGAACTGAGGATTGGGTTGCTAAAAATCAAAAAATCATTATTGGTTTAGTTGCTGGTATTGCAGTTGCTACTATTGGTTATTTGGCTTACCAAAAATTTATTGAAAATCCTAAACAAGACGAAGCTGCAAATGAAATGTTTGTTGCACAACAGAACTTTCAAAAAGCTGTTGATGGTGTTGCAAGCGATTCATTATATAAATTAGCATTAAACGGATCTGAAGGTAAATTTGGATTTGTGAAAATCGCTGACGAATATTCTGGAACTGACGCTGGAAATTTAGCAAATTACTATGCTGGTATGGCATATTTAAATACGGGTAAATTTGACGATGCTATTAAGTATTTAGGAGAATTTAAATCAGATGATTTAATCTTAAGCGCTTTAGCAAAAGGAGCAATTGGAGACGCTTACTCTCAAAAAAACAATCAAAAAGAAGCTTTAGATTATTATGTAAAAGCTGCTGAAGCTAACAAAAACGATTTTACAACACCTCGTTTCTTGCTAAAAGCTGCTAAAACGGCTATCGCTTTAGGTCAAAAAGAAGACGCTTTAAAATATCTAAACGATATTAAAGACAACTTCGATGCAACTCCAGAAGCTGGTGCTGTTGATGCCTTGATTGGATTAGCGCAATAATAAAATTTCTAGAGTTCAGATTTTAGATTTTAGATTTGTATTTTTACAATCTGAAATCAAAATTCTAAAATCTTAAATATAAAAGATGGCTACCGAAAATAAAAATTTATCAGAATACGATAAAAACACAATCCCAAATGCGAAAGACTTTCGATTTGGGATTGTTGTTTCTGAGTGGAACGATGTTATAACAGAAGGACTTTACAATGGCGCTTTTGATGCACTTGTTGATTGTGATGTTCCTGCGCAGCAAATTATTCGCTGGAATGTACCAGGGAGTTTTGAGCTTATTTATGGTGCAAAAAAAATGCTTCAGACACAAAATGTCGATGCAGTAATCGTAATTGGATGTGTAATTCAAGGAGAAACAAAACACTTTGATTTTGTTTGTGAAGGTGTAACGCAGGGAATTAAAGATTTGAATGTTCAAACTGATATTCCGGTTATTTTTTGTGTTTTAACAGATAATAACATGCAGCAGTCTATTGACAGAAGCGGCGGCGCTCACGGGAACAAAGGAACCGAAGCTGCAATTGCTGCCATAAAAATGGCATACATTCGTCAGCAGGCTTCTATCTCACACGCTTTCAATCAGCCTTTATTAACTTCTGGTGCACTTCAGATAGAAGATTCTCCAAGAAAAATAGAGAATGAATAATATCTATGGATGAATTTTTCTGTAAAACAAGAGTCTTTTGGGCAATTTCTAGAATTCTGTTAAGTGTTTTTATTTTCTGGAGTTCTTTTAATATATTAGAACGTTATCCAGATTCTTCAGATTCTCCAATAAGTATGTTTATTTGGGTTTATGCAGTTTGTATCGTAATAGTTGCTATTAATGAATTTAGAGAAGAAGATTCTAACAGATTTTTTCTCTTTATAGTTGGTATAAGCTCATTCATATTTGCTCTTTTTCTTGTTTATATGACTCTTGGTCGTCTAAAACCCGGATATGGAATATTGCTTTTTGTAACTTTTGTCTGGCTGGTTTTAGTGGGATTAAAAGATATACTAGGAAATCACTTTTATATTACAGAATAAACACATTTGTTTTAAAAATATTAAAACCTATACTGTGTCACAATAGTATAGGTTTTTTGTTTTTTTTATGATTTCACATATTCAAAAAGCCAGTAGAAATTCACTAAATTTGTGCTGCTTGGTTTAGATTTAAATCAAAAATCTTAAATCGTTAATCTACAATCTAAAATTTTCAATGTCGAGTATTATTCAATTACTTCCTGATCACGTTGCTAACCAAATTGCTGCTGGAGAAGTGGTTCAAAGACCCGCTTCAGTCGTAAAAGAGCTGTTAGAAAATGCTGTTGATGCAAAGGCAACTGATATTAAATTGATTATAAAAGACGCCGGTAAATCATTAGTTCAGGTTATTGATAATGGTGTAGGAATGACCGTTACAGATGCGCGTTTGTGTTTTGAACGTCACGCTACATCAAAAATTCGTCAGGCCGAAGATTTATTTTCTCTTGCTACCAAAGGTTTTCGTGGCGAAGCATTAGCTTCTATTGCGGCAATCGCGCATATGGAAATGAAAACGAAACAAGAACAAGACGAACTCGGAACTCATATTATTATTGAAGGAAGTAAATTTGTTTCGCAGGAAGTGGCAGTTTTACCAAAAGGAACATCATTTGCCGTTAAAAACTTATTTTTTAATATTCCGGCACGTCGTAATTTCTTAAAATCAGATACAGTTGAATTTCGACATGTCATGGATGAATTTCAGCGTGTAGCTTTAGCGCATCCAAACATTCATTTTAGTTTTTATCATAACGGAAGCGAATTGTATAATCTTCCAGCAGCAGGATATCGCCAGCGTATTGTTGGAATTATGTCTGGTAAAACCAACGAAAAATTGGTTCCTGTAAATGAAGATACAGAAATTATAAATGTTCAGGGATTTGTGTGCAAACCTGAATTTGCCAAGAAAAACAGGGGAGAACAATTCTTTTTTGTAAACGATCGTTTCATTAAAAGCGGTTATTTGCATCATGCAGTTATGGCTGCTTACGACGGACTTTTGAAAGATGGCTCTCAACCGAGTTATTTCTTGTATCTGCAAGTTCCGCCAAATACAATCGATATTAATATTCATCCCACAAAAACGGAAATTAAGTTTGATGATGAACAAGCCTTATATGCTATTTTAAGAGCTTCGATCAAACATAGTTTGGGACAGTTTAATGTCGCTCCGGTTTTAGATTTTGACAGAGATTCAAATTTAGATACGCCTTATCATTATAAAGATGTAGAAGCAGAAGTGCCAACGATTCAGGTTGATGGAACTTTTAATCCTTTTACTGATGATAAAACCAATCAGCATTATGCAAAAGCGGGTTCAGGATCAGGTTCTGGTTATAGCTCTGGATCTTCTTCCTCTTCAAACTCATCTTCGTCTTATTCTGGTTATTCAAAAAGAGTAGAACCAACAGTAAGCTGGGAAAGTTTGTATGTCGGATTAGATGTTGAAAATGCTGAAAGTATCGAAAGTTCGCCATTTACATTTGAAAACGAAGAAGTAACATCATCTTTATTTAATGATGATGAGGTGGAACAGGCAACTCAAAAAACATATCAAATTCATAAAAAATATATTGTTTCGCCAATAAAATCAGGAATGATAATCGTTGATCAGCAGCGCGCACATCAACGTATTTTATACGAACAATTTTTGTTGAATATGACTGTGAATCAGGCTTCAAGTCAGAAATTGCTTTTCCCTTTAGATTTATTTTATTCTTCTACAGAAATGAAATTAATCGAAGAATTAAAGCCTTCGCTAGAAACAACCGGATTTATTTTTGAAGAAGCTCAAACAGATCACATTGTAATTTCAGGAATTCCGGTAAACATTACCGAAAGTGAAGTTTCTCTTGTAATTGAACAATTACTAAGCGATTTGCAAGACGGAATTCCGGCAAGCAGTTACAGTCAAAATGATACTATTGCCAAATCGATGGCTAAAAGTTTAGCGGTTAAAACAGGATCTTATTTAACTGAAAAAGAACAAGACAATCTAGTAAACGGTTTGTTTGCTTGTAAAGATCCTAATATTTCACCTTTTCAAAAACCAACCTTCATCACTATGCGTGTTGAAGATATAGATAAAAAGTTTGCCTTATGATGAACATGACTCCAGTAGTTAAACAACTGCTAATTATTAATATTATATTTTTTATTGGTGCTCAGTTAGTGCCAGTTTCTTACGAATATTTCGCGCTCTTTTTTCCGGAAAACCCGGGATTTAAAGTTTGGCAGCCTATAACACATATGTTTATGCATGGCGGATTTGCTCATATTGCATTCAATATGTTCGCATTGTATTCATTTGGGTCAACATTAGAGCATTTTTGGGGAGCAAAGAAGTTTTTGTTTTTCTATATCTCTTGCGGACTGGGAGCTGCTTTAGTAAATTTTGCTGTTAATTATTATTTTTATCAGGATAGTTTAAATATTTTATTGGCAAATGGTTATCAAAAAGCGGATATTCTTAATCTATTAAATAGTGGAAGAATAGATACAAGATGGGAGCAGATTTTGACAGCTTCAGAATTTAAGCATTTCACGAATGCCTATTTGGGAACTGTTGTAGGTGCATCTGGTGCTATTTACGGTTTACTGGTAGCATTTACTTTTATGTTTCCTAATGCAGAACTTGGAATTTTGTTTATACCTATTCCGATAAAGGCGAAATATTTTGTACCAATTTATATGCTTTTATTTGATGGTTTTTTTGGGATTTTTGGAAGTTCTTTTATGGGAATAGATTCTGGAATAGCTCATTATGCTCATATTGGTGGAGCTTTGTTTGGATTTTTGATTATGTGGTACTGGAAAAAAAATCAGTTTAATAACAATCGATGGAATTAATTTTTAACTTTAATTGATTAAATTTAAAAACCAAAAGAAGACTTTATGAATATTCTTGACGATTTAAAACTTCAATATAAATTGGGCGGCATTGCGATGCAGGTTATTTATTGGAACATCGCTTGTTTTCTTATTTCCCTAATTTTTTTCTATCAGTTTTCTACCGGTCAGTTTGTTTTTCCAAATTGGCTTGCATTATCATCATATCCTCAGGTTTTCGTGTTTAAGCCCTGGACATTTTTAACGTATGCATTTTTTCATTTCGGATTTTTGCATTTGTTATTTAATATGATGGTTTTAAATTTTGCAAGCAATTTATTCCTGACCTTCTTTACTCAAAAACAATACTTAGGATTATATATTTTAGGCGCAATTTTTTCAGGAATTGTATTTGCCTTGAGTTTTTATGTTTTAGGAACTTCAGCTTCAATAGTTGGCGCATCGGCCGCTATTATGGCAATTTTAGTTGCTGCAACAACTTATCAGCCTTTAATGAATGTTAGGTTTCTTTTTGGAAATGTAAAACTCTGGCATATTACAGGTGTAATTTTACTTTTAGATTTAATGCAGCTGCGCCTTGAAAATATGGGCGGACATATTTCGCATTTAGCCGGAGCATTTTTTGGTTTTATCTTTATTAAACTGCTTCAAAACGGAACAGATTTAAGTATTATTGTTTCTAGAATATTAGATTTCTTTGCTAATCTTTTTAGAAAATCCCCAACGACCCCATTTACAAAAGTTCATAAAAATTACAAAAAACCTACAGAAAAAGCGACATCAAGAATTGTTACAAAAGACAAAACGCAGCAGCAAATTGATGAGATTTTAGATAAAATCAGCCAGTCGGGATACGACTGCCTGACAAAAGAAGAAAAAGAGTTTTTATTTAAAGCAGGAAAATAATCCTTAGCAAGAAAATATGAAAAACCTTTCGTGGTTTAATAAAATAATGTTCTTTTTGAATATAGTGCTGACTGTGGTCACATTTAGTGTCTATATTTTGCCGTTTTTAGCACCTAAGAGCTTTCCGCTTTTATCGGTGCTTACTTTGTTCATGCCGGCCTTTTTTGTGGCAAATGGACTCTTCTTTTTATATTGGGCAATTCAATTCAAAAAACGACTTATTTTATCTGGTTTGGTTTTGCTTACCGGAATTACTTTTATCAGCAAATTCTATAAATTCTCTGCTAAAGAATATGTGAAAGACGAAAGGGATTTTTCTGTAATGAGTTATAATGTGCGTCTTTTTAATGTCTTTAAATGGCTGGATCGCGATGATATTCCGGAAAATATAAAAACTTTCATTGATGAAAAAGATCCTGATATTTTATGTGTTCAGGAATATTCAAACTCGGCGCATTTAGATTTAAAAGTGTATCCGCACCGCTATATTTTTATTGAAGGAAACCAGGTTAAGACTGGACAGGCCATTTTTTCTAAATTTCCTATTATTGACGAAGGAAACATCATTTTTCCTAAATCAGATAATAATGTAGTTTATGCTGATATTAAACGCGGGAAAGATATTATTCGTGTTTATAATATGCACCTGCAGTCTATTAAAATTTCTCCTGACGTAAGTGAGATTTCTGATGATATTGATAAAGTAAACCAGCAAAAATCACAGCGTATTTATGCCCGAATCAGTAAAGGTTTTACGCAGCAGCAGGAACAAGCTGAAATTTTTAAGGAGCATATAAAGAAATGTAAATACCCGATTATTATTTGCGGAGACATGAATAACAGTCCGTTTTCATATGTTTACCGAAATATTAAGGGAAAACTTAAAGATGCTTTCGAAGAAGCCGGAGAAGGTTTTGGAGCGACTTATAAATTTAAGTATTACCCAGCCCGAATTGATTATATTTTTACCGATACTAAAATGAAAGTAAAGCAGTTTGAAAGCTTTTCTGATTTCGAAAATTCCGATCATTACCCAATAATGACCCGACTTTCAATTGATCAATTTTAGATTATTTTCTGAGTTTTTAAATAATCCATTGCAAACTTACCTTCGTTAAAAAGTAAATCCAAAACACTTAAATTGTTGATAAAACCATGTTTGTCATCAAAAACCTGAGTGTATTTTTCGAAAGAATTTTGATCTTTTTTTCCGTTTGCTAAATATCTGAAATCAGAAATATTTTCTACTTCATGAAAATATTCAGCTGTTTTACCAAATTCTATTTTCATTCGAAGACACTTTGTAACCGTATCAAAAACTTCCATATTTAAATCCATCAGGAAAGTGTGTTTCTTTTCGAAAATAGGCACAATATCGTCTTCAAAATACTCAAAGAACGGCGAACTTCTATAAGCTGCCTCTAAGGATTTAAAATGCTGTTTCTGCCAGTCAAATTCATTTTCGATCAATACATCTTTTGTCTTTTGATGTGCAGATTTAGAATGCTTAACAGGAATGTTTAATAATTGAATTCCGTTTGGACTATAGATGTAAGTTCTGTTTCTATTTGTCTGCTTTTGAAAATTATCTTCCATTTCAAAAGTTATATTCTCAGATTGAGCCATAACTGCAAAATGGCTAATGGATGGAAAATATGTAGGAAGTAATAGGGAATTCATTTGATTTTTGTTTTAAAAGTTTCAGGTTTCAAGTTTCACGTTCGCAAAGAACCTGAAACCTAAAACCTGAAACAAAAATAACATTTTTTATTTTTTATGCTTTATTCTGTTTTCTTTTTCTCCAGAAGAATTCTCCAACAAAGTATAGTGCAAGAATAATTAGGAAATATTTGAAATACGATTGCGGTTGTCCTTCGCCGTCAACAGTAGTGAAAACTCTGCTCCAGCGAATTTTGTTGATACCTTTTCCGTTAGTATCCCAGCTCATCCAGATGAAAACCGGTTTTCCAACGATGTGATTTTCCGGAACGTAACCCCAATAACGACTATCTTCAGAATTGTGACGATTGTCTCCCATCATCCAATAGTAATTTTGTTTGAAGGTATAAGTGTTAGTTTCTTTACCGTTTATGATAAATTTAGAACCACTTAATTCTAAAGTATTTCCTTCATAATTAGTGATGATTTCTTTATAAAACGGAAGCGATGTATTAGTTAAAGCAACTGTTTTACCAGCTTCAGGAATATAAATTGGACCAAAATTATCCTGATTCCATTTGTTGATATGCGGGAAAATCGCATTGTCATTTCCTTTATCAATTTCTCTTTTTACAGCAGTAACGCCCGGAGTATTTTTCAAACGTTCAGCACTTGCTTCGGTTAAAGCTCTAAAATAAAGCGTATCCCTTTTTTCAGTTCTAAAACCTGCAGGATCTGTAATGTCTAATTCTTTAAATAAAGATTCAAAATCAATAGATGTTTTTCCGTCTAAAGCTACAGAATAAGA
The DNA here is from genome assembly GCF_002210235.1 of Flavobacterium sp. NLM. Classification (NCBI taxonomy): domain Bacteria; kingdom Pseudomonadati; phylum Bacteroidota; class Flavobacteriia; order Flavobacteriales; family Flavobacteriaceae; genus Flavobacterium; species Flavobacterium sp. NLM. Next base: position 278,519 of record NZ_LIAC01000007.1, read on the forward strand.
ATATTGAGGTTTTGCTCTTTCCGGTAAAATAAGTTTTTTTCCGTTAATGAATACAAAGCCGTCTTTAATTGATAAACTGTCGCCAGGAATACCAACACATCTTTTTACATAGTTTGATTTCTTATCGATTGGTTTAATAACGCCCGGTCTTCCTTTTGGCTCGTAAAAATAATGTACGGTATCAACCGGCCAGTTGAATACCACAATGTCATTTCTTTTTATTTGTTCAAAAGCAGGAAGCCTGAAATACGGTAATTGAGGCCAGCTTAAATAAGATTTTCTTTTCGTTAATGGAATAGAGTCATGAACCATTGGTAGTGCAACCGTTGTCATAGGAACTCTAGGGCCATAATTTACTTTACTTACAAATAAGAAATCTCCAATTAATAATGATTTCTCTAACGAAGAAGTTGGGATGGTATAAGGCTGAATAACGTAAGTATGTACTAAAGTTGCAACAATAATTGCAAAAAGCAAAGAACTTACCGTATCAGCTGTTTTGTTTTCAGGAGTTAATTTTCTGTCAGCGTTATATTCTAATTTCTGTGTGTAATTTACATAGTAGATATAAAAGCCAAGAGTAAAAATCCCTAAAATAGTATCTAAAGTTGATTTTTTACCAAAAGTTCTAAGTGTTTCAACCCAAACAACCGGAAACATAATCAAGTTGATAATTGGAATGAAAAGTAATAATGTCCACCAGGTTGGTCGGCCGATAATTTTCATTAAAACAATTGAATTATATACCGGAATTGCCGCTTCCCAGCTTTTTCTCCCTGCTGCCTGATACAATTTCCAAGTACCAACGAAATGAATAATTTGAACAGCTAAGAAAAATACGAACCAAGAGTAAAGAGTCATAATATAGTATTTTAAGTTTCAAATTCGGGATTGAATATTTGTTTAATCCAGAATTTTTATCAATTTATTGTAAGTTTAATACATCTTTCATAGTGAAAATCCCCTGTTTTCCGGCAAGCCATTCTGCAGCGATAACAGCGCCAAGGGCAAAACCTTCACGATTATGAGCAGTATGTTTGATTTCAATGCTGTCAATAGCAGAATCGTAGTTTACGGTATGTGTACCCGGAACTTCTCCAATTCTTTTAGCTTCAATATGAATTTCACCTTTTTTTGCTTCGTCTAAAGTCCAGTTAGAATAGTCACTGTTTTGAATAACGCCTTGTGCTAAAGAAATCGCAGTTCCGCTTGGAGCATCCAATTTGTGAATGTGGTGAATTTCTTCCATCGTAACTTTATAAGAATCAAATTGATTCATGATTTTGGCTAAATATTCATTTAAACCAAAGAAAATATTTACTCCCAAACTGAAATTTGAACTGGATATAAAACCTCCTTTTTTCTCGTTGCAAAGAGCAATCATTTCATCGTAATGTTCCAGCCATCCTGTTGTTCCGGAAACTACAGGAACATTAGCATTAAAAGATGCAGAAATATTGTCGACTGCCGCTGACGGAACGCTAAAGTCAATCGCAACATCTGCAGTCGAAAGTCCGTCGTATGTATTGAATTCGTCTTTCTTTAAAACAATTTCATGACCTCTTTCTAAAGCAATTCGTTCGATTACTTTACCCATTTTTCCGTATCCTAAAAGCGCAATTTTCATTTTGTATGTATTTGTGAATTTTTAAATAGAAGAAACTATTTAAAAACGATAATTAAAAGTTAGTCCAACGTTTGGTTTAAATGTTACATCGGCGGGATAAATTTCTGGACGAAGTGATAGTCTTTCGTTTACGTTAAATTGAATCAAAGCCGCATCAACATTGGCATCGATAATATTTAAAACATAAAAACCAACAACAAATAAGGCAGATAAATCTCTGTTTCGCTGATAAAATTTCTGACCTGCAATAAGTCTGCTTTCGTCAAGAAATTGATATTTATCATCATTATAGCCTTCAAGTCTTCGTTTGTAGGCGTCACGATAATCATGATATTTTTTATTGTTATCAATATAAAAGTATAAACTTGTACCTATTGCTCCGTAAACAAGCGGAACTTTCCAGTATTTTTTATTGTATACCTGACCCAAACCAGGTAAAATAGCCGAATAAAAAGCTGCTTTTGCAGGTGTAAGCGGATCTATTTCTATTAATGCAGTTGTGTCTTTAACGACTAAAACCGTGTCTTTTTTTACCTGGGCAAAAAGAGAAACGGTTCCTATGAGAAAGAACAATAGACTTATGGGGACAATTTTATTCACTATCCGTTTATTAATTTTATAATTCGATTAAAGTCGGCTTCAGAATTAAAAGGAATTGTGATTTTTCCTTTTCCGTTACCAGCGACTTTTATATCAACTTTCGAACCAAAATAATCATTGAAAGTATTTTTTTGTGTTTCTCTAACCACAAATGAAGATTCAGCTTTAGGTTTTCCTTCTGCTTTTGGCTGCTGACCTTCGTGATAATTTTTAACTAAGGCTTCAGTTTCACGAACAGATAAATTTTGACTTACAATTTTTTGGTAAATATCAGTCTGAACGTCTAAATCTTCAATATTAATAATAGCACGACCGTGTCCCATACTAATGAAACCATCGCGAATACCAGTTTGAATAATTGGATCCAGTTTTAAAAGACGTAAATAATTGGCAATTGTAGAACGTTTTTTTCCAACGCGCTCGCTCATTTGCTCTTGTGTTAATTGAATTTCGTCAATTAAACGCTGGTAAGAAAGTGCGATCTCGATTGGGTCTAAGTCATGACGCTGAATGTTTTCAACCAATGCCATAACAAGGGACTCATTGTCATTAGCAATACGAATGTATGCCGGAACATGAGTTAAACCAACTAAAGTTGAAGCACGTAAACGACGTTCTCCAGAAATTAACTGGTATTTATTAAAGTCTAATTTTCGAACAGTAATAGGTTGAATTACACCAAGTTCTTTAATAGAAGTGGCTAATTCGCGTAATGATTCTTCATTAAAATTGCTTCTAGGCTGAAACGGATTTATTTCGATAGCACTTATTTCAAGCTCAATAATATTTCCAACAACCTTATCAGCATTTTTGTCTTCTACTGATGTAATGTCGTTTTCCGGATCTTTTAATAACGCTGATAATCCTCTTCCTAAGGCTTGTTTTTTAATTGCTTTTGTCATAAAAACTATTTACTGTTTTTCTTTATAATTTCTTGAGCTAAATTAATGTAATTAACCGCACCTTTACTTGTAGCATCATAATTAATGATACTTTCTCCAAAACTTGGTGCCTCACTTAATTTAACATTTCGCTGAATAACGGTGTCAAAAACCATATCGTTAAAGTGTTTTTGAACTTCTTCAACTACCTGATTAGATAAACGTAATCTTGAATCATACATTGTAAGTAATAATCCTTCGATGTCTAGATCAGGGTTGTGAATTTTTTGAATACTTTTAATTGTGTTCAATAATTTTCCTAATCCTTCAAGTGCAAAATATTCACATTGAATTGGAATTACTACTGAGTCGGCAGCTGTCAAAGCATTTAAGGTTAATAAACCTAATGAAGGCGCACAGTCGATAATGATAAAATCATATTCTTCTTTTGCTTCTTCTAATGCTTTTTTAAGCATATACTCACGATTTTCTTTGTCAACCAATTCGATTTCGATAGCAACAAGGTCAATGTGAGCAGGGATCACGTCAACATTTGGAGCTGAACATTTTAAAATGGCTTCTTTTGGTGTTATTGTATGTTCAAGAATTTGGTAAGTTCCAAGTTCAACAGATTCTACGTCAATTCCAAGGCCAGATGTAGCATTAGCCTGAGGATCAGCATCGATCAATAATACTTTTTTCTCTAAAACACCTAATGAGGCTGCAAGATTTACAGATGTTGTAGTTTTTCCAACGCCTCCTTTTTGATTAGCAATCGCAATGATTTTGCCCATTTATTTTCTGAATTTTGAACCGTAAAAATACAATTATTTATGGTTTTTGAAAATCTATTTTGTTAACATTTGTGAAACTTCGCTTAATCGTTGTTTCGTGCGTGTTCGGCAGAAATTAATTTAAGTTTTGAGCAGAATTACAGACCAGATTTTGGTCATGATGAAAGTTGTTTTGCAGTAAAAGTGAACGAATTTAAAATTTACTTTGTAGAAATGATCTCATTCTGTTTTTTCTTTTCTAAAATATTAATAATAAAAAATAATGAACAGGTTTTTTATTTTATAATCTCAATTTTTACATAAACTAAGCCGCTCTTTATATTTGAAGCAATGTTCATAAAAGCTCTTTTGCTTAAGTCAATTTCTCTTCCTTTAATAAAAGGCCCTCTGTCTGTAACTACTACTATAACGCATTTGTTATTTTTTTCGTTTGTTACCCTAAGTTTTGTGCCAAAAGGAAGTTTTTTATGCGCAGCAGTCAAATCATCATTGTTGAATCTTGCACCGCTTGCTGTTTTTCTTCCGTTAAATTTATCATGATAATAAGAAGCGTGAGCATTTTCTTTATATAAGATATACTGATCGTTTTCAGTGCCGGGATCTGTATCAATTGAATTTTCTTGTGCTGTAACCGTTGCAGAAAAAGCTAGAGCAATATAGAGTATTATTATTTTCATTTTCTAATTTCTATTGGGCGCAAAAAAAATCTATTATGGAAAAATGAGAATATCGTATACGGTTTATTTATGTTATTAAAAGGCATATTTGGCGCCGTTGTATAGTTTTTGATAAGAAAATTGAAAGATACAGGTTAAAGATTATGACTATTTTAGAATCCCTAATAAACTATTAAACCAAAAACAATTTTTATGATTAAAAAGTTAACCTCAGTATTTACTGCATTTGCGTTTATGCTGATCCTATGCAGTTTTGCGACGTCTAATTCATCTGATGAAAAGCAGGGAAATAAGATAGAAGGCAAAATTGTTTACAATAAGAAAAAACATAGCATAACATTATCTTGGCCGGCATTTGGCTCTTCGGGAAATTATGTGATCACAAGAGGAGGAAGTCGTTTGGCATCCAATTTTGTTTCTGTGAGCTCAACTTCTAAATTGACCTTTACAGATAATAAACCAAATAAAAATAAATACGAGAACTATTATAAAATAACTCGTAACGATATAACAATCATGGTTTCGCTGGAGAACCAAATTTTTGGAAGTAATATGTATTTCTACGATAGAAAATATGAAAAAGCAGAAACGGCACGAATTGATATTAATTCGCAATTTAGTGCTATTGGTCTGGGCGGAGCAAATGGCGAATGGACTACAAAACGTCAGGCGTATTATTTAAAAGCAAATGTTGATGGACAAACTTACGATTCAGGCGGGTCGGGATCTGCATCATCGGCAGAGGCCAACTCAATAGAATTAGGATTCTACTCTCATATTGGAGGTTTGGGCAAAGTGCCATCAGATGTTAAATTGGGTTCTATTTTTACAAGACCTCACCTTTCTGGCGGAGCAAATGCTACCTGTACATTTTGGCGTTCTGTAGAAAATATAGAAGTAATGCGGGATTTTGCCTGGACGGTTTCTCAATCAACCAGTGCACGAAGAATGCTGATTGAAAGTACTTCGAAATATATTTCAGATATTGGAAATACCAATTTTTGGGGCAGCGGTGGTTTTATTGCCGATACTCATTATACATCAAACAGACCAAATTGGGCTGGACAGCAGCAATGGTACACCCGAAATGCTATTTTTCCTTCCGGTTCGGGAGCTATGGGAGGCTCTTATAATATGGTTTGGCAAGGCTGTGTTAATCCTCCGCAAGCAGATGATACCAATTCTCCAATTCCTACTACACCTATTATAAGAGAAAAACCTTTTCTTTTTATAGATAATGATGGTGAATACAAAGTATTTGTTCCGGCATGGCAAAAAGACAGAGTAGGAGTTTCATGGTCTTCAACAGACATGGGTAAAGGAAAAGTACAAGATTTGCTTACGGATTGGTATGTGGCTAAAGAAGGTGATACTGATGTAGAAATCAATAATGCGTTAAAAGCAGGTAAAAATATATTTTTTACACCAGGTCATTATGCATTGAATGCGCCTATTCAGGTAAATAGAAAAGATGCAATTCTTTTGGGTGCGGGTATAGCTTCGGTAACGTTGGAACCTACTGAGAAAAATACTTGGGGCTGTATTTATGCCGACGACAAGGACGGAATTATTATTGCCGGACTTTTGACAGATTCATTTAATAGTACAACTTATCAGGTTAGAATTGGTGAAGAAGGTGCAAAAGCAGATCATTCTGCAAATCCTATCTTACTATCAGATATTACTTGTAGAGTAGGCGGGGTTCAGTCAAAAAATATTCAGATACATACTGCTATGCAAATAAACAGCAGTAATGTGGTGGGTGACCATTTCTGGTTGTGGCGTGCTGATCATGGTTCGCAAAAAGGTGGAGATTTGCGATGGACAAGAGACAGATGTAAAAACGGACTTATTGTTACTGGTAATGATGTTACGCTTTATGCGCTGTTTACGGAACACTTTCAGGAATATGAAGTTTTATGGTTAGGAGAACGCGGCAGAACTTATTTCTTCCAAAACGAACCGCCATATGATGCTCCAAATCAAGCAAGCTGGAGCAGTCAAGGAGGTAAAGTTGATGGTTATGCAGCATTTAAAATAGCCAATACTGTAAAAGATTATCATAGTATAGGAATGGGTTCTTATGCGGTTTTTACAGGAACTGATGGTAAAGTGAATAAGAAAAATGGCTTTGAAGCTCCTAATAGCCCAAATGTAAAACTTGAAAAAATGTGTATTACTCGTTTTGCCGGCCCGGGAAATATTCAAAATGTTATTAATGGTATTGGCGGAAGCACAGCAACTGGTGTAAAACGTGTGGCATTATACAATAATGGTGAAGGTACGCAGCCTTTCGATGAAGAATTTAATTTGCCTAATCGTGAATCGTATCCTGCTTATATTGTTATGGAGAGATAAATAAGATATAGATATTTTGAAATAAAAAATGACAAAGTTTTCGAGCCTTGTCATTTTTTATTATTATCATTTATTGGTTATTGCTTCCAAAACTCGGCATTGGTATGCGTAATCCAAAAAACCAATACGGATCTCCTGTGAAGATGTTATAAGCGATACCGCTTTGAACATAATCATGCAGTGCTGTAATTACTATTCCCGCACCTAATTCAGGAACATCATCTTTGTCGAAATCTGGTGCAGATACATGTAAACCAATACCCCAGTCCAATAGTTTATTGTATGTTATAGATTTTCTTCGTTTTTTTTTGTCAATCCATCCTTTGAACAAAAGATTGTAATATGGAGCCATTTGAAATTGCGTTTGTATGGCTGTTGGCGTAAAGGGGTCTGCAAAAACAATTCCTACAGTACTTATTACGTGAGTTAAAACCTTAAATAAATATATTTCTCTTATTTGGGTTTTTATTTCAAGATTGCTGCTTTTATCATATACGGAAAGTTTTAATGCTACTCGGTTCCCTTCCTCGCGATAACCCGCATTGGTAAGATCGAATTCAAAGTTTTTCTTTATCTCAGTTAAAGATAATTTTAAAACAGCATTGCTAAATTCTAATGCTGCTGCATCGAGTTTGCGTCCTTCGATGATATCTTTAATGGTTGTGTTGTTTAAATTGTTTATTGCGTCTATTTTAGTTGTAAAATTTGCAATAATAGCTGAAAAGGTATTGGTGATATTTGGAGAAAGATTAATGGCTGTTCTATTGATACTAGATTTTAAATCAGAAGCTTTTTTCTTTAAAGTTTCTAAAGTTGTAGAAAAATATGTAATGTCTGATGTGATTTTAGAAACCAAATCAGTAATATTTTCTCCTTTTTGAAATTTTAGATTTTTATAATAAGCTATTCGTCTTTCCGCATCTTTTTTAAAGGTTTCAATATCGCTTGCTAATGTCTTTGCTTTTTGTACAATATCCTCCACACTAGGGTCGGATTCCAGTTTTTTTATTTCCAGTTTTATTTGATCGGCAATTCCGGTATATTCTGTCCAAGCTAAATCTTTAATGGCTTTAATTTGCATATCAGCCATTTGGTTTATTAAATCCAGTCCTTTATCTCTATTTTCTTTTGCATATTTCTGTAAATCTGCAAGTTCTTGTTTCTGCTCAGGTGTTAAAGATATTGCCCAACGTTCAACTTCGTATTGTTGTTGAGGGGCGATGTTGTCAAAACCATCAATGTGTAAAGGGATTTTTTCACGTTTAGTAATAAGCCATGCGCCAAATTTTATAGATACACCTTCTTCTTTTGCATAATCGAAAAGTTTTGCTTGTTCTCTTTTTAGAACTACAGCCGCAGCCATATAGGATCTTGAGAACATACCATCGGTTCCTGTTTGATCATAAAAGCTGTCAGCAATATTATCAATGTCTTTGTCAATTAAACTGATATTGTCAACTAACTCCGCAAGTATTTGTAAATCTTTTAATTGCTTATGAATGGCTTCAGGATTTTTTGAATAACTGCTGTAGTCAATACGATTTATAAGATTGTCTATTTTTTCGAGTACATCTTTTTCAGTTTGAAGAACATTTTTTAAAGCCGTAATTTTAGTAGCAATTTCTTGAGGAAGGCCTTTATTGTTTGCGTAAGACGAAACGATATTTTCGGCTTCAATATCAATCATGAGGACGCTATTAATATCTGCTATTCGATTATTTATATAATCTGTCTTAGCATTACCATTTGCATCAAGCCAATTACCATCTTGATCTTTTTCTGTTACTTTAAACAGGTCTTGCGCTTTCACTATGTATTGTGTGCCAATGGTTAACAATAATAAGAAGAGTATTTTTTTCATGAACTTATTAAAGATTAAATGGATAAATCGGCTGCAAGCGCTTTTAGAACTAATCGGTCTGTTTTAGCTTCTGGAATATTAAAATAATTTTGAGCGGAATAAATATACCCTATGTTATTGTATACTGCTGATATACAGGTTATTAAATAATTTTGTGAATTATTCCAGTCAATTTGAACCTCAGGTTTTACACGTAGACTTTTTAATAAAGGTAATACTAAAGAAGGAATTGGAATATGTATACAGCGTACACCTTTGTAATATGGATGGCCTGAGTTTATTTTTTTATAGCAAATTTGTAAAGCATTTTGCGCTTCAGTACTATTTCCTAAAACAACAAGAAATGTCCATGGGTCCGAAATAAGTTCACTTAATGTACTAGTTGCATCTTCTGCATTTGTGCTTGAAAGTGTAAAGTTTTGAATCATAGCTAATAATGTTTTATTTTTTATGTTAATACCAAATGAAAATGAATTTTAATTTAATCTAATTTGGATAACTTCTTTAATGAAATTTACAATTGCTTTTTACTAATAAATGTCAAATCTCGTTATTATTGTAAAGAAATAAACAAGTATAAATACTTGATTTTTAATTAAAAGTAATGTTTGAAATTTACTCTAAGATATTTAATTGTTTCGAAAAGGTTGAATTAGGAATATAAAAAGTTAAATAGTGGCGCAATAACCTTTCAATTGTAAGTTGGGTTTAAAGCAAAAAAAGTCTTTCCAAGTAAATGAAAAGACTTTTGGTCGGGGTGGCAATCCCGAAAGTTTTCTGGAGAACCTGTGGTCTTCCCGATTTTCAATCGGGATGTGATAATCGTTCTATGCTATGATTTTATTTTTCAGTTTATTGCAAAAAAAAAAGTCTTTCCAAGTAAATGGAAAGATTTTAGTCGGGATGGCAGTCCCGAAAGCTTTCGGGAGAACCTGCGGCCTTCCCGATTTTCAATCGGGACGCGATAACCGTTCTATCGTATGTTTTTATATTTCAGTTTATTGCAAAAAAAAAAGTCTTTCCAAGTAAAATGAAAAGACTTTTGTCGGGGTGGCAGGATTCGAACCTGCGGCCTCCTGCTCCCAAAGCAGGCGCGATAACCGGGCTACGCTACACCCCGAAGATGTATTTGTTGTAGTGCCCGAAAGCGGATGCAAAGATATAAATAAAATTTGTTTACAAAAGGAAAAAATGAAAATAAATAAAACTTATTTTAACATAGCTATTTCAGATTTATTTTCGGTGTTATTTTTTATAATAAAGTTTACATTTGCATCACAAAAAAACAATACACATTATGTCAGATACAATCGAAAAAATTAAATGCCTTATTATAGGTTCTGGCCCTGCAGGTTATACTGCAGCAATTTACGCAGCCAGAGCAAACATGAATCCGGTTTTATATCAAGGTATGCAGCCTGGAGGTCAATTGACAACGACTAATGAAGTAGAAAATTTCCCTGGTTATGTTGATGGTGTTACAGGACCAGAAATGATGGTTCAGTTACAAGAACAAGCAAAACGTTTCGGAGCTGATATCCGTGATGGATGGGCAACAAAAGTTGATTTTTCTGGAGATATTCATAAAGTTTGGATTAACGATTCAATCGAATTGCACTGTGAAACTGTTATTATTTCTACAGGTGCTACAGCTAAATATTTAGGATTACCATCAGAGCAGCACTATTTAAATATGGGTGGCGGAGTTTCTGCCTGCGCTGTCTGCGATGGATTTTTCTACCGTAACCAAGAAGTTGTAATTGTTGGAGCAGGAGATTCTGCTTGTGAAGAAGCACATTACTTATCTAAACTTTGTAAAAAAGTAACCATGTTAGTAAGAAGCGAGAAATTCAGAGCTTCAAAAATTATGGAAGAACGCGTTCGCAAAACAGAAAATATCGAGATTTTAATGAATCACGATACTGTTGAAGTTTTAGGAGATTCAAATGTAGTGCATGCTATTAAAGCATTAAACAAAACTACTGGAGAAGTTATTGAAATTCCTGCAACAGGATTTTTCGTAGCAATTGGTCACAAACCAAACACAGATATTTTTAAAGATTACATCACTCTTGACGAAACTGGATATATCATAAATACACCGGGAACTTCTAATACAAATGTAGCAGGTGTTTTCGTTGCCGGAGATGCTGCAGACCACGTTTACCGTCAGGCAATTACTGCTGCTGGTACTGGTTGTATGGCTGCACTTGACGCAGAGCGTTATTTAGCTTCTAAAGAGTAAATTTTGTTTCAGGTTTCAGATTTTTTTTGTTTCAAGTTATTGGAACGTAAAACTTAAAATAAAAAATCCCGGTCTAGATTATAGACTGGGATTTTCTTTTATAATAAATATTCCTAATTTCAACTTGAAACCTGAAACAAAGAAAACCTGAAACAAATTATTTAATCTTCTTAATCAGCTTAGCTTCTTCAGAGAAACGGGTTAATTCAATTTTTGGATTTCCGAATAAAGATAATTCTGCTTTATCTCCAACGGCAATTGAAACAGTTGTTTCGGCTAAAATGCTTCCAACAGAATTGTTTTCAGCTGTTACATTAGCCTCTTTCAAAGTAAATTTTGTTCCGGTAAAAACCGAATTATTATCTAAACGTATTGTTGCTTTTTCAGCAATTCCTTCAATAGCGGCATTTGCTTTTTGGTACAAATCACATTTAAATTTAATAGCAGAAACCAAAGTTTTAATAGAAGCACTTTTGCTTAATTGTAAACTTCCATCATCAGCTTTTAAGTTTAACTCTGTTCTTGATTTGTCATCAGCAATTAAATTGAATTTTTTTGAATTGACATTCAGGTATAATCTGGAATAATCAAAACTACTAAAAGTAATATCATCTAATTGAACTTCCTGAATAGCATAAATTTTAGAATCATTTTTTGCAATTACTTTCGTTAGTGAACTCGTATAAGTAACCTTTACAGAAAGCTTTTTGAAAATTGTACTTTCTTTTGAGGTATATAAACGAAGCGTTTTATCTCTTAAGTCCATTCCAATGATTTCATGAAGATTGTCATCGGCTTCAATTTTGATTTCGTTTTTCTCTCCTTTTTCAAGATAAACTTCAATATTATCATCGGCTTCAAGAGCATCAAAACTTCCTACGTCTTTAATAGAGGTAGTTACAATTTTAGATCCTTTCACTTTTTCTCTCTTTTGAGCAAAAGTTAATGTTGTAACCAAAAGCAGTAGGAACAGGGCTGTATTTTTTTTCATTTATTTTAGATTTGATTTTGACAAATATAAAAAAATCATCCACTTTAGATGAATGATTTCTTTTATATTTAACAGTTTAAAAATGTTAGCTTTGACTAACGCTTCCTCCAGAACTTGCTGTTTTCTCGATAGTCTTAGGAACATTGTTATAGTTAATGTTTCCGCCGCTGCTCGCTTGTGCTTTTAATTTTAAAATAGGATGAACGTTTATTACTGCTCCGCTCGAAACATCGGCATCAACATCATTTGCTAATAATTTTCCGGCTTCGATTGAAGATCCGCTTGACGCTGAAGTCTGCACTTTTAATGCTTTTCCTTTGATGTCAATTGAGCTTCCGCTGCTTGAATTACAAGAAATATTATCAGACTCTACATCTACATGCATTGACGCTGCACTTGAAGTTTCTAACTCTATGTTTTCTCCCTGAAGTGTATTTTTACTTAACACACTCGCAGCGCTTGATGCTTCAACTCTGTTAACATGAGGCATTTTTACCGTTACTTTTTTCTGAGTTACATTACGGAAAGAAGAGAATTTGCATTCAATGATCAAAGTTCCGTTTTCAACTTTTGTAATGATTTCTTTCTGTAAATTATCATCAGCTTCAACAGTAATGTCTACCGAATCAGATTGCTGGATAACTAAATCTATTGCATTGCTTACTTCGATGTTTTTAAAATCTCCCTGAACAATTCTTTTTTCAGTGGTTACATTCCCGCTGCCTTCAATTGTGTTCAGGTTTAAGTTATTGCATGAAGCAAACAATAAAGCGGTAATAGTGGCAATAACAAATTTCGTAATATGAATGATTATTTTTATCATGGCTTAGTTAATTTTAATTATAACTCCGTTTTTATCAGTGGTTAGCTTTCCGTTAGTTTTTTTACCGTTTAGAATTTCTTTTCCATTTACTTTAATAGAAACTTCGTTTACAGTATCTTTTTCAATATGATTTTCTTCGTTGTAATCTTCATTATAATCTCCGTCATGATCTTCATCGTCCATTTCATCTGCAGGGCAGTTCAAACATTTAATTTTTGAACCTTCTACTTTATAGTTGTAATTCCCGCTAAAGTGTAAGTTAAAGAAATTATCATCAGTATCATCATATTCCTGTATTGATGCATCTGGTTTAAATAATTGACCTTCTGGTAAATATAAGAACACGTCTACTTCCTGACCTCTGAATTTGTTTTTAACATCTGTCAGAAAATAATTATCCAAAATTAAACGATTTCCATTAACCTGGTATTTAAAATTGATTTTTTCTGCTCTTTTTTTAGCGTTAGTTAATGAATTTCCTCTGGCGCTTTTTTCTATCTGAATATAAGGAGAAGCTTCATCAGTACGTAAAACATGTAAACGTACATCTGTTGAATAAATTAAATCATTTCCGGCTGAATCCTGTACAAATTGAAAATCTCCGTGACGATATAAATCTTTAGCGTAATAGTCATTGTATCTGAATTTTACATACAAAGTATCTTTTGGAGTAATGGCAATTATTTTCTTTTCTACCACTTTATTGTCGCGAGAGATTTCTGTAGCCTGCTTAATTCCAAAACTAATTGCGATTGCAAGAGCGATAATCCATACGGCTAATAAAGTATATTTTGTAATGTTACCGATTGATTTTAAGTTTGGAGACAACAATTTAAATCCTAATAATGTTAAGAAGAAAAACGGAATCCCAAATACAAAAAGCATTAATAAACCAAAAGACCAAATAGGATATTCTGTAAAGTTTCCGGCTTCAATAAAATTCTGCCATGGGAAATCAACAAAAGCATTCGTTCCTAAGGTAAAAACCCCAACCATTAACATGATTAAAACCGCAATACCAGACATAATTAAAACTACTCCTAAAAACTTAGCGAAGATTTTAAAAACCGTGATGATAAAGTCTCCAAATGAACTACTTATTCTCTCAGCTCCCGACTTTACCTGGTTTCCCATTTTATCATAATCTGCATTTTTAAATTTATCAGATAATGAATCTATTTCTTCACGAACTTTTTTTTCAATGTTCGAAATCGTAACCGGTTCACCTGTCATTTCTAGCTTTTCAGAAGTTGTAACAGCCTCAGGCGTTACAATCCAAAGAACGAAATAAGCTAAAATCCCAGTTCCAAAACCTGCAAAAACGAATATTAAAAATACGATTTTGATCCATACAGCATCAATTCCAAAATAGTGGGCCAAACCAGTTGCAACACCGCCAATCATACCATTTTCTTTGTCACGGTATAATTTTTTGTGACTTCTTCCACTATAATTATTAAAAGACTGATTTGATTTTTCTTCCTCGTCAATGATATAGTCTTCTGGTTGTCCCATCACCGCAATCACTTCGTCAACGTCTTTCAGTCCAACAACATGTTTCTCGCTTTTTTGTTTTTCTGTTAATAATTCAGAAACACGCATTTCGATATCTTTAATAATTTCATCCTGTCCAGACGAGTTGTTAAGTGATCTTTTTATAGCGTCAAAATAGCGTGTCAATTTTAAATATGCATCTTCATCGATGTGAAAAAACATACCGCCTAAGTTAATATTTACTGTTTTGTTCATGACTTATTGATTTTGATTGGTGATTAGTTTTACGGCGTCAGACAATTCAGTCCAGGTACCGCTAAGTTCGTTTAAAAATGTTTGCCCTATTTCGGTTAATCCGTAATATTTTCTAGGTGGTCCAGATGTCGATTCTTCCCATCGATAATTTAGTAAACCGTCGTTTTTCAATCTAGTTAAAAGCGGATAAACTGTTCCCTCAACAACTAGTAATTTTGCGTTTTTTAAAGTGTCTAATATTTCAGATGTATATGCGTCTTTTTCTTTTAGAACAGATAAGATGCAAAACTCAAGAACACCTTTGCGCATCTGTGCTTTTGTGTTTTCAATGTTCATAATTTCATTTTGTTTTTTTTAGATTGAACAATTCGTTTTTTGATTGATGATAATTGATTGATGATTGATTGTTTTTTGTGCTATAACCTTTAACCTGTTTTGTCACACTGAGCGAAGTCGAAGTGTTACTTTATAAAAGAAATCGTAAGCGGATATTTGTATAATTCTCCGTTTGAAGCTTTTATAGAAGCATAAATCACTAAAAAGAATTCAACAAATTTTAAAAGTCCAAAAAGTACTACTGCCGTAGCTCCAATACTTAAAAGGCCAATGTTTCCTTCAAAATTGAAATTTCTGATGTAGAAATCTTCATGGTCATTAAAAACAGCTTCGATTGGAAGGTTCTGTAAAAAAACCGTAACAAAAACCGGAATTGCGATTAAAGCTAAGATTAATGTGTAAAGCAATAAACTTAACTGAAAGTTCAAAGCTTGTTTTCCGTGATGATCTACAAACTCCGATTTGTCTTTATAACTTGACCAAATGATAATTGGAAAAATATAATTTCCAAACGGAATAATGTATTGACTTAATGTACTTAAATGTGCGAATGCCGAAGTATTCTTTTCTGATGATTTTTCCATGATGAGTGGTTTTGATTGAATGATTAAAAGCATATAGTAATTTCTTATGCAAATATATATCTAAAAGACAGTATCTTGTTTTGCATAGTACCAAATATTAACAAAATATTAACAAATACAAAATGAGTTTTTGAATCATAAATAATTGAAAATCATTGTTAAGTATTGATTTTACTGATGGTTTTAGAAAGTAATATCAATTTATTGTGCGTGCATAGTTTTTTTGTATTTTTACATAAAAAATATATCAAATGGCAATATCTGTATCTAAACTTAACAAATTTGTATTATTCAAATTACCGTCGGCATACTTTTGCGGCGTACGTGTAAAAGCAATCGATAAAGACAGATGTGTAGTAAGTGTAAAACACCGCTGGATAAATCAAAACCCTTTTAATTCAATGTATTTCGCTGTTCAGGCAATGGCTGCTGAGTTAACAACAGGCGCTTTGGTTATTTCACAAATTCAGCAAAGCGGTAAAAAAATCTCAATGCTTGTCGCTAATAATAAAGGGAACTTTACCAAAAAAGCAACCGGAAGAATAACTTTTGTATGCAACGACGGACATTTAATTGCCGAAGCCATTCAGCAGACAATCGCAACTGGCGATGGACAGACCTTCTGGATGAAATCTATAGGAACTAATGAAGAAGGCGTTCAGGTTTCTGAAATGGATTTTGAATGGAGCGTTAGATTGAAATAAATCTTTTTGCCACGAATTTCACGAATTAGCACGAATTTTAAAGTTTTAAATCTATGTAATTCAATTTGAACAAATAATTCGTGCTAATTCGTGAAATTCGTGGCGAAAAACAAACATAAAGAAAGACCTCAAGCAATTGGGGTCTTTTTTTTTGTATTTATTTGCTAATCAGTAAGTTTTGTTGCAATGCTTTGTTTTTTTGAGCTTTTTCTTTCGTAATTTTATTCTATAGTTTCTGCTTCCGGAAATATTTTGTCTGCTAATTTTATCTTCATTTATCAATACTAGTTTTGTATCTAAATTAAACTACATTTGTAAGATAAATATTTCATAAAAGTAAAACAGAATTTTATCAAGTTGTCTAAATCTTCAGGATTTACAAATAATGTTTTGATTTATCTTTTAATAGCATTTATCTAAAAAAGTAAAGTATATGGATGATAAAAAACAAATATTTCAGACGGTTACCCAAAAACGCTGGAAAACATTTCAATGGTCAAGCAGGCTTATTTTGTTTCTTCTTATTTTAATGATTCCTATTTTCTTTATTACTTTAAAAAGAGGATTAAAACCACCATTGCCGCTTTTGGCCAACAGCAGCCGAACCGGACATAGTCTTGAAAATCCCATTACGCCAAAAGACTTAAGTGATAAAGAACTCAAAAAGTTTAAAGGGTTTGATTATTTCTTAAGAGAAAAAAAGAAAATAGAAAAATTACGAAAACAACCTATTGTACCTAAAACAACTGAAGAAATTCGGTCAGCTTTTTATGTAGACTGGGATCCACAGAGTTTATTTTCACTCCAAAAAAATATTGACAAACTCAATATGGTAGTTCCCGAATGGTTTTTTATTGACCCAAAAACCGATTTACTCCGCACAGAAATTGATACGGCAGCATTGAAAGTAATGAAAAAAGGAAAGGTAAAAATCCTTCCGCTAATCAATAATATCAACGAATCTTTAGGCGAAGGTGAATTCGACGGCGATCTTATTCATCGCATTCTTCATGATAAAAATAAAAGAGAAAGACTAATTAATGATATTGTAAAAGCATTAAAAAAATATGATTTACAAGGAATAAATATCGATTTTGAAGAGTTTAAAGAAAATAGCGATGAACCAATAATTGCTTTTCAAAAAGCTTTATATGAAAAACTCCATCCGCTTGGCTATCTTGTTTCGCAGGATATTATGGCATCAGACGATGATTTTAATATAAAAGAATTATCCAAGTATAACGATTATATGTTTTTGATGGCTTATGATGAACATTATGCCGGCAGTGTTCCGGGAGATGTAAGCAGTCAGAAATGGATAGAACGTATTGTAGACAAAACGGCGCAGGAAATTCCATCAGAGAAAATTATTCTTTGTTTTGCCGGTTATGGTTACGACTGGCAGGAAAAACAAGAAGGCGAAACCATAACTTACGATCAGGCAATTGCCATTGCAAAGCAGCATAATGCCACGATAAAATTTGATAATAACAGCTATAGTAACTCTTTTAATTATACAGATAGTAATGGCAAAAAGCACGTCGTTAATTTTGAAGATGCAGCAACTAATTTTAATACCATAAGGTTTAGTGACGAATATGGTTTGGGAGGAACAGCTTTGTGGCGCTTAGGAAGTGAAGATCAACGTTTGTGGAGTTTTTATCAGCGCAGCTTAACAGATGAAAGCATCAATAAAAAGCCTTTCGATTTTAATGTAATGAAACGTGTCGATACCCGAATCGAAAGTCCTGCTTATATTGGAGACGGCGAAATATTAAATGTGATTGCAGCTCCTGCAGCGGGAAAAATAGAATTAGAAATCAATAATGACGAGGACATTATTACAGAACAGAAATATGTAGAATTACCCACAAAATACGTAATCAGCAAATTTGGAAACGTAAACAAACAAGTCATTTTGACTTTTGATGACGGACCGGATCCTGCCTATACACCGCAGATTTTAGATATTTTAAAAAAAGAAAAAGTACCCGCAGTATTTTTTGTGATTGGTATTCAGGGAGAAAATAATATTCCGTTGCTGCAAAGAATTTATAAAGAAGGACATGAAATAGGCAATCATACTTTTACGCATCCAAATATCGCTTTGGTAAGTCCGGAACGCGCGGCCAAAGAAATGGAAACGACCCGATTATTAATCGAAGCCGTTACCGGAAAAAGTACAGTTCTTTTTAGAGCGCCTTATAATGCAGATGCCGAACCCACAACAGAAGCCGAACTGAAACCAATTGCGTTAAGCAAAGCGCAAAATTATTATACCGTTGGTGAAAGTATCGATCCAAATGATTGGGAAAAAGGCGTAAGTGCCGATTCTGTTTACATTAGAACCATACAACAATATGAAGCAAATCCCGATAAAGGAATTATTCTGCTTCACGATGCCGGAGGAAACAGAGAAGCTACCGTTATAGCCCTGCCCCGAATTATTAAATATTTTAAAGACAGACATATTCAGTTTACGACTGTTGCTCATTTGCTTGGTAAAACAAAAGATGAAATTATGCCCGAAGCAAAAGGTCCGTTTATTTCAATTGACAATTTTATTTTTGATTTCGGATATTGGTTTGGACATTTTATTACGGCTACATTTTGGGTTGCCATTTTTCTGGGTTTTTTCCGAATTGCATTAATGGCAATTATGGCTTTTATTAAAAAATGGAAAGATCACAAATATCCGCCAATTTATAAACCTTCAAATGGAGTCCTTCCAAAAGTGAGTATTATTGTTCCTGCTTATAATGAAGAAATAAATGCGGTAAAAACAATCGAGAATTTATTGGGGCAGGATTATCCTGATTTTGATATTGTTTTTGTAGATGATGGTTCTAAAGACAAAACTTTTGCCATGATAAATGAAGCTTTTGGCAATAATCCAAAAGTGAAAATCAATACCAAACCAAACGGAGGAAAAGCATCTGCCTTAAATTACGGAATTAAATTAACCCAAAATGAGTATGTGGTTTGCATTGATGCCGATACGCAGTTAAAAACAGATGCCATTTCGCAATTAATGAAAGGCTTTAGGATTCAATTAAAAAACAATGAAGAAATTGGTGCGATTGCTGGAAATGTAAAAGTCGGAAACGAAAATACAATGCTTACCAAATGGCAGAGTATTGAATATACAACGGCGCAGAATTTTGACCGCAGGGCTTTTGATTTAATCAACGGAATTACGGTTGTTCCAGGAGCAATTGGAGCCTTTAAGAAAGAAGCAATTGAAAAAGCAGGAGGTTTTACAACCGATACTCTTGCTGAAGATTGCGATTTGACGATTCGGATTTTAAGAAACAATTACCGTATTATAAATTGTATTGAAGCCGTTGCCATAACAGAAGCTCCGGAGAGTTTGAAAGAATTTATGAAACAGCGTTTCCGATGGAGTTATGGTATTATGCAGGCATTTTTTAAAAACAGAGATGCATGCTTTAATCCGAGATATAAAGGATTGGGAATGGTTGCTCTGCCTAATATTCTTCTTTTCCAAATCGTTTTGCCAATCTTTGCACCTTTAGCAGATTTAATTCTTATTTTAAGTTTAATCTGGAATTTCAATGATCCGGACAGTCTTCATAAAATATTGGTTTATTATATCGCTTTTATGGTGGTAGATATGCTGGTTAGTGTTATTGCTTTTATTTTCGAAAAAGAAAAACTGACCAAATTAATATGGTTAATTCCGCAGCGATTTGTGTACCGACAATTGATGTATGTGATTTTATTTAGAGCATTAAGAAGAGCCATAAAAGGAGAAAGCCAAAGTTGGGGAGTACTTACAAGAACAGGAAATGTCGCAACAGTGAAATAATTTTTTTAAAGTTTTTTTGCCACAGATTAAAAGGATTAAAAAGATTTCTTAGGGAAGAACTTTGACAAAGTTGCACGAGTTTTCGCCACGAATTACACAAATTTCCACAAATTTTTAAAGTTAAAATTAAAATGCTAAAGCATTTTATAAAAAAATAATTCGTGAAAATTCGTGTAATTCGTGGCAAAAAAAACATAAAAAAAAGCCTCAAATATTTGAGGCCTTTTCAATTAATACATGTTGCGATTATTTCTTAGCGCAGCATTTTTTGTCTTTTTTTGCATCTGTTTTTTTACAGCAAGATTCTTTTTTAGCTTTTTCTTTCTTAGCAGGCGTTGTATCCTGAGCTTGTAATCCAATTGTAAATAACGCGATGGTTAAAACGGTAAATAATTTTTGCATTTTTTGTAAAATTTAATTGTTAATAATTTTCGTTTTTTGATTGAAGATGATGGTTCAAATATAATACGATTTAGTTTTGGAATTTGTCAACGATAAGTTAATATGAAAAATGATTTTAATTACAGCATGGTAATCAGCATAATTAAACTCATCAGGATCATCAAACCATCTTCAATAATCGTTACGGTACTCATAGGTAAATTGAAAACAGCTCCCAAACAAGCACACTGAATTTTCTTTTTATTTAATACCGATTGCAAAACACCAACGATACTAATGGTCATGACGATAAAGGTAATGGCATTGGTTAATAACGGATTAAAATTCAATAAATATGAAATTCCCAAACCAAGTTCAATAAAAGCATAGACATATCCCCAGGCCGGAATTTTTTTTGCCAGCACATCATACATCATATAACTTTCGGCAAAACCTTTTAGATTTAATAGTTTAAAAAACGAAAAAACCAGAAAAAATCCTGCCATAAAGTGCGGCATGGCTTGCATATAGTCAAAATGATGATTGGTATATTGTATTAATAAAGTAACTAAACTGATGTAGAAAAAAATTAGCAAAATAGGTTTATAAGTAGCAAACCATGATTTTACTTCTTCGATGTTTTCATTATGATTGACAGCTTTGATCTCGTATTTACTTTCTAATGCGTTTTGCAATTCGGCCAGTGCAACGTGCTTGTTCATCGATATTGTTGCGGTGTTGTTATCTTTAGAAACGGTAACATCGGTCACGTTATCTACAAGCTGAAGCGCTTTTTTTACTTTGTCTTCGCAGCTTGTACAAGTCATTCCGTTAAGTTGATATGTATGGGTCATTGTTTTATTTATTATATATTACAATGCAAATTTCCGAAGTAAGATCTACAACGGTTTGTATAATTTTGAGAATGATTTGTAACATTTACTAAAAGTGGTTTTTTACCGCAAAGGGCGCTAAGGTTTTTTGATATGCTGAGGTTTGTAAAAACGCAAAGTTCGCAAAGCCTTTCCTAAAAAACTTTGTTAAACTTGCGTAAACCTTTGCGGTTAAATTTTTTTGTACCTTTGTAATAATAAAATTAAGATTATGACAACTATAACTATAAATGAAAAAACAAAAGCTGGCAAAACATTGCTTGAGCTTGCGAAGTTGTTAGCTGTTACAAATAAAGGAGTGAAAATAGAAGAGAATGAAAGTCCTTATAATCCTGAATTTGTTGCTATGATAGAAAAGCGTTATGCAGATTATAAAAGTGGAAAATCTAAAACAATAACGGTTGATCCGAATGATGTATGGGGAAGTTTAGGGTTGAAATAATTCCAGAAGCAAAAAACGATATAGCAAAGCATTTAAAATCAGGTAATCAATCTAGCATAAAAAAAATTGCAAAAATTCTTGAAGAGCTTAGCGAAACTCCATTTGAAGGGGTTGGGAAACCAGAAGCGCTAAAACATCAGTTTTCAGGATTTTGGTCGAGAGAAATAAATAAAAAAGACAGACTTATATATAGTGTTGAGGAAGAAATTGTAACGGTTGTTGTGATTTCAGCTATGGGACATTATTCAAATAAATAAAAAAAACGTGCTAATAATTTTAGCACGTTTTTTTTAAGACAAAGTAATTCGTCATTTTTGTCATTTCGAGGAACGAGAAATCGCACTAGAAATTCCTTTCCTAAAAGCGTCAATCTTTGTCAATTTACGAGTGCGATTTCTCGTTCCTCGAAATGACAAACTAGATGCTTAATTGTTAACTTAAAAAAAACTTTGCGCTTTTGCGACTTTGCGAGAAATAGACTCTTTTACAAATTCTCGATCTGAATACGTTTCTTATCTTTAAGCTGTTTGAAATAAGTAGGCGTGAAGCCCGTAATTTTCTTAAATTGATTGCTTAAATGTGCTACGTTACTGTAGTTTAAAAGATCAGCAATTTCACTTAACGAAAGTTCATTATAAATCAACAGTTCTTTTACCTTTTCTATTTTCTGACTGATAAAATACTTTTCAATTGTAGTATTTTCAATTTCAGAGAAAAGATTGCTTAACGAATTATAATCCTGATGAAGGTTTTCGACTAAATAATCAGATAAATTGATTTTGAGTTCGTTGTTTTTATGATGAACCAAATCGACAATAAGATTTTTAATTTTCTCGATGGTTTTGGTTTTTTTATCATCCAATAAATCAAAACCTAAAGTCTGCAGATTTTTAAGTAAGAGTTGTTTTTGAGAATCGTTGAGATCATCTTGCAGTTCGACTTCGCCCAATTCAACAGAAATAGTCTGAAGTCCGAGTTTTTCAAACTCAGACTTCACAACCATTTTACAGCGGGCGCACACCATGTTTTTGATGTAGAGCGTCATATTTATTTGATGGTTTCTACCACGTTTCCGCAAGTTAACATCGAAGAACCGTAATACGGATTCTTAACTGCTTTTTCTTTGCTTAACCAATCTGCATCAGCCATTGGGCAATATTGTTTGTAAACAACTTCGCTTGATTTTGAAACTTTAATTAAAGTGTATGTGTTTTTTGAAAGAGATTTAAAAGTCTCACGTTGCTTTTTTAAATCTGTTGTAGTCGAAATACTTTTGGCATCGGCAGTTAATTTTTTTACCACTTTCATCCAGGCAGTATGTTCGTCAGTTTTTAATTTGTCCATTTTTATAGCAGTAATGGCATCTAATAAATCTTTGGCTTTCGCCGAAGTTGCTTTTGCATCGCTTTTAATTAAAGCATCTTTTACAGTAAAATATGCATCATAAACAGATTGTAACTGACTTAAATCAGCGATTTCAATTCCTGTTTCTGTTGTTTTTATTGTATTTGCCTGAATCGTGTTTGCAGTAAATAATAATGTAATTATTGCTGCTATAGTTGATATTGAGTTTTTCATTGTATGTAAATTTGATAGAGAATGTAATTTTTCTCTAAGTTAAATAATTTTAATTTTTTATAGGATGTTTTTAATTTCACAATCCCGATAGCTATAGGGAGCAAAGTTTTATATTTCTTCGAGCCTTTGTGCCTTAGCGGCAAAACACTATTATGGCTGTCAGAAATAGAATTACTTTATTTTAGGAATTAACCAAATAGAGGTGAAACCATCAGAAATACTGGCGGTTTTATAGTAAGAAATAGATTTCTCAGACGAGAAATTAAAGAGATTATTTTCGAATTCAAATTCGTTTGTAGTAATTAAACTAAATTGCAAAGCAGTAGTTGTACAACTCGAATGATCGCATTTTCCGCTGCAGCCGTGCTGATCTTTAGAATCATGGCCTTTCTTGCAACAATCTTCCTGACAAGAATGAGAACTCTCTTTTTTAGAAACAGCTTTCTTTTCGCATGAGGTTTTTTCAGAAGATTTTCCACACGCATAACCTGAATTCGACATCAAAAAGAAGCCAAGAGTTAAAAAGAAAAACAATATGTGGATTTTTTTCTTCAATGAAAATGCTTTGGAATTACAAATTTAGATATTTTTTTTAAGAGCCGTTACTTATTTAAGATTTCTAATTTTAAGATTTCTTAAAATCAGTCGGTTTCATGTTTTTCTTCTTTTTAAAATAATTCGAAAGATGGCTTTCATCGGTAAAACCAAATTCGTAAGCAATTTGTTTTATAGAAAGTTTGTCGTTATGAATCCGTTTTTCGATTAAAGTCGTTCGCAGGTTATTGATATAATCACGATAACTGATAGAAAAAGTCCTTTTAAAATAAGCACTAAAATAAGTTTCGGCAATATTAAAATGACTGGCAATGACTTTTATCTGAACCAATTTCGGGTTGTAAATATTCTGATGAATATAAGTCGCAATTTGTTCGTTGTCGATATGCGTCGATTCCATTCGCAGATTCATACATTTTATAGTTTCTTTGATTACGCCAAAAATCGAAAGAATCTGATAAAAGATAATAGGTGAAGTCGAAACATCGGTTTTACAATTATAAGCCGTAATATTTTCAATTGTATTTTTTAGAATCGTTTTGCACGGATCGTCTAATTTTAAAACGGTTTCTTTTAATAATTTATCCCGCATAAAATTTTCAGGCGTGTGAATTAAGAATTCATCGCAGGTTAAATTTTGTTTCGAATTAAAATAATTATCCGTGAATTTGATATAAACAAAGCGTGTTGATTTTTTAATATCAAAATAATGTTCGTCTTCTGGCGAAATCACAAATAAATCTCCCGATTTATAAGGAAGAAGATTATTGTTGAGGTGATGAACGCCGCTTCCTTTCTTTATATAGATGATTTCGTAATAGGTATGTGTATGCGGCGGAAGATGAAATTTTTCATCTTCAAACTCATGAATCACAAGAGTTTCAAACTGATTTAATTTCGGCATGTTTTATTATTACAAGTTTATGTTGTAAATGTACAACTTTTTTCTTGCTTAATGGTGTTAAATTTGCAACGTAGAAAGTCTTTCCCTTTCTCATCCAATCAAAATGAAAAAAAGTCTTATTGCACTCTCTTTTGGAGGCTTAACAATTGGTATAACCGAATTTGTAATGATGGGTCTTCTTCCTGATATCGCTTCAGATATGAAAGTTAGTATTCCTGTTGCCGGATATTTAATTTCTGCTTATGCACTTGGAGTCGTTATTGGCGCTCCTTTATTAGTAATACTTGGAAGAAATTTTCCACCTAAAAAAATGCTTTTAATTTTAGCTTTAATGTTAACGGTTTTTAACGCGCTTTCGATTATTGCACCTTCTTATAATTTTTTATTTGCTTCGCGATTTTTATCGGGATTACCGCATGGAGCGTTTTTCGGAGTGGGTGCGGTAGTAGCAAGCCGTTTAGCCGATAAAGGAAAAGAAGCTCAGGCGATTGCAATTATGTTTTCGGGTTTAACCCTGGCTAATTTAATTGGTGTTCCTATCGGAACTTATATTGGGCATAACTTTGTCTGGCGTTATACTTTTGTACTAATTGCCATTGTGGGGCTGTTAACCTTTTTACTTATTTCTTTATGGATGCCAAAGCTGGATAAAGGAGAAACAGTAAATATGAAAAAACAATTAGAGTTTTTCAAGAGAACCGAAGCTTGGTTAATTATCGGAATCACTGCCATTGGTTTTGGAGGATTATTTGCCTGGATTAGTTATATCGCTCCTTTATTAATTAATGTTTCGAAATTTGGCGAAGGCGATGTTTCGTATATTTTAATTCTTGCCGGACTTGGAATGGTAGTTGGAAATTTTGCCGGAGGAAAACTGGCAGATAAATATTCTCCCGCACCAACTACTTTAGCCTTGTTGTTTATCATGTCAATCGATTTGATTTTAGTTTACTTCTTTTCATCAAATCAATATGTTTCTTTGTTTTTAACATTCTTAACGGGTGCTATTTCTTTCTCGGTTATTGCGCCAATTCAAATGTTGATGATACGAACTGCAAAAGGAGCAGAGATGATTGCTTCAGCTTCTTTACAGGGAAGTTTTAATATCGGAAACGCTCTTGGAGCTTTCCTTGGCGGATTACCTTTAACAGCCGGATACAGCTACGAATCTCCAAATCTTATTGGAGTTGGAATGTCGATTGTTGGAATGCTTATCACAGTGACTTTAATTAAAATGCGCAAAAATGATTTGAAGCTTCAAAACGCATAAATTTTATATTTCTATAAATATCAAACCCTTAGATTATTTCTAAGGGTTTTTTTATGCCCAAAAAATATTTTAGGATTTGTTTAGGGTTTTGAGTGCTTGTTTAAGGACTGTAGTAGAAGTTTAAAAACAAGTTGTAGGTTTCTTTTTTGAAAGAAAACTTGTTAAAAATGACATGAGTTAAAAATTTTATTTAATTTTTTCATCAATTTTAAATGTTAAAAATACACTTAAAAATTTATTAAATTGTAAGCTTGTAATCGATTGTTTTTTTAGATAAAATCGTAACAAATTATCAAATTACGATAATATATTTAATATTTATATATCGGTAAAATTACAGAAGTCGTATAAAAAAGCTGTTTTATTTTTGATATATAATTCTATTTATGAAATTTTTATGAATTTTTTATGAATTTTAATTTTTTATATTAAAAAAATATCTATGTTTGTGTAATCGATTACAACTTTTTTAAGCTTTGTTAATAGAAGTTTCGATTCTTACAAAAACAGAATGATTAAAATTCCAAAATAGTGTAGACCTAATCTTTGTGAATAATTGCAGAAACTGGGCTGACAAACAAAAAAAGAAACCACAAAAACCACTTTTAAACAATTTACTAACTTAAACAAACAACCATGAATTTTAAAGATTTATTAAACAAGGGAGCAAATCATTGCTTTGCATTTGTTTTTTTATTGTGCTTGCTGTTGAGCAATCGAGCGAATGCTCAGACAGTGACAATAGAAGGAACCGTTAAGGATGCAGCCGGACTTTCTTTGCCAGGGGTTAATGTACTGGAGAAAGGAACGAAGAACGGGACTTCTACAGATTTTGACGGCCACTATAAATTAAAATTAACCAATCCAAAAGCGGTTTTAAGCTTTTCATTTATAGGATTTAAAACTATTGAAATACCTACAGAAGGAAAAGCCAAAGTAAATGCAACTATGTCTGAAGATTCAAATAACCTAAACGAAGTTGTTGTAATTGGGTATGGAACTTCAAAAAAATCTGATTTAACGGGTGCGGTAGCGACATTTTCTGGAAATGAAATGCGTAAAATTCCTGTTCCTAACGTAGCAGAAGCCTTAACGGGACGTATAGCGGGAGTTCAGGTAACTTCTTCGGAAGGTTCACCGGATTCAAACGTGCAGATTAGAATTCGTGGAAACGGTTCTTTAACGCAGGATGCTTCACCGTTATACATTGTAGACGGATTTCCGGTAAATAATATTAATGACATTTCTTCTTCTGACATTGATACGATGACAATCTTAAAAGATGCGTCATCTACGGCAATTTATGGCTCAAGAGGTGCGTATGGAGTTGTTATTGTTACGACTAAGAAAGGTAAAGATGGAAAAATCTCCGTAAACTACAATATGTTTTACGGTATGAAAAAAATAGCCAATACAATTGATGTTACAGCTCCGGAAGATTATGTCAAATGGCAGTATGAGTACGCTTTGCTTAAGGATAGTGCTAATTTAAACTCTTATGAGAAATATTTTGGTTCATGGAATGATTATGACATGTACAAAGGCATGAAAGGTAATGACTGGCAAAGACAGGTTTTTGGGCGTACAGGTGAAGTTCAAAGCCGTGACTTATCGATTCGCGGCGGTTCAGATAAAATGAACTATAATTTCAATTATGCTCATTATGATGAAAAAGCAATCATGGACGGATCAGATTTTAATAGAAATAACTTGTCGCTGGCTTTAAACAGTAAAGCTTCTGATAAAGTTGATTTGAGTTTTACAGTTCGTTATTCAGATACAGAAATTAATGGTGGTGGAATGAACGAGCAAAATGAAGTTTCATCGGCAGATTCTCGTTTAAAAAATATTGTGGGATATGCTCCAATTCCGGTTCCGGGTTTAACAACTGATGATACTGATGAAGCAGTTTCGGATAATTTAACGCATCCTTTTGTGGCTATTGCTGACACTGACCGCCAGCAGTTTAGAAAAAACTTTAATATGCTGGGAAGTTTTTCATGGAAACTTACTTCAGATTTAATTTTTAAAACAGAATTAGGCTGGGATAATTACAATTATTTAGACTATCGTTATTTTGGACGTTCTACTTATTATGTAAAAAATAATCCGGCGGCAGAAAGACAAGGTATGCCGGCTATGATAATGGGAGACAGAAAAGATACTCGTTTTAGAAACGCCAATACGCTGAATTATGATTTGAAAAAATTCGTTGGAGAAAATCATAGTTTAAAATTACTTTTTGGTGAAGAATCTATTGAATACAAAAGAAATGATGTAAATACTGCTATTCATGGTTACCCATTAACTTTTGGTTTGGATCAGGCAAAAAAATTAACGACTCAGGGAACACCGGTTTCTGTGGATAATTTCTATTTCCCGGATGATAAATTGCTTTCATTTTTTGGTCGTTTAAATTACGATTATAAAGATCGTTACCTTTTTACAGCAACGTATCGTGCGGATGGTTCAAGTAAATTTTTAGGCGATAATAAATGGGGATTTTTCCCGGCGGCTGCGGCAGCGTGGAAAATTTCAGGAGAAGAATTTATGAAAAATGCTTCATGGATCAATTTGCTTAAACTTAGAGCAAGTTATGGTGAAGCAGGAAATAACAATATCCCAACAGGACAAATGGTTCAGAGTTTTACCTCTACAACATCTACCTGGATTAATGGTGTTGATAATTACTGGGCGCCTTCTAAAACAATGGCAAACCCGGATTTAAAATGGGAAACCACTGTGACGCAAAACTTAGGTTTAGATTTCGATTTGTTTAAAAACCGTGTTACAGGTTCTGTTGAGGTGTATAAAAACGTTACAAAAGATTTATTGATCAACTTCCCAATTTCAGGAGGATATGATTTCCAATACAGAAACATGGGTGAAGTTCAAAACAGCGGAGTTGAGGCCACTTTAAATCTTAACCTAATCGAAAGAGAGAAATTCGGCGTAAGCTTATCGTTTAATGCCGGATTCAACACCAATAAAATCAACTCACTTGGTGTAATGAGCAACTTTGGTGCAAGTTCCGGATGGGCTTCTACTGCGATTGGAAATGATTATTTAGTAAATGTAGGCCAGTCAATAGGTGTGATGTACGGATATAAAAGTGACGGACGTTACGAAGTATCTGATTTCAATTATAACGCAGGAGCTTACACTTTAAAAGCCGGAGTACCAGATGGCACTACAATTGTTGGGCCTATGAAACCGGGTGCAATGAAATTGAAAGATATTAATGGTGATAATAAAATAGATGCAAATGATCTTACGGTGATTGGAAATGCAAATCCAAAAACGACAGGAGGTTTTGTATTGAATGCGAATGCATATGGATTTGATCTTTCTGCAGCATTTAACTACAGTATTGGGAATGATGTTTACAATGCCAACAAAATTGAATTTTCTACTTCAATTCCAAATGGACAATATAGAAATTTAAATACTGAAATGGCTGACGGAACAAGATGGACAAACTTTGATCCTAACACAGGACAATTAGTAACGGATCCTGCGGCACTGGGGGCTTTAAATGCAAATACTACAATGTGGTCACCTTATATGCCGCGTTATGTTTTTAGTGACTGGGCAGTTGAAGACGGGTCTTTTTTAAGACTTAATACTTTGAGTTTAGGTTATACTACACCAAATGATTTGACTTCTGCTTTAGGCGTTTCTAAGTTAAGATTTTACTTAACTGCCAGTAACGTATTTGTCTGGACAAAATACACCGGGCAAGATCCTGAAGCTTCAACAAGAAGAAATACACCGTTGACTCCTGGGGTTGATTATTCAGCTTATCCAAGAAGCAGACAGTTGATATTTGGTTTAAACCTTAATTTTTAATTCAGTAAAACTTTCACAAGATGAAACATAAAATAGTAATAGCAGGAATGTTTGTTGCAAGTCTTTTTTGTTCTTGCTCAGATGACTACTTAGATGCTCCGGCACAATCAACATTAGACGAATCAGTTATTTTTTCCAGTCCTGATTTAGCTGCGGGAGCAGTAGACGGAATTAAAATTCCGTTTGCAGAAACTAACTCTTACAGAGGTCGTTTTCTTCCTTTTTATGGATTAAACACAGATGTTGAATGGTATAATTCTTCACAGACCGTAAGTGATGCATCAGATTTATGCACCTATGATGCAAAGTCAAATAACTCACAAATGAACACAACCAATAATGCCTGGGCAATGATGTATTCAGGAATTGAACGTGCCAATCTTTGTGTTCGCGGTTTACGTACTTATGGAAACCCAACACCGGGATCTGACTTAGGATATTTATTAGGTGAAGCTTTAACTTTAAGAGCTATTTATTATGCTGATTTAATAAAAGCCTGGGGAGATGTTCCGTACCGATTTGAGCCATTAACAAATGAAACACTTTACATAGGAAAAACAAGCCGTGACGAAATTTACAAACAACTGCTTAAAGATTTAGGTGAAGCAGCAACATTAGTGCCGTGGCCTGGAGAAACTACCGCAACAAGCAGTGTTGAAAGAATCAATAAAGCATTCGTAAAAGGTTTCCGCGCGCGTTTAGCAATGGCTGCGAGCGGTTATCAGCAATATCCTGACGGAGTAAGAAGAAGTACAGATCCGCAGCTTTCTGTTGCCAATATGTACGCATTGGCATTAGCAGAATCCCGTTCGGTAATTGAAAGCGGATCTGCACATTTAGAATCTTCTTTCGAAACATTTTGGAGAAAATACAATCAGGAATATTTAGTTGCAGGCGGAGAATCGCTGTGGGAACTTCCATTTTCAGAAGGAAGAGGGCGTATGCTGTTTACATTTGCAGTACGTCATACTACAGATGATCAATTTCATGCAAACGGACCAAACCGCGGGGGAACTGCAGGGCCGCTTCCTTTCGTTTTTTACGACTACGATCAGGCAGATACACGTAGAGATGTAACCTGCGTTCCATACAAATATGGAACAGCGGTAAACAATATTGCAAAACAAGAATTAGGAGCTTTAAATACCTGGTATTTTGGGAAATACCGTTACGAATGGATGACCCGCAGAGTTACTTCGACAAACGATGATGGTGTTAACAAAATTTATATGCGTTATGCAGAAGTTCTTTTAATAGCAGCAGAAGCAGCTAACGAATTAGAAGGGCCAAGTGCAGCAGCACCTTATTTAAAAGAAATCCGAAGAAGAGCATTCCCGGCCGCAGTTCAGCCAGTAAAAGTAGATGCTTATGTAAGTGCCTTAACCAGCAAAGATGCTATGTTTAAAGCATTGGTAGAAGAAAATAAATTTGAGTTTACAGGAGAAATGGAGCGTAAACAAGCCCTAATTCGCTGGAATCTTCTTAAAACAAAACTAGACGAAGCCAAAGTCAAAATGACCAACTTATCGCAGCGTTTGGGTGAATACGCTACAGTGCCAACAACCTTATATTATAAATTTAAAGCTGATAATGTGAGCTTAGATATTTACGGATTAAACCGTGGAGAAACGGCTAATCCGGGAGCTGCTTATACTTCTTTTGAATGGACATGGACAGGCGCTGCCACCGATGCAAAAATCAATAGTTTGTATAAAGCCGGCGTGAATCCTGATAACAGACAATTCTGGCCAATCTGGCAAGTATTTATTGACGGAAGTAACGGTAAATTAACTAATGATTAGGGTTATTAATCTCATACAATTATTTATTAATTATAAGGCATCATGTTTATGAAAACAAAATATATAATAAAAGGATTAATAGCTTCAATCGTATTGACAGCTGTTATTTCGGGCTGTGAAAGTTATAACGAAGAAGTTATAGACAGCATAAATGCAAGCAGGGAATTTTCTCCAATTGGATTAACAGCAAAAGTTAGAAACCAGACTACAGTTGAGTTAAACTGGACTGTAAAAGAAGAGGAAAATCCAGATCATTATGTAGTTGAATTTAGTGCAGATGACCCGGACTTTAAAACGATTTTTAAAACCATTAACGTTACACCCGAGCAATTGCCAATTCAGGTTGCATTAGAGGGTGAAACCGTTTATTCAATTAGAGTAAAAGCAGTTGGTTCAACAGGATTAGAAGACTCAAAATGGTCTGTGGTAACAGCAACTACGCTTTCAGAACAAATTTTCTTTCCGGTTCAGGATGCTGATATCGATGCTAAATTTGTTACTTTGAGATGGACACCAAATAGTAACGTTACACAAATTTCTGTTGCTCCGGGCAATATCATTCATACGATAACGCCTGCAGAAAAAACGGCTGGAGCTGCAATCGTAAACGGACTAACTGGTGAAACAGCTTATACAGCAACATTATTAAACGGAACGAAAACAAGAGGAACTGCCACTTTTACAACCGGAATCGATATTACAAATGGAATTGTAGTGAATCCGGGAGATGATTTAGCAGCAAGTATTGCAGCCGCACCTGCTGGTTCAAGATTATTATTAATGCCGGGAACTTTTAGTACAACTGGAGAAATAATCTTAAATAAATCACTTATTATAAGAGGATTTAAAACAGGTGATAAACCAAAACTGAATGTCAAGTTTACAGTCAATCCGGGAGTTACAAATCTTTCTTTAGTAGATTTAGATTTGAATGGAACAGGGTTAAACAATGCAGCTGTAATAGCAATCAGCGGAGCTGCATCAACTTATGGAGATATTTTAATCAGTAAAAGTAATGTTCATGATTATACTCGTGCTTTAATTTCTGCTAACGTAACAAATGCAAAAGTGACATCATTTACGGTTGATAACAGTATTGTTAAAAATGTAAATACAAATATTGGTGCTGATTTTATCGATTTCAGAAATACCTACATTGCAAGCATAGTGCTTAAAAACAGTACATTCGACAGTTGCTCTGCATCTCGTGATTTTATTAGAGCAGATGCGGCAGCTAACTTATCCGGTACAGGTTTAGTAACTAATAGTATGATTGATAAATGTACCTTGTATAATGTATCAAATTTAGCAGCTCCAAAAAGAATTTTATATGTTAGATTTTTAGATAATGCTTCAACAGTAAAAAATACTTTGATAGCGGGAACAAGCGCTATTTATACCAATCAGGCTAATACTGAGCAGCCAGTATTTAGTAAAACCTATTATTACAATGCTCCAGGTTTTATGGATGCAGCGATTCCTTTAAATAAAATCGATGCATCAGGAACTAGTGCAGACCCACAGTTTGTAAATGCAGCAAGCGGCGACTTTACAGTAAAAAATCAAACCCTGATCGACAATCAAATTGGAGATCCACGTTGGTTGGATTAATAATTCATTTTTTTTCTTTTTTTCATTGGTTTAAAAGGGATGCAAAACAGCATCCCTTTTTTTATAAAATAAATCTATTTAGATTCGTTCAAACCTGTGAAAATCCGCGTGCCAATTACACACAAATGTAGACTGAAAACTGCGACTGAAAACTTATTCAATGAACATGATTTTATTCTAATTCGATACAATCAAAAATGCCATTGTTTTGAATTAAATTAGGAATATCAAGTTCGCTGTCGATTCTTAAAATATTATCGCAGTCCTCAAGATCAAAATTCCATAACGTATTTGGCAGTAATTCCTGAAGCAGGGCAGAAGCCGACTCAAACTTGGATCGATTGTCAACAGAAGTTTTAAAAACATAAATCATAATATGCATTTTTTTGAGATGCAAATTTCAGAAAAATGTATTGTTATTTATTAGGATGCAATAATCAATAATTAGGATTTATCAATCATTTTTCGATATTGAATAGGACTAATTCCTTCATTTTTTTTGAAAAACCGACTAAAGTACGATTGGTCTTCAAGTCCCACTTGTATTGCGATTTCACTTACAGAAAGCGTAGTTTGAAACAACAGGTATTTAGCTTCAAGCAATATGGTCTCGTCAATCCATTTTGCTGTCGATTTTCCGGTAACCGTTCGAACAGATTTATTCAAATGGTTTGGCGTGACATTTAGGAGCGAAGCATAATAATGAACAAAATGATTGGTTTTAATATGCTCGTGAATCAGTTCTTTGAACTTATTTGTAATAATCTCTGCGGCCGAAATACTTTTAGTACTCTTAACCAAATTTTTATTCATTTCATAAAACAAAGCAATCAAATAGGATTGCACAATATTCAAATTCGCACTCTCCGTTTCTGAATATTCTTTTTGCAACCGATTCAAAATAGCGGTAATATCAGGAACATCTTTGCTGGCAAAAGCAACTTTCGGATTACCAGAAATTTTTATGAAATCAAATTCATTAAGCATTTCACGGCTGCCGTATTTCCCAATTAAAATATCAGGATGAAACTGGCAGATAAAACCTTTGTGTATACTGTTTACATTATCAAGAGAGAAAATCTGACCCGCCGGAACCATAATCATTTCGTTATCGGTAGTAATGTATTCCTGATAACCTAATTTCATAACATGCTGACCAGAGGTAATAAAAATTAAAGTATGACAAGAATGTTTAGAAGGCGGAACCGGATATTGCATCTGCATGATTTCCTCAATCTCCAAACAGAAAAAATGATCAGAATTTGATTTGAAAAGCAAATGGATAGGATTGTCCTCTCCCAGAAATTTCTCCCGAAACCTTGAAGGATTATACGTTTTTATTTTTTCGGTTGTTTTGGCGCTCATACTTAATAATACAATCTAAAATCAAGTAATTTGCAAAGCGCATAATGTTTTTGGTACAAATCTTCTACCACTTCTGTTAGGTCGTCGTTTTCCTGATACAAACTAAAAAACGCTTTGTCGATTGTACTGCAGCTGGCAATTTTATTATAAGTAGATCCGTAACCCGAAATGGCGCGCGCTCCGGTAATGTCCAGAAAATATTGCGCTTCTTCGTCGTTGAGGTCCAGTCTTTTTTTATTGGCAAAATGAATAATCTTTCCTTTCATTTTTCCCTCAAAAAGTTCGGCTATTTCTTCGAGGCTGTAGTAATAATCATGAAGACAAATGTTGTTTTCCTGTCCCGGCATTACAAGATAAATGATTTCATAATCTTTAAAATTATGATCGTCATAAAGCAGCGTATTCAAACTTTCTTCTAAACCTTCAATCGTATCGCAGGCTTTATAAATACTTGCAATTCCCTGGTCAATAGCAATTTCTTCCAGATTTTTAACCACATCAGTAGTCGTAACGGTATCTACGTCCTGTACGCCTTCGAGGCAGAAAATAAATTTTTCATTATCCATACAAAATGTCTTTTCGGTTCTAAGGAAAACTGCTTTTGACAAATATATTTTTTTAAATGGAAAAACTGTTATTTGATTGGGATTTTAACGTGTTTTTTAGAATTAGAAGAAATATCTTAAATAGAAAAACTTTTTTAAACGTATTTTTGCGGACTAAAAACTCAAATTATCCATGATCCAAATTAATCAAAACCAATCTTTTTCCATCGACGATATATTATTCTCTTTTGCTCTTGAAGCAGAAGCGGCAGAAGTTTTTAAAAATTACAATACATTGATTACTGGGATTGGAAAAGTTAATGCAGCATATGAATTGTCTAAAGCTATTCAGAATAAAAAACCTTCATTAATAGTTAATTTAGGATCTGCGGGAAGCAGCTTTTTTCAAAAAGGAGACGTTATCTGTTGTACTAAATTTGTACAAAGAGACATGGATGTTCAGGGATTAGGTTACGCACAATATGAAACGCCATTGTCGGGGCTGCCTACAGTCTTGGAATACGGTTTGAAAATGGATAACCTGAAAGAAGGTATTTGCGGAACAGGCGATAATTTTGAAATGGGACATTGCTCTGATGCCTACAATGTTGTAGATATGGAAGGCTATGTTTTAGCCATGATCGCAATGAAAGAGAACATCCCGTTTTTATGTCTTAAATACATTTCTGATGGTGCCGATGATAATGCTGCTGAAGACTGGTTTGTTCAGGTTCATAAAGCTGCCGTAGCTTACGGTAAGATTTTAGGATTGAATAATGAAGAGGTTTTAGTGTAGTTTTAAATTAAAGTTTGTTAGTCTTTTTAAAAATAAAAAGTTGTTGATTCTTTGATTTAGTTTATTACAAATAACTTTGAATCTTACGAATGTTTGAAATAGGTTGAAGCTTTTGGTAAATATATTTTATATGCAAAAATGTTATTTGATTCGGATTTTAACGTGGTTTTTGGATATGTATAGAATTTTCTCTTTTAATATGTATTATTTTATTTATCAAGGGGATTGATTTTTTCAAATACTTTTTCTGTTATTGTTGATTGTAAGTTTTCAGGATCTTTATTACTATAACCTGTTGGTTGATGTGAGAAAATGGCGTTTGCTGCATTTGTTAAAACTTCATCTTTAGCTTTTTCAGAATATAATCTTTCCAACAATCTTATTGATGCATCTAAAGAATTAGCTTTATGTTTATTCACAGTATAATTATGCATAGATGCATTATAATTTTTTACACAAAAATTTAAAATATATAAAAGTGAGGATATGATAAATAAGCGAAATATTACAGCTTTAAATATTTCTAAGTACAAAATTAGGCGATTACAATCCTCGCAAACTTTATTGTAATCTAAATCTTTAATATTGCTAAAACAATTTAATTCAAAACAAAATGATTTAAAAATTATTATAATTGTAATTATAAGTGCTATTATAGTAAAGATGATTGCTTTAATCCAATTAGCGGAATTTTTTAAAAATTTTTCAGCTTGTTCATTAAAAACAGTTACTTGTTCTGTTATTTCAGCTTTTTGAAATGTTGGGGTATATCTTTTTTCAAAGTCATCAACTTCATTAATTAATCTATTTTTTAATTTCTTCAGAATCTTCCTCCGTTTGCTTTATAAGTTCGGAATACTCTCGTTCAATACTTGATTTTTGATTTTCATTCTCAAGTTCATGAATCATTCCGACGATTTTTGACCAGACAGTAATAAATCTATTATTTATCTCTTCAAATTTCGCTTTCAATTGAATTTTTTGGGCTAAAAAAGTGCTGTCGTCATATTTAATTATGTCTTTTAAAACAGAACTTGTTTCTTCAAAAATCTGAGAGAACTCTATAATTGATGTTTCGTCTAATAATTCTAAATATGGAATAATTCTTAAAACTATTTTAGAAAATTTATCAATTATCGGTTTAACTTCAACAAATGCTCCAGAACCTAGATCTTCTCTAGTAACCTTTTTTAAATTAAATGAACTTAAGTCATCATAAGAAAATTTAAAAGCCTCAATAGCGTTTCGTGTAGCCATAAATAATTAATCTTTTTAAATAAAAAACACTTTAAATTTATTTTTGTACAATTAAAAAATATATGATACGGATGGTACTTTTATAATCTCATAATAATTTATGCCATCTTCATTTTCTGATTTAATAAAATCGTATTTAGAATCATTTATTTCGTCAATAAACTTTTTTTCATATTCAAGTATATTTTCTTTAGAAAGAAGTTTTTTTGATTTGCCCAAAACTTCTAAAAGAGTTAATTTTTTTTCAACTATTTCAACAGTAATTTTTGTTTTTAACAGCCTTAAAAACTCATCATAATTATCAATTAAAGTTTCGACTTTACCTTTAATTATCTTATCGTTAATAAACAAATTTGCTAACAAGTGATTGATGATTTCTAATAATAAGAATAAATGATCTTTATTTGGTTTTACAATTTCATGTAATGCATCATTTCCCATAAATCTTATGGAATGCAATCTTTTAGATTCACTTAATGTTAGATGCCCTTTTTTGTGCAATAAGTCAATTCGGACAGATAAGTTGTCGTTTTTTATTTTTAAGTGATTACATAAAGCTTCTATTATTGCTCTTAAACCTCCAGCAGTTAAAATGGACAAATCCGCCTTGAAAGCAGATATGGTCTCAATATAAATACCTCTTATATTTTCAGGAATAAAATTTTGTAATTCAAGTTCTCTTCCTTTTGATAAATATGGAGGAAAGATCATTTTATCATAATAATATTCAGGACTACCATGTTCATCATAATCAACCATTTCGGTATCTCCATAAATTTTTAAAAATGAAATTGTTTCGCATCCTAAGCACTCAATTATTGAGTATTGTTCAAACCAAATAAAAAAATCATCATCGTCTTCGCTTCTTAATTTTTTTGTATGAAGTTCTTTGTGATTTCGTAATCCTTTACATGTTCTGCAGAAATGTTTTTCTTCCATAATTTTTTTCTTAAAAATTACTTTAACTAAAAGACAAACATCAACATAATTATAAAATAAATACTAAGTATAAATACCTGATTTTAAAACTAAATAAGCCTAAATCAGTATAATCTTAAAACAATTTTAATAGAATCAAGAATAAAAAATCCTAACCTTGTCTCTCAATCAAAATCCTAATTTTGAAATGATAAAAATTTATTCCAAAAAATAAGAAAGGTAGAAATGATGAAGGAGGAAATGAAAATTTCATTTTAGTAAAAAGCGTTTAAGCCGCTTTCTGCACACATACCTTTTGCTCTAAAAGCTTAATCTGATCCTCTGTACAAAGAATTTGTTCCCTAAGATCATTTCTATAGACTTCAATCAAATAATGAAAAGTCATTTCTTTCATTGCAGATTTTTTGATAAGTCCCTTTTTAAAATCTAATTTTCTTTCTAATACAATAGCCCTGTAAGATCTCCCGCTTAAAGTTGTGTAGGATACATCTTGTCCTTTTTCAAAATTCATTGCTTTAGCTTTTTTTATTTCTTAAATTTTATTCGCTAATACAGTAGTCTCCATTTTATCAAAAAAAGAATTGAAAAATAATTTTAAAGGGGGCTAAAAAAACTTTCTAAACTGTTAGCGCAATGTATAAATATTCAAAAATTTTGAACCACGTATTTATACCTGTTTTTAAACTTTAACTATTTTATCCTGAGTGAGATAATTATTAAGAAAAGCTTTGTTATTGTTGATTTTAGCTTGAAAATTTGATACAATTTAGAACATTAATTCCCGACCCTTCTCAATGCCAAATCCCTAATTTTGAATTGATAAAATTTTATTCCAAAAACAAATAAAAAAGGTCAAAATGGTACACGAAAGAGTGATGGAGAAATTGGCAATTTTAGCCGATGCAGCAAAATATGATGTTTCGTGTTCGTCCAGCGGCAGCAAACGGGAAAATAAAGGCAAAGGACTTGGCGATGCATTGGGAAAGGGAATTTGTCATGCGTATACCGAAGACGGACGCTGTGTTTCGCTGCTTAAAATTTTACTGACCAATCATTGTATTTTCGATTGTGCGTATTGTGTGAGCAGAAAAAGCAATGATGTAAAACGGGCCGCTTTCACCGTGCAGGAAGTGGTGGATTTGACCATTGGTTTTTACCGAAGAAATTATATTGAAGGTTTGTTTTTGAGTTCGGGTATTTTTGATAATCCCGATTATACAATGGAACGTTTGGTGAGAATCGTAAAGAAACTTCGGTTAGAAGAAAACTTTAATGGATATATTCATTTAAAAGCGATTCCGGGTGCGAGCGACGAATTACTAAAAGAGGCAGGACTTTATGCCGATCGTTTAAGCGTAAATGTAGAAATGCCAACAGAACAAAGTCTTAAATTACTAGCCCCAGATAAAAATCATATCGATGTGATCAAGCCAATGGAATATCTGAAAAATGAAATTGTTGGTCATAAAGAAGAAAAAAAGCTAAACTACAAAGCACCGCTTTTTGCTCCGGCGGGTCAAAGTACACAAATGGTTATTGGCGCAACCAGAGAAAATGACATGGAAATTCTAGGAATGGCGAATTATTTCTACGAACAAATGAACATGAAACGCGTTTATTATTCGGGATATGTGCCCATAAGTTACGACAATCGGCTTCCTGCAATTGGGACACCAGTTCCTATGATTCGGGAAAATAGGTTGTATCAGGCCGATTGGTTAATTCGATTTTACGGATTTAATGTAAATGAAATTGTAGGTTTCGATCAGCCGAATCTGGATTTGGATATTGACCCAAAACTGGGCTGGGCTTTGCGAAACTTAAACCAATTTCCGGTTGATATCAATACTGCCGATTTAGAATTAATTCTCCGAATTCCCGGAATCGGAGTTAGAAGTGCTTATAAGATTGTCGCCGCCAGAAAATTTAAAAGATTGCAGCCCGAAGATTTACAAAAATTAGGAATCGCCTACAGCAGGTCAAAATATTTTTTGGCTTTTGCTTCGCCTTTTCAATTGCAGCGGGATTTGACTTCCATCCAAATAAAAGATCATATTTTAAATACGCAGAAAAGTAAATACAAAAACGATTTTTCAAATCAGCTTTCTTTATTTTAAACCCAATGACACAAATAATTTACGATAGTACTTTTGAAGGCTGGCTTTCGGCTGTATTTGAAATCTACGAACTTAAACTCGAAGATGTGGTTTTTGCTAAAAGCGAAGTTTCAAATGCTTTGCTTTTTTCGAATAAACATTTGGTAGCAACAGATTTAGTAAAAGCAAAACGGGTTTTAAACGGATTAAAACAAAAGTTGTCAAAAGAAGGTTTTGCCAATATTTACAGAGCATTTTTATCTGAAAATGATAAAATTGACGAAACCTTATTTCAATACGTAAAATATATTTTTTCAAGTTCCATAAATGTGGAAGGTGATTTATCTAATTCACCAGTTTTAGAAGTTAGAAAAGCCGCTCATTTAACCGGAAGAGAAAGCCACCGGATGGAAGCTTTTGTTCGGTTTAAATTGACCAAAGACAATTTGTATTACGCAATCGTAGAACCAGACTGCGATGTTTTGCCTTTGATAGAAAGACATTTTAAAAACCGTTATGCCGATCAGCGTTGGTTAATTTATGATGCCAAACGCAAATACGGCATTTATTACGATCTCGAAAATACAACATCGGTACAATTAGAGTTTACTGCTGATTCCAATTCCTCTAAATTTTTAGCCGAAATATGTGACGACGATGAGGAGTTTTTTCAGAATCTCTGGCGTCGTTATTTTAGCAGCGTTAATATCGAATCGAGAAAAAATACGAAACTGCATTTACAGCACATGCCAAAACGTTATTGGAAGAATTTGACAGAGAAAATCCCGAATTTAAAAAGATAATAATTTGGGCGAATTTAATCTTCTAAAGGCAAAACTATTTTACAATCCATAAACGAAATTTCCGGATTCCATTGAATCGTCCAGTCGCACATTTGTTTTAAAACCGGAAGAAAAGATTTTCCTTTTTCTGTTAAGGAATATTCTACTCTTGGCGGTACTTCTCCAAATTTCTGTCTCAAAATAAAACCATCCTCTTCAAGTTCACGAAGCTGATCGGTTAATACTTTTCTCGAAACACCTTCCATAAAGAAAAGGAGTTTTCCAAAACGTACGCTTTTATTAGCCAGTAAATACAGGATAAGCGGCTTCCATTTAGTGCCAATTATATTTATTGTGTGAAGCATTGAACAAGAATCTTTATTCTCAAGGAGTTTTCGTGCCATAAGTTACTTTTTAGTTACCGCAATTTTTCTTAAATCAAACTGCATTAGTTGCAAATATAAACTATTGATAGTTTATTTGTAGAACTATTGGAAACAAAAGTAGTTAAGAAATAATAATGAGCCATTTTTCTGCAGAAAAAACGACTGAAAAACATGAAAAATTATGGAGACAAATAAAGAAGAAATGGTGAAAGGATTAACAAGATCCGAAATAGAATCGATTAAAACCTTTTATGCAATTTGGGGAACAAAACAACCTGAATTATTAGATGAAATCTGTACGCCGGACTGGAAAGATATGCCGCTTTTGCCCAATCAGGCAGCAGGCCCAAAAGGTTTACAAGATATTATTAAAGGTTTTACAACTGATTTTCCCGATATCGAAATCAATATTTTAGAAATCTTCGGAACGCATGAACGTGCGGCGGTAAGAGCTGAAATTGTATTTACACACAATAAAGAATTGATTGGCATACCGGCAACGGACAAAAAAGTGTCTGTCGCAATACATGAATTTCATTATTTAAAAGATGGAAAAATAACACATACCTGGCATTTAGAAGACTGGTTTGGTTTACTAATGCAAAGCGGCGGATTTAAACCCAATAATTAATTTAAGATAAAAACGAAATGAACAAATTATATAAAACAGCTGTAATAACAGGAATAAGCAGTGGAATAGGTTTAGCCTTGACAAAAAAATTACTAAACGAAAATTATAATGTAATAGGAACAACAAGATCTGGAAAGTTAGATGAATTTTCGCATTCGAATTTAAAAGTGATTCCATTAGAAGCTACCAATCAGGAAAGTAGAGAGAACGCTATTAGTGAAATTTTAGCCATTACGACAGATATTGATTTACTGGTAAATAATGCCGGGATTGCTCCCGATGCTTTTTCAAATCAACCTGATTTTGATTCCTTTACCGAAACCATTAATACAAATGTGACGAGTGTAATTTTCTTTACAGAGTCGTTATTAAAAAATATTAAAACGGGCGGAAAAATTACTTTTATTTCAAGCAGTATGGGATTATTGAAAAATGCAGCTCCAAATGGAACAGCTTATCGATTGTCAAAAAATGCCATTAATATGTATGCGGCAATGCTGGCAACCAGAGTAATTGATAAAGAAATTATTGTTACGCCAATTCATCCGGGCTGGGTTCAAACTAAATTAGGCGGAAACCAAGCGCCATTTACTACAGAAGATTCTGCAGACGGAATTTATAATGCTATTCTTTTAAACACAGCATCAGGTAAATTTTGGGATATTACCATTCCTGGTTTAGATTAATTATTCTGAATTTTAAACTATAAAACCCTTAAACAAATCAATGTTTAAGGGTTTTGTTTTTCTGATTCAAGGTTTATAATAATTGTAATTTCTTCTCTTTTTTTCTGTCTATAAGCGAAGGCTGTTTAAAATAAGAAGTAAGCTCTAAGGAATAAATGACGCTGGTAATTTTCCATTTACCGTCTCTTTTTATTAACGTTAAATATTTACCGCCAAAATTGGTCATTTTATTATCTGCCCAAAAACTATAATCCATTGTTACGGCGGCGACAGTTCCATCTTCAATAATATGAATGTTGTCAAACTTATCTTCGGTAGATTGATGACGGAATAAACTTCTCATAAAACCTTTATAAGTCCCGGAAAAATAATTCGATCGGGCTTTTTCTTTTCCGTTTGTTTTTATTTCTTTATTTTGTGATTTATCCATAAGCGCGGCGCACCAGGTCACAGTTCCGTCATTAAATAAATCGTAAAACGCAATGGAATCTCTTTTAATCACACTTTCGCTGTACTTTTCTATAATGACATTTATTTCTTTTTTGTTATCTGTTTTTTGCTGTGCATTTGTATTTTGAATGAAAATCAAACAGCCCAAAATCAATGGTTTTATATATTTCATTTCTCTAATTTTATACGATTATGAATCAGTTTGTATTCAATAGTTAATCCTTCATAACCGTACGCATCAGCCTTCATTTCTTCGATTGCCGTATAACTTACCGGATGAATTCCACCTAATCGAAGTGTCAATGCTTCGTGAACAGCATCGATATAATTGGCTTTATCGTTTTTTAGATTGGTAGAATCAGAAATTTTAATTGTAAGATGAAAACTTTTTGTTTGTAAATCTTCCAGCGATTCAGAATTAATAAACCAAAAATTT
This sequence comes from Flavobacterium sp. NLM, assembly GCF_002210235.1. Taxonomy (NCBI): domain Bacteria; kingdom Pseudomonadati; phylum Bacteroidota; class Flavobacteriia; order Flavobacteriales; family Flavobacteriaceae; genus Flavobacterium; species Flavobacterium sp. NLM. The sequence goes on from NZ_LIAC01000007.1 coordinate 322,232, forward strand.
TCTGGAACAAATGAAACCGTTACAACCGTAACTTCGGGTTTTTTATTCAGCACCTTTTTGGTAAGGCCGCTAATAATTACCGCTAATTCTTTTGCTAAAGCAGCGTCTTCTTCGCCGCTGACTTTTAAATTTATAATAGGCATACTTCAAATATTTAATAATTAATGAAGTACAAAGCTCATTATAACAACAGACTTATTTATTGATGTATGTTAAGAGTTTTATTCGGCTTAAAGATTCCGGCTTAATTCCTAAATAGGAGGCAATGTGATATTGCGGTACTTTCTGCTCAATTTCAGGATAAAGCTTTCGGATCATTTCTAATCTTTCGGCAGCAGAATTTTTTAGGAAAGAAGTTTCTCTTTTACATTTTCTGATGAAATAATTATCAGATATATATTTGGCAAGTTTTAAGTAATTAGTGTCTTTTTCGATCAACGAATGAAACTGCTTATGCGTGATGTAATATAATTCAACATCGGTTAAAGCTTCTATATTACAGTTTGTTGGCATTTGCGTTAAAAAACTCGTGTACGCACTTGCAAAACTATTTTCGAGATAAAAATCATTATTGAATTCTCCGTCATTATTTTGCACATACGATCTCAAGGTTCCCGAAATTACGATAGCAATAAAATCGCAAACAGAACCTTCCTGAATTAAATGTTCTTTTTTCTTCAGTGTTTTAAGATGTAATTCTTTTAAGAATTCTTCAAAATGATCGGAACTCAATCCTAATGTTTCGGTAAAAATAGCGCGTAGTGATTCCATTACTAATTGATGTACAATAATCTAGGTAAAGATAACGTAATCTCACTTTAGTACTGATTGAATAAAAGATAAATTTTTTACTTACTCTTCTTCAAAGCATCCAACAATTCCACCATATCAACCACACCATAAGTAGATGAATAATCAGAAACAGCATACGGTAATATCAAACTATTATTGTGAATAATTGCCCCGCAGGAATACACCACATTTGGAACATAACCTTCACGTTCATCTTCTAATGGAGAAAGTAACGGTTCGCTAAGTCTTCCAATTTCTTTTGACGGATCATCAAGATCAAATAACGACGCGCCAATGCAGTAACGACGCATTGTACCAACACCGTGTGTAATAACAAGCCAGCCTTCCTCGGTCCAAAGCGGAGAACCGCAATTTCCTATTTGGGTAAGTTCCCAGGTATAACGCGGCTGCTGTAATAAAACGGGATTGTTCCATTGCGTTGCGCGGTTCGAATACATAATGTAATTGTTTACACCATCAATTCGGGCAAGCATCGCATATTTTCCTTTTATTTTTCTTGGAAACAAAGCGAGGTTTTTATTTTGGGCGCCTTCTCCGTGTAAAGGCATTACTCTAAAAGAATAAAAATCTTCTGTAGAAATTAGTTTTGGTAAAATAGCGTGACCATTATAGGCAGTATAAGTTGCCATTACACGAACAGAGTCATCGTCATCGGTAAAACGAACAAAACGTGCGTCTTCAATTCCGCGGCTTTCAGAATCGGATATTGGGAAAATAACACGCTCCGTAATATCAGAATCGTGTTTGAATTGCAAATCGTAAAACGAATTGGCCAGCCAAAGAATTTCTTCAAGAGCAACTCTTCTTTCCTGGCGAATCAACGGATCGCCCAATGCTGTGGTTAATAAACTTTTAAGGACAGCAAACTCAAATTCATCCGGTAAACCCTGCATAATTTGATCGATGTATTTGTCCTGCGTATGCATTTCGATCAGCTTGGTCAAAAATCGCTCTTTATTGAATAAAGTTTTATGTTCAATTTCGGCCTTATCAATATGATGACCAATTTTCATGATCTGAAGATTGTTGTCTCTGTCCAGAATTCCTCTTCTAAAAACAATAGATGAAATATGCCCTTCGCCCGTAGCACGAAAAGAAATAATAACTCGTTTTTCGCCAACTTCGAGACCCGACTGATCAAAATCTTCTACAATTGAGGGATTAAAAATAGCAGCAGATTCAATCGCATATTCCATAGTGCAATAAGAACCAATAAGCATTTTTCGATTCAAAGACATCGCTTCATAATCGACTTGCATGGATTCGATAATAGGCCTTATTTTTTCGCAGTGTCTAAAAAATATAGCCGAAATATTGCGATGGCGTCTGGCAAATTCACGAAGAGTCTGCTCTAAAGTTTCCAATACTTGTTTTTCATCCAATGTCATAATCCGAAGCACCATTTGCTGGGTTCGCTCATAACCATTCATAAAATATCGGGCAACAACTCTTCTGGAATCTGGGGTGAATTTTATACTTTTTCGGACTACTGATACTCGCATAGTTTTTGGTTTTTTAGCACAATGAGTAATTGTGTTTTCTAATGTTAGAATGATTACTTCGTGTATAATTTGTTTTGAAAAATTTTAGAAATAAACCTCATAAATAAGGGGGTATTAGTTCTAATTCTATAACAAGTTAATGATTTTGGTCACTAAAAAAAACTTTTTTATGAACTATTTGGCTGTATTTCCTTCTCTATTTATTTTAAAAGGAAGTCAAGGATCAAAGTTTAAACTGCTGCAGGTTCTCTGTATTGTTCAATAAAAGCATTTAGGGCTTTAGAATGGAGCTCTTCATTTCGATAAATTAATAAAGTTGTCATCGTATTTAACTCCTTGCTTACCGGAAAAGTTTTTATATTTCTGCCGCTGTAATAGGTGTTAATTACTTCTTCGGGAAGAATGCTGATTCCTAAACCTGCTTCAACAAAATTGATAATTCCTTCAATAGAATTAAGTACGGTGCTTTTGTAACGTGTGATTCCTTTTGAGCTTAACCAGGTTTCAAGTCGGGACCTAAAAACACAGCCTTTTTCAAAAACTACAATTTTTAAAGGATCTTCTTTAAGAATATCTTCTAATTTATTTGTTCCCGGTGGAGAAAGTATAAGAAGCTTTTCGTTGCGCACAACTACTTGTTCCAGTTCTGGAATATTTATAGGCGCTATAACAAATGCGGCATCCAGTTTATAATTTAATACATCGTGAACAAGTGTTGATAATGCCGCCGAATGAAACTCAAGTTCAACCGCCGGATAAATTTCGCTAAAATTATTAATAATATCAGGTGCTTTTAATGCCATCGTGGTTTCAATACAGCCAATGCGTACCGTTCCTCCAATTTGATCTGAATTCTGAATATCATTTTTTGCATCATTTAATAGGTTTCCTATTTTCTTCGCATATTTTAATAATGTTTCGCCGGCTTCCGTAAGTACAACCTTTCGGGAAACTCTTTTGAAAAGTTCGGTTTCAAATTCTTCTTCCAGACTTTTTATGCGTGCCGTAACATTCGATTGTACAGTAAAAGTAGCTTCTGCAGCTTTTGTAAAGCTTCCGAGTGTTGCGGCAGCTTCAAATATTTTAAGATCATTGCTATTCATTGTATCATTATTAGTGATTAATATGATCATAACATATCATATTTAGATATCAAAAATACAAAGTAAATTTGTATCAAACAATTGAAAATATGAAAAACACAATTAAATCTGCAGCGCTAATATTAACCTTAACAGCGCTATCCGGAATAGATGCAAATGCACAAGAAAAATCTTTTGCAGCAAAAAGTAATACTGAAATTCAGACCACACATTTTAATACCATAAAGGTAGACGGACTGAATATTTTTTATCGTGAAGCTGGGCCAAAAGATGCTCCAGTTGTACTATTGCTTCATGGATATCCAACTTCATCGCATATGTACAGAAACCTGATTCCTATTTTAAGTAAAAAATACCGTGTGATTGCTCCAGATTTACCTGGATTTGGTTATTCTGATGCGCCAGATCATACACAGTTTGCTTACACTTTTGATAATTTGGCTAAAACGATGCAGGGCTTTATCGATCAGCTTGGTTTAAAACGTTTTGCGATTTATGTATTTGATTACGGAGCGCCAACTGGTTTTAGACTTGCTTTGGCAAATCCGGAAAAAATTACAGGGATTATATCCCAAAACGGAAATGCTTATGAAGAAGGTTTAAGCAGCGAATGGAATCCAATTCAGAAATATTGGAAAGAGCCAACTCAAGCGAATCGCGACGCACTTAATATTTTTGTTTCTAAAGAAGTTACCCAATTTCAGTACTTTCACGGAGTAGCTGATAAAAGCCTGATAGCTCCCGAAACTTATACACTGGATCAGCACTTTTTAGATCGTCCGGGAAATATTGAAATTCAGCTTGATCTTGTAAAAGATTACAGAACGAATGTGGCGCTTTACCCAAAATTTCAGGAATATTTTAGAACCAAAAAACCAATGATACTGGCTGTTTGGGGAGATAAAGATCCTTACTTTTTACCAGCCGGAGCAAAAGCGTATAAAAAAGACAGCCCAAATGCTGAGGTAAAATTTTATGATACCGGACATTTTGCACTTGAAACACACGTAAACGAAATAGGAAATGATATTTTAAAATTTCTTGCTAAACTTCCTAAATAAGACGAAAACAACTTTTCAGTCTTAATAAAAAAACAGCCCAATTCGAGGCTGTTTTTTTATGGTTAAATCTAAAGATATCTCAATTTTTCTTCTTCAATATCCAGATAATGCATTTGTCTGCGAATAATAGATTCATCTAAAGTCTGATCTTCTTTATTTCTGTTGATGAGCCATTGTCTTTGCTGATTTAATAAATCGAGATAAATATGTTTAAGATCCTGACTTATCGATTCATCGTCGATTCCTTTAATATGCTGTTCCCATTTTTGAATAAGATGCTGCAATGAAGTATTATTTTCTACCTGACCGTCATAATTTGTCTTTAAATAGTGTAAAGCAAATTCAGCTAATTCTTGTCGTATTTGATGATAAGCTTCTTCACGTGGTACATCGTAGATATTAGGCAGTTTAATTTTTTTAATAAAATAAGGAAGTGTTAATCCCTGAATTAATAATGTCAAAAGAATCACAATAAAAGTGATAAATAATATAAGATTTCGTTGCGGAAATCCGTTGCCATTATTTAAATAAACGGGAATAGATAATGCTGCTGCTAATGAAACCACGCCGCGCATTCCAGTCCAGCCCAAAATAAAAGGCGTTTTATAACCGGGATGCCTTCTGTCTGCAACTGTGATAAAATTTCGGGCAATTAAAGTGACAATTACCGCACCGTAAGATGATATCATTCGGCTTACAATCAAAACAAGCGTAATTAATACGCCATATACAATTGCCGTTAAAAGGCTTACGCCTTCAAGTCCTTTTGTAATTTGGGGTAAATCTAACCCAATCAGCATAAAGACCAATCCGTTTAAAATAAAGCATAAACTTTCCCAGACATTTACACCTTGTATCCGCGATCTGCTGCTCAAAAAACGATGTCGGTTATTAGACAAAAGCAATCCGCAACTTACAACCGCCAATACTCCGGAACTATGGACTTCTTCGGCAGCGAGATAAATAATATAAGGCGTTAATAAGGACAGCACAATATCAGCATTAGCATCTGTTGGCAAATATTTATGCGCTTTCATAAAAAGCCAGCCAATTAATAAACCAATGGCAACGCCGCCAAAAATCATCCAGCTAAAACTTATTGCTGCTTTGTAAAATATAAACTGCTCGGTCGCTACGGCAATCATCGCAAATCTGAAAATAATAAGGGAAGATGCGTCATTCAATAAACTTTCGCCTTCTAATATGGACGAAATGGTTTTGGGAACTTTAACAAATTTTAAAATCGCTCCGGCACTTACGGCATCCGGCGGCGAAACAATTCCGCCTAAAACAAAACCTAAAGCCAATGAAAATCCGGGAATAATATAATTAGCCACTAACGCAACTGAAAGTGCCGAGATAAAAACGACAATAAAAGCAAAACTTGTAATAATGCGTCGCCAGCGCCACAACTCTTTCCATGAAATTGTCCACGCTGCTTCATATAATAAAGGCGGAAGGAAAATAAAAAAGATAAGTTCCGGCTCAATGTTTATAACGGGAATGCCCGGAATAAAACTGATCACCAATCCCGCCAATACTAAAAGTACAGGATAAGCTACTTTTATTTTATTGCCCAGCATAATGAGCAGCAAAATGATAATTAAAAGACCGAGGTAAAATGGAAAGTCGTCCAGCATTCGTTTAGTTTAGATTTCTATATTCAATTGGTGTGTAACCGGTATTCTTTTTAAACATTCGATTAAAATGCTGCGGATATTTAAACCCTAATTCTGAGGCAATCTGACTAACTGATTTTTCTGCATCAAAAATTCGTTCTTTGGCCAGATTTATCAACTTAAGATGAATGTGTTCCTGCGCTGATTTTCCTGTTTCTTTTTTGATTAAATCTCCAAAATAATTAGGAGAAAGATGTAAATGATCTGCAAAATAGCCAACAGAAGGCAAACCGGAATCTTGTGCCATTTCTGATTGAAAATAATCGTTTAACAAATTTTCAAACTTTGATAAAATATCAGAATTGATGTTTTCGCGAGTTATAAATTGTCTGTCATAAAAACGCACGCAATGATTTAAAAGCAGATCAATTGTATTGCTTATAATATTTTTACTGTGTTTATCAATAGACTGGCTTAATTCGTAGTCTAATTTACTGAATAAATCTTTTATGATCTGCTGTTCTTTTAAAGATAAATGAAGCGCTTCGTGCGAATCATAAGAAAAAAACGAATATTGATTTATATTTTTAGCCAGTGCAGTTCCTTTTATCAAATCAGGATGAAAAAGTAGTGTTAAGCCTGTCGATTTATAATTATCTGTATTATTAACTTCAAGTACTTGTCCGGGTGCTACAAAAACCATTGTACCATCATCGTAATCATAATTATTACGTCCGTATTTTAATTCACCGCAATGACCGGCTTTTAAAAATACCGCATAAAAACCAAAATGCAGGCGCGTATTATTAGGTAATGCGTTACTATTAGAATTATCAAAAACACTAATTAAAGGATGCTGCGTTTCAACACCTTTTAACTGATTATACTGTGTAACTTGTTCGAGTTTTAATTGGTCCATGATGTATTTGAAAAAAAATATCTACACAAATATACTATTCAGATTCTTAATAACTTAGCGTGATTATTCAAATCAGTAAAAATGGTAATAATAGCAGTAATCTGTATTATATACGACTGGTTTTATTGAAGGAAATTTGTACTGTTAAAAATAACAATAAACTTTTATATAAATAAAATTATGGAAAAGAGAATATTAGGAACACAAGGATTAGAGGTTTCTGCATTAGGATTGGGCTGTATGGGATTGAGTTTTGCTTATGGTACAGCGTTAGATAAAGAACAAGGAATAAAATTAATTAGAGAAGCATACGAACAGGGAATTAATTTTTTTGATACTGCCGAAGCTTATGGTATTGCCAATGAAGAGTTGGTAGGAGAGGCTCTGGCTCCGTTTCGAAAAGATGTTGTTATTGCAACCAAATTTGGTTTTAAAGGCGGACAAGCATTCAACGGACAAGACAGCCGACCAGAAAATATCAGGGCTGTTGCAGAAGAATCTTTAAGACGTTTAAAAACGGATGTTATTGATTTGTTTTACCAGCATAGAGTAGATCAAAATGTGCCAATTGAAGATGTTGCCGGAACGGTTAAAGATTTGATTCAGGAAGGAAAAGTAAAATACTTTGGAATGTCTGAAGCGGGCGCAGCATCAATAAGAAAAGCGCATGCGGTTCAGCCGGTATCTGCTTTGCAAAGTGAATATTCTATTTGGTGGAGAGAACCGGAGTTAGAAGTTTTACCGGTATTAGAAGAATTAGGAATTGGTTTTGTGCCGTTTAGCCCATTGGGAAGAGGATTTTTAACTGGAGCAATTACTGAAAGTACCAGTTTTGAAGCGACGGATTTTAGAAATAATTTACCTCGCTTTAGTGAAGAAAACAGAAAAGCCAATCAAAAATTAGTTGATTTATTGTCTGCAATTGCTTCTCAAAAACAAGCAACTCCTGCACAAATTGCATTAGGCTGGCTTTTGGCTCAAAAACCATGGATTGCTCCAATTCCGGGAACAACAAAATCACACCGATTAACAGAAAACATCGGCGGCGCTTCAATTCATTTATCTGCAGAAGATGTTAAAAATATCGATGATGCTTTTGCTCAAACTACAATTAAGGGAGATCGTTATCCCGCTCAATTTCAGCAAACGGTAGGGAAATAATCTTTGAAAAAGGGCTGTCTCAACTTTTGAGACAGCCCTTTTTATTTTATATATTTCTTGTTCCGTAGGAACATTTCATAGGTAGAAGATTATATCGTTATCATGGCTTGCGTTCCGTAGGAACGTTTGAATTAGCATCATTTTTTAATAATCTAACATAAAAAGAGGCTGTCTCAAAAGTTGAGACAGCCTCTTTTTATGTTACATGTTTATTTGTTCTGTAAGAACATTTCATCGGTAGAAAAATTATATTGTT